>NZ_JANNML010000002.1:0-54823 GCF_031397825.1 Nocardioides sp.
CCCCCCCCCCCCGCGCCCCGTGGGGCGGCGTCGCTCCGCTCCTCTCCCCCCCCCCCCCCCCCCCCCCCCTCCTCGGCGATTTCGGGCTGGCTGACCGCGATGTGACCTGCGTTACAGAATCGTGACTCTTAACTCTTGACCGAGGCTGTGTGTAAGCGCTTGCATACACAGCGTCGCAACGATCGACCTCAGAGGTGTCCGACGGTCGTCGACGAAGACCCAGAGAGGGAACACTGATGGCATCACGCAACAAGCGCCGCACCGCGGCAGTGTCCGCACTGCTCGTGGCCGGCTTCGCGCTGGCTGGCTGTGCCGACGACAGCACCGACGGAGAGACCCAGACCGCCGGGGGCACGTCGCCCGGCGAGGGCAAGGCCGGCTGCGAGCAGCTGACCGAGTTCGGCGACCTCAGCGGTCGCGAGGTCAACGTCTACACCTCGATCATCGCCCCCGAGGACCAGGCCCACAAGGACTCCTACAAGCTCTTCGAGGAGTGCACCGGGGCGACGGTCAACTACGAGGGCTCCAAGGAGTTCGAGGCGCAGCTCGTCGTGCGCGTGCGCAGCGGCAACGCCCCCGACATCGCCTACATCCCGCAGCCCGGCCTGCTCAAGACCCTGGTCGAGCAGACCGACAAGGTCGTCCCCGCGCCCGAGACCGTGTCGGCCAACGTCGACGAGTTCTTCGGTGAGGACTGGAAGTCCTACGGCACCGTCGCCGACACCTTCTACGCCGCCCCGCTGGGCGCCAACGTGAAGTCGTTCGTGTGGTACTCCCCAGCCATGTTCGAGGAGAACGGCTGGACCGTCCCCGAGACCTGGGACGACATGATGGCGCTGTCCGAGGACGCTGCGGGCAAGGGCATCAAGCCCTGGTGCGCCGGCATCGAGTCGGGCGAGGCGACCGGCTGGGTCACCACCGACTGGCTCGAGGACGCCGTCCTGCGAGACGCCGGCCCCGACGTCTACGACCAGTGGGTCAACCACGAGATCCCCTTCGACGACCCGGCCATCGCCGAGGCGCTCGACCGCGTGGGCTCGGTCCTCAAGGACGAGAACATGGTCAACGGCGGCATCGGCGACGTGAAGTCGATCGCCACCACGCCCTTCCAGGAGGGTGGCCTGCCCATCCTCGACGGTGACTGCGCCATGCACCGCCAGGCGAGCTTCTACGCCGCCAACTGGCCCGAGGGGACCACCGTGGCCGAGGACGGCGACGTCTTCGCCTTCTACCTGCCCACGACCAACGAGGACTTCGGCAAGCCCGTCCTCGGCGGTGGCGAGTTCGTCGCCGCGTTCTCCGACGCTCCCGAGGTCCAGGCCTTCCAGACCTACCTCTCCAGCGACGTGTGGGCCAACGAGAAGGCCATCGCCACCACCGCCGGTGGCTGGGTCAGCTCCAACACGGGTCTCGACATCAACAACCTGGTCAGCCCCATCGACCAGCTGTCGGCCTCGACCCTGCAGGACCCCGACGCGGTCTTCCGCTTCGACGGTTCCGACCAGATGCCCGGTGCCGTCGGCGCCGGCTCCTTCTGGAGCGAGATGACGTCCTGGATCACAGGTGCCAGCACTGCTGACGCCCTGGCCAACGTCGAGTCGTCCTGGCCCACCTCCTAGCGGTCGGGCCCTGACCGGGCCGGGCCGCGGTGTCATCACCGCGGCCCGGTCCGGCCCACGACGCAGCACCGATCGACAAGTCCAGATCCTGTGAAGACGACCCTGTGAAGACGACAAGGACGGGTGAGGCGTGACCACCACCGACAAGCTCCTGCAGATGGGCATCGCGGTGGCGCTGTTCTTCGGCGTCATGGGCGTGATCCTCGTGCTGACCTCCCGGCTGCGCTCCCGCGCCGGGGAGCGGGTCCAGACCGCGGCGTTCCTCGCTCCGTCCCTGCTGCTGATCGCGGCCGGGTTGCTCTACCCCGCGATCAAGACGATCTACCAGTCGTTCTACGACGCGGCCGGCACGACCTTCGTCGGCCTGGACAACTACCAGACGATCGTCACCGACGGCGACCAGCTCCAGGTCCTGCGCAACACCGCGATCTGGGTGGTCCTCACCCCGCTGGCCGCGACGGCGGTGGGGCTCGTCTACGCCGTCCTCATCGACCGCGCCAAGTTCGAGAAGTTCGCCAAGGCCCTGATCTTCCTGCCGATGGCGATCTCCCTGGTCGGGGCCTCGATCATCTGGAAGTTCGTCTACGACTACCGCGGCACCGACGAGAACCAGATCGGCGTCGTCAACCAGATCCTCAAGAGCCTGGGCTTCGACACCTACCGCTTCCTGCTCACCGAGCCGTGGAACACCCTCTTCCTGATCGTCATCATGATCTGGGTCCAGGCCGGCTTCGCGATGACGATCCTGTCGGCCTCGATCAAGGCGATCCCCGAGGACGTCATGGAGGCGGCGCGCCTCGACGGCGCGTCGGCGATGAAGATGTTCCGCTACATCACCGTGCCGAGCATCCGGCCGTCGCTCATCGTCGTGCTCACCACGATCAGCATCTCCACGCTCAAGGTCTTCGACATCGTCCGCACCAGCACCGGCGGCAACTTCGGGACCAGCGTGCTCGCCTACGAGTTCTACGTGCAGAGCTTCCGCTCGTTCAACCAGGGCCTCGGTGCCGCGCTCGCGGTGCTGATCTTCGTCCTGGTGACCCCGATCGTCATCTACAACATCCGTCAGATGCGAAGGATTGAGGCCCGATGACCGCCATCGCTCCGATCACGCCCGAGGTCGAGCCCACGCCCGACGCCCCCCGTCGTACGGCGTCGGAGGCGGCGCACACCGGCCTCACGAGCCGATGGGCCTCGGTCGCCGCGATCGCCATCGCGCTGCTGTGGACCGTGCCGACCTTCGGCCTGTTCGTCTCCTCGTTCCGTCCCGAGGGCGACGTCAAGACGTCAGGGTGGTGGGAGTTCTTCGCCAGCCCCGACGTCACCCTCGACAACTACCGCGCGGTGATCTCCGGCTCCGACACCGACCTCGCGACCTACCTGATCAACTCGATCGTCATCACGATCCCGTCGGTGCTGATCCCGATCAGCCTGGCGACGCTGGCCGCCTACGCGTTCGCATGGATGCGCTTCCCGGGCCGCAACTTCCTGTTCGTGGCCGTCTTCGCGCTCCAGATCGTCCCGATCCAGGTCACCATGATCCCGCTGCTGTCGGCCTACGTGCAGCCGCCGTTCAACCTGATGCCGCTCGCCGGCTCGGACGCCCCCGGTGGCGGTCTCTACACGATCTGGCTCTCGCACTCGATCTTCGCGCTGCCGCTGGCGATCTTCCTGCTGCACAACTTCATGCGCGAGATCCCCGCCGAGCTGATCGAGTCGGCGCGCGTCGACGGCGCCGGGCACGTGCAGTTCTTCCGCCGGATCATGCTGCCGCTGATGATGCCGGCGATCGCGGCCTTCGGGATCTTCCAGTTCCTCTGGGTGTGGAACGACCTGCTCGTCGCCCTCGTCTTCGGCGGCGGCAGCCTCGACATCTCACCGCTCACGGTGCGGCTGGCCGAGCTCTCCGGACAGCGCGGCCAGGACTGGCACCTGCTCTCGGCCGGTGCGTTCGTGTCGCTGGCGGTCCCGTTGATCGTCTTCCTGTCGCTCCAGCGCTACTTCGTGCGCGGGCTCCTCGCCGGCAGCGTCAAGGGCTAGGTCCGCGAGATGACCCCCGCCGGAGCGTCACGCTCGGGCGCGGGCCTCCGAGGCGAGCCATGCGTAGGACGCCTTGGGGGTGCGTGCCTGGTCGTCCGGGTCGATGTGCACGAGGCCGAAGGTCTTCGTGTAGCCCTCCGCCCACTCGAAGTTGTCGAGCAGCGTCCACACGACGTAGGCGCGCACGTCCGCCCCGGCGGCACGGGCGCGGTCGGTGGCGGCGAGGTGGTCGCGCAGGTAGGCCACGCGGTCGTCGTCCTGGACCCGGCCGTCGACGACAGCCGTGTCGGCGTAGGCAGCGCCGTTCTCCATGACCAGCACGGGCAGCGCCGTGCGCCGTGCGGTCTCGACCAGCAGCTCCTCGAGGCCGGCGGCCTCGACCTCCCAGCCGATGTCGGTCACGGGCTCGCGCACCACCAGGTCGAACGACGGCACGCCGGGGTAGGCCTGCCCCTCCGGGTGGTCGTGGGCCGCCGCGTCGGCTCCGGCCAGGTCGGGACGCACGGGGGTGTAGTAGTTGATGCCGACCCAGTCGGCCGACCCCTGGATGAGGGCGAGGTCGTCCTCGCGCACCAGTGCGGGATCGGCCAGCACGGGCGCCACGCTCAGCAACCCCGCGTCGTAGGCGCCGTCGACCAGCGGGTCCAGCCACACCCGGTTGCGGAGGGCGTCGACCCCGTCGGCGACCCCTGCCGCCTCGGGCCGCTCGGGCCAGATGGGGGCCAGGTTGAGCACGATGCCGACGTCGCACGGGCTCGCGGCCCGCATCCGCTCGGCCGCCATCGCGTGTCCCAGCATCAGGTGGTGGGCGGCCCGGTGCGCGTCGCCGCCCTCACGCCGGCCGGGTGCGTGCACGCCGGCGGCGTAGCCGAGGTAGGCCGCGCACCACGGCTCGTTGTGCGTCGCCCACAGCCCGACCCGGTCGGACAGCCGCTCGTGCACGACCATCGCGTAGTCGGCGAAGGCCTCCGACGTCTCGCGCACGAGCCAGCCGCCGGCGTCCTCCAGCGTCTGGGGGAGGTCCCAGTGGTAGAGCGTCGCGGTGGGCTTCACGCCGCGCGCGAGCAGGTCGTCGACCAGGCGGTCGTAGTAGTCCAGCCCGCGGGGCTCCACGCGTCCGGTCCCGCCCGGCACGACGCGCGGCCAGGCGACCGAGAAGCGGTACCAGTCGACGCCGAGGCCGGCCACCAGGTCGGCGTCCTCCTCGGAGCGGTGGTAGGAGTCGCAGGCCACGGCACCGTCGCTGCCGTCGCGCACCGCGCCCGGCCGCTGGGTGAAGGTGTCCCAGATCGAGGGTCCGCGGCCGTCCTCCGTCGTCGCGCCCTCGATCTGGTACGACGCCGTGGCGGTCCCGAGCTCGAGGGTGGAACCGTCCGGGAGGCGCGAGGGCGCGGCGTGGCTCATGGAGCCACCGTAATCTCCTGCGCCGGGGGGAAAGGAACACCGCGGCGATGACCAGCATCGATGACGTCGCTCGCGAGGTCGGCATGAGCACGGCCACGGTCTCCCGGGCGCTGCGCGGCCTTCCCCGGGTCTCGCAGGAGACCCGAGACCGGGTGATCGAGACCGCTCGCCGGTTGGGCTACGTCCCGTCCCCGCATGCGGCCAGCCTGGCCAGCGGGCGCACCGGCTCGATCGCGATCGTGGTCCCCTTCGTGACCCGGTGGTTCTTCGCGATGGTGGTCGACGGGGCCGAGCAGGTGCTGCGCGCCCAGGGCTTCGACGTGCTGCTCTACAACCTCGCCGGTGACGCCGGCACCCGCCACCGGGTGCTCCAGACCCACGTCCTGACCAAGCGGGTGGACGCGATCCTCGTCCTCGGACTGAGCCCCACCGCCGAGGAGGTGGACTGGCTCACGCAGCAGGCCTGCCCGGTCGTGATCCTGGGTGCCGAGGTGCCGAAGTGGCCCAGCGTGCGCATCGACGACACGGAGGTGTCGCGCACCGCCGTGCGCCACCTCGTCGAGCTGGGGCACCGCCGGATCGCCTACGTCGGCAGCCTGGTCGACGAGGGCCTCGACTTCGCGACGCCGAGGGCCCGGCGACGCGCCTACCGGGAGATGCTCGCCGAGCACGGCATCGAGCACGACCCGGCGCTGGAGACCGAGGGGCACTTCACCCTGGTCGGCGGGCGCGAGGCCGGCAACGCGCTGCTGGACCTCCCGGAGCGTCCGACGGCGGTCTTCTGCGCCTCCGACGAGATGGCGATCGGGGTGCTGCGCGCCAGCCGCGAGCGAGGGGTGCGGGTGCCCGAGGACTGGTCGGTCATCGGGATCGACGACCACGAGATGGCGCCGTACTTCGACCTCACGACGGTCCGGCAGCCGGTCAGCGAGCAGGGCGCGGTGGCCGGGCGCCACATCCTGCGCTGCCTGGGCGTGGCGACGGTCGAGGAGCCCGAGCACGTCGTGCTCCCCACCGAGCTGGTGGTGCGCGGGACGACCGCTGAGATCGGTCTGTCGGTGCAACCTACGCGCGGGTAGGTTCTGCCCCAGGACCTCGAGGTGAAGGGCGTCACACATGCCGCAGGACACGTACGACTACGTCATCGTCGGAGCAGGGAGCGCGGGCGCCGTGCTCGCCGCCCGCCTGACGGAGGACCCGGGCACCACGGTGCTCCTGCTCGAGGCGGGGGGCGAGGCCGACGCCGACGAGGTGATGATCCCGGCCGCCTTCCCCACGATGTTCAAGACCAAGTGGGACTGGAACTACTCCACCACCGAGCAGAAGCAGCTCCACGGCCGCCGGGCCTACTGGCCGCGGATGAAGGCCCTCGGCGGCTGCTCCTCGATGAACGCGATGATCTACATCCGCGGCAACCGCGCCGACTACGACTCCTGGCGCGACCAGTACGGCGCCGAGGGCTGGGGCTTCGACGACGTGCTGCCCTACTTCGTGAAGAGCGAGGGCAACACCCGCCTCGGGGGCCCGCTGCACGGGCAGGACGGCCCGCTGCACGTCGAGGACCGCGCCTACGACCACGAGCTCAGCCACCTCTTCGTGCAGAGCGCCGTCAGCGCCGGCCACAAGCCCACCGACGACTTCAACGGGGCCGAGCAGGAGGGCGCCGGTCTCTACCAGGTCACCTGCAAGAAGGGTCGGCGCTGGTCGACCAACGAGGGCTACCTGCGCCCCGCCCGCACCCGGCCCAACCTGACCGTCACGACGGGGGCCCTCGCGTCCCGCCTGGAGATCTCCGGGGAGCGGGTCACGGGCGTGACCTTCCGCCAGGGCGGCTCCGAGCACACCGTGCTCGCCGCCCGCGAGGTGCTGCTCTGCGGCGGGGCGATCAACAGCCCGCAGCTCCTGATGCTCTCGGGCATCGGCCCGAAGGCCCACCTGGCCGAGGTCGGCATCGACACCGTGGTCGAGCTGAGCGGTGTGGGCGCCAACCTGCAGGACCACCCGGTGACCCCGCTGCTCTGGTACACCCGCGGCACCACCGACCTGGGCCAGCTCAACAACCTCACCAACTTCATCCGCTGGAAGGCACGCGGCACCGGCCCGCTGTCCTCCAACGTGGGGGAGGCGGGCGCGTTCTTCGCCAGCCGCGACGGCCTGGCCGCCCCGGACATCCAGATCCACGCCGCACCGGCCGGCTTCTACGACAACGGGCTGCACGAGCCCACGAGCCGCATGTTCACCGCCGCCCCGACCCTGGTCTCGGTGCAGAGCCGCGGCTCGATCCGGCTGCGGTCGGCCGACCCGTCGTGGCACCCGGCCATCGACGCGGCCTACCTCGAGGACCAGACCGACCTCGACGCCCTCCTCGCGGGAGCGCGTCGTACCTTCGAGATCGTGACGCAGGGCGCCCTGAGCAACTACATCGACCGCCCGTGGAACCTGCCCCACCACCCCACCGACGAGGACCTGCTCGAGCACATCCGCACCTGGACGCAGACGCTCTACCACCCGGTCGCGACCTGTGCGATGGGCACCGGCGAGGACGCCGTCGTCGACGCGCAGCTCAAGGTCCGCGGCATCGAGGGCCTGCGCGTGGTCGATGCCTCCGTCATGCCGGCCGTGCCGCGCGGCAACACCAACGCCCCCACCGTGATGGTGGCCGAGAAGGCCGCCGACGAGATCAGGAAGAGCCGATGACCGAGATCCAGGACCGTCCCGCCGCTGCCCCCGTCGCCACGGCGACGTTCGAGTCGCTCAGCCCGATCACCGGCGACGTCGTCGGCACCCACCCGATCCACACCGCGGAGGAGGTCGAGGCCGCCGTCGTCCGTGCCCGCGATGCCGCCGCCTGGTGGGCAGGTCTGTCGTACGACGCCCGGGCGACGCACCTGAGCACCTGGAAGGGGGTCATCACACGACGCCTCGCGCAGCTGGCCGACCTGATGCACCAGGAGACCGGCAAGCCCCACGGCGACGCGATGCTCGAGGCCGCGCTGGCGATCGACCACCTGGCCTGGGCCGGTGGGCACGCCGAGAAGGTGCTCAAGCGGCGGCGGGTGCCGTCCGGGCTCCTGATGGCCAACCAGGCCGCGTCCCTGGAGTACCGCCCACTCGGCGTCATCGGGGTCATCGGCCCGTGGAACTACCCGGTCTTCACGCCGATGGGCTCGATCGGCTACGCGCTGGCCGCCGGCAACGCGGTCGTCTTCAAGCCCAGCGAGTTCACCCCCGGGGTCGGTGAGTGGCTGGCCCGCACGTTCCAGGAGACGGTCGGCCGGCCGGTCCTCCAGGTCGTGACCGGCTTCGGCGACACCGGCGCCGCGCTGTGCCGCGCCGGGGTCGACAAGGTCGCCTTCACCGGCTCCACCGCGACCGGCAAGCGGGTCATGGCGGCCTGCGCGGAGAACCTCGTGCCCGTGATCATCGAGGCCGGTGGCAAGGACGCGGTCATCATCGACGCCGACGCCGACATCGACGCCGCGGCGGACGCGACGCTCTGGGGTGCGTGCTCCAACGCCGGCCAGACCTGCACCGGGGTCGAGCGGGTCTACGTCCACGACAAGGTCTACGACCAGTTCATGGCCGTGCTCACCGAGAAGGCCCGTGACCTCTACGCCGACGCGAGCCCCAGCTCCCCGATGGGCCCGATCACGATGCCGAAGCAGATGGACGTGATCCGCGGCCACATCCAGGACGCGCTCGACCGGGGTGGTCGCGCGGTCGTCGGCGGCATCGACGCCGTGGGGGAGCGATTCGTGCAGCCGACGATCCTGGTCGACGTGCCGGAGGACTCGCGCGCGGTGCAGGAGGAGACGTTCGGACCCACCGTCACCGTGGCCCGGGTGCGAGACATGGAGGAGGCGATCGCCCTCACCAACGCGACCAGGTTCGGCCTCGGCTCGACGGTGTTCTCCCAGGCGCGCGGCATGGAGATCGCCGAGCGGATCCGGTCGGGCATGACCGCGATCAACGGCATCATCAGCTTCGCCGCGATCCCCTCGCTGCCCTTCGGCGGCATCGGCGACTCCGGCTTCGGGCGCATCCACGGCGCCGACGGACTGCGGGAGTTCACCTACGCCAAGGCGATCGCGCGCCAGCGCTTCAAGCCGGCCATGGCGCTCACGTCGTTCGGCCGCACGGAGAAGGCCGACCAGCAGCTCGCCACGATCATGACGATGCTGCACGGTCGGGGCACGACGATCCCGAAGGACTGACCAGCGGGCTCAGCCCGTGGCGCCGTCCTCGGCCTCGGCGATCTGGCGGCGTACGTCGGTCATGTCGAGGCCCTTGACGCCGGCGATGACCTGCTCCAGGCCGGCGGCGGGGAGCGCACCGGGCTGGGCGAAGACCAGGATCCCCTCGCGAAAGGCCATCAGCGTGGGGATCGACTGGATCCCGGCGGCTGCCGACAGCTCCTGCTGCTCCTCGGTGTTGATCGACCCGAACGTCACGTCGGTGTGCACCTCGGAGGCAGCCTCGTAGGTGGGGGCGAACTGCTGGCACGGACCGCACCAGCTCGCCCAGAAGTCGACGAGCAGGATGTCGTCGCTCTCGACGTGGGTCGCGAAGTTGTCGTTGGTCAGCTCGATGGTGGCCATGTCTCCACCGTACGACGGGCCCGGAGAACCGTCACGTCGGCGACCGCTCAGCGAAGCTGGTAGGTCGCCAGGGACACACCGACGTAGTGGCTGACGAACGCCAGGATCGTGAAGGTGTGGAAGACCTCGTGGAAGCCGAACCAGGTCGGCCACGGGTTGGGCTTCTTGAAGCCGTAGACGATGCCGCCGGCGGTGTAGAAGATCCCACCGACCGCGATGAGGACCAGGACGGCCGTGGCGGGTCCGCTCCCGAGACGCTCGGTGGCACCGTCGATGAACCCGGGGATGAAGAAGACCGCGGCCCAGCCCATGCCGATGTAGATCGGGGTGTAGAGCCAGCGGGGGGCGTCGGTCCAGAAGACCCGGAAGAGCACGCCGAGGATCGCGCAGGCCCACACGGTGGTGAGCAGCACGGCCCGCTGGGTGCCCTCGAGCAGCATCAGCGTCAGCGGCGTGTAGGAGCCGGCGATGAGCACGAAGATGTTGGCGTGGTCGAAGCGTCGGAGCGTCTGCCAGGTCCGAGGCGACCAGGACCCGGTGTGGTAGATCGCCGACACGCCGAAGAGCAGCAGCGCGCTGGCGGCGAAGACCGCTGAGCCCCAGCGGGTGGTGGAGTCGGGGGAGAGCACGACCAGCACGATGCCGCCGGCGAGGGCCAGGGGCGTCAGCACCAGGTGCAGCCACCCGCGCAGCTTGGGCTTGACCTCGGCGATGGTCTCACTGACGACCTCGCCGAGATGGTCGAGTCCGGCACGCACGGCTTCGTTGGCGTGGTTCAGCGGTCGGCTCATGGATCGACGATAGCGGGGGTCCGGCTGCGAGTGACACTTCCGGGATGATCGTCACGCGCCACCGTGGGGCGTCTCACCCCTTACGCTGGGCCGGTGGCCGACTGGAAGCGAGGACTGCGGCGGGTGCTCTACCCCGCCTACGAGTCGCGGCTGCTGCGCCGGATGCCGGCCAACCTGCCCCAGCACGTGGGGGTCATGCTCGACGGCAACCGTCGCTGGGCCAAGGAGGTGGGGCGCGACACCGCCCACGGGCACCGGGCCGGGGCCGCCAACATCGAGCCGCTCCTCGGCTGGTGCGACGAGGTCGGCATCGAGGTCGTCACGCTGTGGCTGCTCTCGACCGACAACCTCAACCGTCCCGAGGCCGAGCTCATCCCGCTGCTGCAGATCATCGAGGAGGCCGTCGACTCCCTCGCCGACCAGCGCAAGTGGCGGCTGCACCCCGTGGGGGCGCTCGACCTGCTTCCCGCGGCGACCTCCGCACGGCTGAAGGCGGCCGCCGAGGCGACGCGCGACGTCGACGGGATGCTCGTCAACATCGCGGTCGGCTACGGCGGGCGGCGCGAGATCGCCGACGCCGTACGCTCCCTGCTCCACGAGCACGCCGCCAAGGGCACGTCCCTGGAGGAGCTGGCCGCCGTGCTGGACGTCGAGCACATCTCCGACCACCTCTACACCAAGGGTCAGCCGGACCCCGACCTCGTGATCCGCACGTCGGGCGAGCAGCGGCTCGGCGGGTTCCTGCTGTGGCAGAGCGCCAAGTCGGAGTTCTACTTCTGCGAGGCCTACTGGCCCGACTTCCGCCGCGTCGACTTCCTGCGCGCGATCCGGGCCTACGCCCTCCGCGAGCGGCGCCACGGCACGTGACACGACGTAACCCAGCCTTCACCCCGTGTTCGGGCGTGTCGCTGCTGGACGGCTTGGTCCCAGGCGTACTTTCGGCTCAATGGCGAGTGGGGAAGCTCGCCACATCGGAGGCCCGTTCGTGATCGCTCACGACCAGCTCGCTGGGACCAGACTGCAGGCGCAGACCTGCACGTCGTCCTGGCTGGACGGATGCCGGCACTCCGGCGTTCGGGTGACGTTCCGGTCCATCTGCGTCGACTAGGGCCGGGCGTCGAGTGCGCGCGCGGTCTCCTGAGGGGTGTCCCGTGGCATCAACGCCCAAGAAGTCCGAGCAGAAGGCCCGCAGGGCCAAGGTGGCTGCTCCGCTCAACCGCACCTACGTCCTGGACACCAGCGTCCTGCTGGCCGACCCCGCGGCGCTGCGACGTTTCGAGGAGCACGAGGTCGTGCTGCCCGTTGTCGTGATCACCGAGCTGGAGGCCAAGCGGCACCACCCCGAGCTCGGCTACTTCGCACGAGCGGCCCTGCGTGCGCTCGACGAGATGCGCGTCGTGCACGGTCGCCTCGACGAGCCGGTCCCCGTCGGCGAGCTCGGCGGGACGCTGCGCGTCGAGCTCAACCACACCGACCCCAACGCCCTCCCCTCGGGCTTCCGGCTCGGCGACAACGACACCCGCATCCTGGCCGTGGCCCGCAACCTCGCCGACGAGGGCCACGACGTCACGCTGGTCTCCAAGGACCTGCCGATGCGCATCAAGGCCTCCGCGGTGGGCCTCGACGCCCAGGAGTACCGCGGGGAGGCGATCAACGACTCCGACACCGGCTACTCCGGGATGGCCGAGCTCGAGGTCGAGGCCGCCGAGCTCGACGAGCTCTACGACGACGGGGTCCTCGACATCGAGGCCGCCCGGAGCCTGCCCTGCCACCAGGGGCTGGTTCTGCTCTCCGACCGCGGCACCGCGCTCGGTCGGGTCGGACCCGACAAGCAGGTGCACCTCGTGCGTGGCGACCGGGAGGCCTTCGGCATCCACGGCCGCAGCGCCGAGCAGCGCATCGCGCTGGAGATGCTGCTCGACCCCGAGGTCGGCATCGTGTCCCTCGGTGGGCGCGCCGGCACCGGCAAGTCGGCCATGGCGCTGTGCGCGGGGCTCGAGGCGGTGCTCGAGCGTGGCCACCACAAGAAGGTCGTGGTCTTCCGGCCGCTCTTCGCCGTCGGCGGCCAGGAGCTCGGCTACCTGCCCGGCTCGGAGTCGGAGAAGATGTCGCCCTGGGGCCAGGCGGTCTTCGACACCCTCGGCGCGATGACCTCCAAGGACGTCATCGACGAGATCCTCGACCGGGGCATGCTCGAGGTGCTCCCGCTGACGCACATCCGCGGTCGATCGCTGCACGACGCGTTCGTGATCGTCGACGAGGCCCAGTCGCTGGAGCGCAACGTGCTGCTCACCGTGCTCTCGCGCATCGGGGCCAACTCCAAGGTCGTCCTGACCCACGACGTCGCCCAGCGCGACAACCTGCGCGTCGGGCGCCACGACGGCGTGGTAGCGGTCATCGAGAAGCTCAAGGGCCACCCGCTCTTCGCCCACGTGACCCTGACCCGCTCGGAGCGCTCGCCCATCGCCGCGCTCGTGACGGAGATGCTGGAGAACGTCACGGTCTGACGCCGAGCGACCCCACCCCCGACAGCTGGGGCCGCTGTGCCCCGCGAGTCCTTTGTGACGCGTGGGGCACGGTGTGCTCCAGGTCTCGTGAAGTTTTCCACCAATGCCGTGGTTCGGTTTGCGCGCCCCCGAGTGTTCATGCAAGGTGGGTCGAGATCTTTCCGTGACCTTCTGGGCTGCGTCGATCGCCCGTGTCACCGAAGCACCTCCGCATGACCTGCCCGTGTCGTCTACCTCTGGACTCATCCTCTGTGTCGAAGCACGCCAAGCACGTCCCCCAGCACCGCGCCCCTGTCCAGCGACCCGGCGCGGCCCTCGTCGAGGCTCCTCGCAAGGCGCTGCGCACCACGCTGATCCTCTCCTCGGTGGCCGTCGCCGCGACCGGCGCGACCGTCTCGGCGGGCCTGCTGACCCAGTCGCCGGCCGTCTCGGCCAGCGCCGACGACCTGGCCGTCGACCCCAACGTCCTCTCGTCGACCACCGACGACGTGGCCGAGGTCGACGACGCGCCGCAGAGCTCGCTGAGCGAGGCGGGCCTCGCGCGGCGCAGTGCCGAGGTCTCCCGCTCCTCTCGCCGACAGGAGCTCGCGCCGGCCGCTGGCAAGGAGGCCGAGCTGCTCCAGTCCGAGGGCACCACGCTCACTCGCACCGAGGATCTCTCCGACAACGACCCGCGCGACATCGGTCGGGCTCTCCTCGCGGAGCTCGGCTTCTCCTCCGACCAGTTCGGTTGCCTGGACTCGCTGTGGACCCGCGAGTCCGGCTGGAACGTCTACGCCGACAACCCGAGCTCCTCGGCCTACGGCATCCCGCAGTCGCTGCCGGGCTCCAAGATGGCCTCGGCCGGCGCCGACTGGGCGACCAACCCCGTGACGCAGATCCGCTGGGGCCTGGGCTACATCCAGGACCGCTACGGCAGCCCCTGCGGCGCCTGGGCGCACAGCGAGTCCAACGGCTGGTACTGACCAGCCCTCAACGGCTGACGAGCAGGTAGCGCTCGTCGGTGATCGGCCCACCCCAGAAGACCTCCTCGGGCAGCAGCCGCACCTCCACGTGGTCACGCTGCGCGCCCACGAGCGCCGCACAGTCCTCGGCGCCGATCCCGCCGCCGGTGTGCCAGCGCCCCTCGACGAGCAGCAGCCGCCCGCCGGGCCGGAGCAGCGCGACCCAGCGGCGCAGTGCCTGAGCCGGGTCGGGCATCGCCCACAGGACGTGACGCACGAGCACCACGTCGACCGAGCCCTCGTCGTACGGCGGGTCCCCGGCGTCCCCGACGACGACCTCCACGTCGAGCCCGGCAGCGACGTGCTTGGCGCGGGCGGCGTCGACCATCGCGGGGGCGAAGTCGAGCCCGCGGACCCGGTGACCGTCCCGCGCGAGGAGCGCCGACAGCGTCCCGGTCCCGCAGCCGAGGTCGACCACGTCGCACGGTGCGGAGGGCAGGTGCTCGCACAGCAGGCTGCGCCAGGCCTCCCTCGTGACCGGGTCGCTCAGCCCGTGGTCGGGCTCCTGGTCGAAGGTGGCGGCCTCGCCGTCCCAGTAGTTGCGCTCGCTCATCGGTCCCTCGGCTCGCTGGTGACTGGTAAAGTGCGGTTCGTCAGTGATGCACGAGGGGACGCTATCCAGACAAGGAGTGACTGGTCAAGTGGCATTCGACAGTCATGTGCTCACGTTGGTCGAGGTGGCCGCCCGGTTGGTCAACGAGCTGACGCCCGGGTCCCGGGGCGGTCACGACCTCGAGGCGCCGACCGGTGAGGCGCGCGTCCGAGCCACGGCTGCGGCGCTGGGTGGCGACGGTCGACGCACGCCCGACGTGCTTCCCCGCGAGGCCGAGATCCTCGCCGGACACGCCGTCGACCTGCGTGACGCCTTCGAGGCCGCGCACGGCGGCGACCTGGAACGAGCGGCCGGCGTCGTCAACACGCTGCTGGGCGCGACGGGGGCCCGGCCCCAGCTCGACCCGTTGCCCGGGGGCGCGTGGCACGTGCACTTCCACGGGGCCGACGACACCCTGGCCACGGGGTGGGCGGCCGGGTGCGCCACCGGTCTCGCGCTCGCGCTCGGCAGCGACCTCGCCGGCCGGCTCGGCGTCTGCGACGCCGATCGCTGCGACCGGGTCTACGTCGACACCTCCAGGAACGGTCGACGCCGTTTCTGCTCCACCACCTGCCAGAGCCGTGTCAAGGCTGCAGCCCACCGCGCGCGGCGGTGAGCCGCGCCGGCTCATCGGGCGACGAAGACCGTGACGTGGCCCGCGTACTCGCGGGAGCCCTCGAAGTGGGGGAGGTCCCACTCGACCGGCTCCTGCGAGGAGTGCAGGTAGGCCACGGCGGCGGCGTGGTCGGGGAAGACCGCCCGCGTGCGCAGGTCGTCGCGCCGCGCGTCGGAGAAGTGGCGTCGCAGGGCCTCCTCGCCGTTCTCGCTGCTGAAGTGGGTGAGCGCGAGCGGTCCGCCGGCCGACTGCCGCAGCTCACCGACGTGCTCGTCGCCGTTGGTGACGGCGACGAACGTGCCGCCGGGGCGCAGGACGCGGCGCACCTCGGCGAGGCCGCGGTGCAGGTCGGTGACGTGGTAGAGCATCCACATCGCCGCGACGACGTCGAAGGAGTCGTCCGGGAAGGGCAGCGACTGGGTGTCGGCCACGTGCGCGGTGATGCCCCGGGCGGCGGTCAGCTCCACCAGGCGCTCCGACTGGTCGATGGCGACCAGGTCGAGCCCCGGCAGCCGGGCGGCGACGCGCTCGGCGAAGACCCCGGTCCCGCAGCCCACCTCGAGCATCCGGGCCGGCGAGGCGGCGGCGACCTCCTCGAGGGCGACCGTCGACGGGTCCCGACCCTCGTGGGTGGGCTGCCAGACCGACTCGCGGGTCTGGAGGTTGCCCTCGTCGGCGTACTGACGCCGGACGGTGTCGGGTGCGTGCGCCTCGAAGCCGGTCACGGGTGGGTCATCCCTTCCAGGTCGAGTGCGGCGTCGAGCTGGGCCTCGGTGAGGTCGCCGCGCTCGACGTGTCCCAGGGCGATCACGGTCTCGCGGATCGTCGCTCCCTCGGCCAACGCCCTCTTGGCGATGGCGGCGGCGGCCTCGTAGCCGACGTACGTGTTGAGGGGGGTGACCACGGATGGCGACGAGGCGGCGTAGCGGCGCATGCGCTCGGCGTCGGCGGTGATCCCGTCGACGCAGCGCTGCGCGAGCAGGGTCATGGACGTGGACAGGATGCGGATCGACTCCAGCAGGTTGCGGGCCATCACGGGCATCGCGACGTTGAGCTCGAAGCTGCCGCTGGCCCCGGCGACGGTGAGGACCGTGTCGTTGCCGATGACCTGGGCGCAGACCATCAGCGTGGCCTCGGGCAGCACCGGGTTGACCTTGCCGGGCATGATGCTGGAGCCCGGCTGGAGGTCGGGGAGATGGATCTCCGCGAGGCCGGTGGTCGGTCCCGAGGACATCCAGCGCAGGTCGTTGCAGATCTTGGTCAGGCCGACCGCGATGGTGCGCAGCACGCCGCTGAGCTCGACGAGCGAGTCGCGGGTGCCCTGCGCCTCGAAGTGGTTGCGTGCCTCGGTGAAGGTCTCACCGGTCAGCTCGTTGAGCTCGCCGATCGCGCCGGCGGCGAAGCCGGCGGGCGTGTTGATCCCGGTGCCGACGGCGGTGCCGCCGAGCGGCAGCTCCCGAACCCGCGGGAGCACCGACTCGAGCCGTTCGGCGCCGTAGCGCACCGTCGCGGCATAGCCGCCCAGCTCCTGACCGAGCATCACCGGCGTCGCGTCCATCAGATGGGTGCGGCCGGACTTCACCAACCCGCCGAACTCCTCGGCCTTGGCGCCGAGGCTGCCCTCGAGCACCCCGAGGGCCGGCAGCAGGTCGCCCACGACGGCGCGGGTGACCGCGACGTGGATGGCGGTCGGGAAGGTGTCGTTGCTCGACTGGCTGGCGTTGACGTGGTCGTTGGGGTGCACCTCGACGCCGGCGCGGGCCGCCAGCGAGGCGATGACCTCGTTGGCGTTCATGTTGGAGCTCGTGCCCGACCCGGTCTGGAAGACGTCGATCGGGAAGTGGTCGTCGTGCTCACCCTCAGCCACCTCCGCAGCGGCCTCCCGGATGGCGCCGGCCTGCTCCGCGGTGAGGATGTCGAGACGCTCGTTGGTGGTGGCGGCCGCCGCCTTCACCAGGGCCAGGGCCTCGATCATCCGGCGCTCCAGGCGGGTGTCGCTGATCGGGAAGTTCTCCACCGCCCGCTGCGTCTGGGCCCGCCAGAGGGCGTCGCGGGGCACCCGGACCTCGCCCATGGAGTCGTGCTCGGTGCGGAAGTGATCGCCTGCGTCAGTCACTCCGCGAGGCTACCCACAACCACCCGTGCGACGTAGAGCCAGTAGCGCTCGTCGCGTCCCTGGAGCAGCACCTGGAGCGGCTGGGCCTCGCTGTTGCCGAAGACGCCGCTCAACGCCTCGCCGAGGTCGGGAGCCTCGTCGGCCGACCAGATCGCCAGCGCCCCACCGGGACGGAGCACGGCCTTGGCCGCCGCGAGCAGGGGCTCCTCGTAGAGCGCGGCGTTGCCCTCGTGGACCAGGTAGCCGGGGCCGTTGTCGACGTCCAGCAGGATCAGGTCGTACGACGCCGGGCGGGCCTCGGCGAGGGCGACCGCCACGTCGCACACCACCAGGTGCACGCGCTCGTCGGCGAGCAGGGCCGGACCGTGGTGGATGGTGCCGTCGCGCATCCAGCCGACCAGGGCCTCCTCGATCTCGACCACGGCGCACCGCTCCACGCGGTGGTCGGCGAGCACCTCGTGCATCGTGAAGCCGAGGCCGAGCCCGCCGACGACGACGTGGCGGGGCTGCTCGACCAGGGCCAGCGCGGCGGTCGCGAGCGCACGCTCGGTGCTGACCTCGACGGTGTCCATCACGAAGGCCCCGTTGGCCCGCAGCTCCAGGGAGGGCGGGCCGTCCACGGACCGGCGCTCGCGCAGCACCAGCTCGCCGCGCTCGGACTCGGCGCGGGCGATCTCGACGTACTCCATGGGAGCAGTCTCGACTCCCCGCCCTGGGCGCCGACGCGAGGGGTCCCTCAGTCGAAGATCTCGCTGAGCCAGCTCTCCTTGCGCTTCTTCTTGTAGTGGCCCTGCTGGGGGTAGCCCTGCTGAGAGCCCTGCTGGCGGGGCTGCTGGTAGGTCTCGTAGCGGCCGTCCTGGTCCCGGCTGCGGTCCCGGTCGTCGCGGTCGTAGGACTGCTGCGGGGGAGCGGCCGGTGCGGCCGCGGGAGGCTGGAGGCTCATGGAGCGGTCGATGATCTTGTCGAGCTCGCCACGGTCGAGCCAGACGCCTCGGCACGTGGGGCAGTAGTCGATCTCGATGCCGCTGCGCTCGCTCATGACGAGCGTGGTCGCGTCGGTGGGGCACTGCATGTGGATCTCCTGTCGTCCTCCTGTGAACGCGTCGCGGGGCACGGGGGTTCCCTCCGCCCGCTGGGTATCGTCGAGACGACCGCACGACACGACGCCGATCCCAGGAGCGCCCATGACCCCGACCGAGCAGCCGCAGGACCAGAGCGAGGAGCAGGCCCAGTCCCAGGGGCAGGTGTCGGAGGTCGGCGCGATGGACCCGGCCGACGCCGACACCCCGATCTCCGACGACCAGTCGGTCGCGGGATCGCCCAGCGACGAGAGCGGGCGCCCCGACGAGGGCCCCACCGGTCCCAACTCCAAGCCCGACCACGCTCACGAGCCGCAGGGCTGATCCCTACTCCGCAGAGCGCACCCGGATGCCGGAGATCGGGACCGTGACGGTCCCGGAGGGGTCGGTGAAGAAGTCGTTGCCCTTGTCGTCGACGACGATGAAGGCGGGGAAGTCCTCGACCTCGATCTTCCAGACCGCCTCCATGCCGAGCTCTTCGTACTCGAGGACCGACACCGAGCGGATGCAGTCCTGGGCGAGACGGGCGGCCGGGCCGCCGATCGAGCCGAGGTAGAAGCCGCCGTGGGTGGCGCAGGCCTCGGTGACGACCTTGGAGCGGTTGCCCTTGGCCAGCATCACCATCGAGCCGCCGGCGGCCTGGAACTGCTCGACGTAGGAGTCCATCCGTCCGGCCGTGGTGGGGCCGAACGACCCGGAGGCCAGGCCCTCGGGGGTCTTGGCCGGTCCGGCGTAGTAGACGGGGTGGTCCTTGAGGTACTGCGGCATCTCCTCCCCGGCGTCGAGGAGCTCCTTGATCTTGGCGTGGGCGATGTCGCGCGCCACGACGAGCGGGCCGGTGAGCGAGAGCCGGGTCTTGACCGGGTGCTGCGAGAGGGTGGCCAGGATGTCGGCCATCGGCTGGTTGAGGTCGATCGGCACCACCTCGCCGCCCGCGATGTCGTCGGCCACGCCGGCGTCGGGCATGTAGTGGGCCGGATCGGTCTCGAGCTGCTCGAGGAAGACGCCCTCGGCGGTGATCTTGCCGAGGGCCTGGCGGTCGGCCGAGCAGGAGACCGCGATCGCCACGGGGCACGAAGCGCCGTGGCGGGGCAGGCGCACGACCCGGACGTCGTGGCAGAAGTACTTGCCGCCGAACTGCGCTCCGATCCCGAAGGACTGGGTCAGCTTGAAGACCTCCTCCTCGAGCTCCACGTCGCGGAAGCCGTGAGCGTCCATCGACCCGGACGTCGGGAGGTTGTCGAGGTAGTGCGCCGAGGCGTACTTGGCGGTCTTGAGCGCGAACTCCGCCGACGTGCCGCCGATGACGATCGCCAGGTGGTAGGGCGGACAGGCGGCCGTGCCGAGCGACCGGATCTTCTCGTCGAGGAACTCCAGCATCCGCTTCGGGTTCAGGACGGCCTTGGTCTCCTGGAAGAGGAAGGACTTGTTGGCCGAGCCGCCGCCCTTGGCCATGAAGAGGAACTTGTACTCCGGCTTCCCGTCCTTGCTCGGCGTGGAGTAGAGCTCGATCTGTGCCGGCAGGTTGGTGCCGGTGTTCTTCTCCTCCCACGTCGTCAGCGGTGCGAGCTGGGAGTAGCGCAAGTTCAGCTTCGTGTAGGCGTCGTAGACGCCCCGGCTGATCGCCTCGCCGTCGTCGACGCCCGTCAGCACGCCCTCGGACTTCTTGCCCATGACGATCGCGGTGCCGGTGTCCTGGCACATCGGCAGCACGCCGCCGGCGGAGATGTTGACGTTCTTGAGCAGGTCGAGCGCGACGAAGCGGTCGTTGCCCGACGCCTCCGGGTCGTCGATGATCGTGCGCAGCTGCGCGAGGTGGGCCGGGCGCAGGTAGTGGCTGATGTCGTGCATCGCCTCCGCCGTGAGGCGCTGGATCGCCTCGGGAGCGACGCGGAGGAACGTCTGGCCGTCCGTCTCGAAGGTGGACACCCCCTCCGTCGTGATCAGCCGATAAGGGGTGTCGTCCTTGCCGGTCGGGAGGAGGTCGGAGTAACGGAACTCAGCGCCAGTGCTCACGCGGTCAAGGGTATTCCTGTGCTCCCGCGGACCCGGCAGAGGACCGACGTAGGCTGCCGGACATGAGTGGCGAGCTCGAGCCCGACCCGGCGCGCATGCGCGTCTCCGACGCTCAACGTCACGAGGTGGCGGAGATCCTGAGGGAGGCCGCAGGGGACGGACGGATCGACCTCGGCGAGCTCGATGAGCGCCTCGAGGCGACCTTCGCCGCCAGGACCTACGCCGAGCTCGCACCGATCACGAGCGACCTGGCACCGGCCACCCGGTCGACCCAGCCGGTCCGGCCGACCGAGCGCGGGATCGCGATCATGAGCGGCTTCGAGCGCTCGGGCACCTGGACCGTCCCCGAGCACCTGACGGTGCTGTGCGTGATGGGAGGGGCCAACCTCGACCTGCGCCAGGCGTCGTACGCCGCCGACGAGGTCGTCATCACCGTCAACGCGATCATGGGCGGCGCATCCATCGTGGTCGGGCCGCACACCCGGGTGGTCCTCGAGGGCACCGGCATCATGGGCGGCTACTCCGGGCCGTCCGGGCTCGTGGCCGCCGAGCTCGACGAGACCTCGCCCACCGTCCGGGTGCGGGGAGTGGCGATCTGGGGCGGGGTCTCCGTGGAGCGCAAGCACGGCTGACCTCTCAGCCGTGACCACCAGTGCCCCGCGCAGCCAGGTCCATTAGGGTGACCCACGTCACTTCACGATGGATCGTCCGGCACGTACCTGCCGGTGAAGGAGCAGAAAATGGCAACAGTCACGTTCAAGAAGGCGCAACGCTGGTTCCCCGGGGCGGACAAGCCCACGGTGCCCGGCATCGACCTGGAGATCCGCGACGGGGAGTTCATGGTCCTCGTCGGGCCCTCCGGCTGCGGCAAGTCCACGACGCTGCGGATGCTCGCGGGGCTCGAGGAGGTCAACGAGGGCAGGATCTTCATCGGTGACAAGGACATCACCGACCTGCCCCCCAAGGACCGCGACATCGCGATGGTGTTCCAGAACTACGCGCTCTACCCGCACATGACGGTCGCCGACAACATGGGCTTCGCGCTCAAGATGGCGAAGGTGTCCCCGGAGGAGCGCACGAAGCGCGTCGCGGAGGCGGCCGAGATCCTCGGCCTGACCGACTTCCTCGACCGCAAGCCCAAGGCGCTGTCGGGTGGCCAGCGCCAGCGCGTGGCCATGGGCCGCGCGATCGTCCGGAGCCCTCAGGTGTTCTGCATGGACGAGCCGCTGTCCAACCTCGACGCCAAGATGCGCGTGCAGACCCGCACCGACATCGCCAAGCTCCAGGCCGACCTGGGCGTCACGACCGTCTACGTCACCCACGACCAGGTCGAGGCGATGACCATGGGCGACCGCGTCGCGGTGATGAAGGACGGCGACCTCCAGCAGGTCGACACCCCGCTCAACCTCTACGACAAGCCGGTCAACCTCTTCGTCGCGGGGTTCATCGGCTCCCCGCAGATGAACCTCATCAAGGCGACGGCCAACGACGGCAAGGCGCAGATCGGTCAGTACCAGGTGCCGGTCGACCCCACTGCTGCGAAGCGGATGGAGGGCAACATCACCGTCGGCGTCCGGCCCGAGTCCTGGCGCGTCGTCAGCGCCGAGGACGGCGGCCTGCCGGTCAAGGTGACCGTGGTCGAGGAGCTCGGCTCCGACGGCTTCGTCTACGGCACCTCCGACGTCGAGGGCACGCCCAACCACATCATCGTGCGCGTCAACGGCCGCGACACCGTGCACAAGGGCGAGACGATCTACGTCACGACCGACCCGCACAGCGTGCACGTGTTCGACACCGACACGGGGGCCCGCCTCAGCGAGTGAGCACCTGAGGTCCGGCTCGAGCCGACGGCCCGTCGCCCCTCGCGGGTGGCGGGCCGTCGTGCGTCAGCGGAGGCGGTCCGCCGTACGCCGGATGGCGCTGACGAAGGTCTCGAAGAGGGCGGGCGGCACGTCGTGGCCCATGCCGTCGATCAGCAGCAGCTCGGCGCCGGGGATGGCGGCCGCGGTGGCCCGCCCCCCGGAGACGTGGACCATCTTGTCGGCCAGGCCGTGCACGACGAGGGCCGGCATCGGCAGGCTGTGCAGCCGCGCGCCCCGGTCGGGCTGGGTCAGGATCGCCAGGGTCTGGCGCATGACGCCGCTGGCGCTGACGCCGCGGTCGAAGGTCTCGCCCGCGCGAGCCGTGATGCGCTCGTCGGTCTGCGGGTAGGCGGGGGAACCGATCATCTTCCACAGCGCCGCGCTGGACCTGATGTAGGCGTCGCGACCGGCGCCGCGGTTGGCGATGAGCGACGGCAGCAGGCCCGGGTGCTGCCAGCCGACGGTGCGCTTGCCGGTGGTCGACATGATGCTGACCAGGCTCCGCACGCGACGCGACTCGGCGATCGCCATCGTCTGCGCGATCATCCCGCCCATGGAGACCCCCACCACGTGGGCGGACTCGACGCCGAGGTGGTCCAGCAGCCCGAAGGCGTCCTCGGCCATGTGGACCAGGGTGTAGGGCGGCCTGACCCGGGTGCCGGCGAACGCCCGCACGAGCGTCGTACGACGCACGCGGGTGCCGCTGCGGCTCGAGCGGCCGGTGTCGCGGTTGTCGTAGCGGACCACGTAGAACCCGCGGCGCGCCAGCATCGCGCACAGCTCGTGGTCCCACCAGGTCATCGGTCCACCGAGCCCCATGACGAGCAGCAACGGCTCGTCGTCGGGGCTCCCGAACGTCTGGTAGCAGAGCTCCACGCCCTGCGACACGGGGGCGAAGAGCTCGCCGGAGACCGCGACCGGCACCTCGGCGGATGGGGCGTCGGGCTGCCGGCGCGCGCGTGGGGACATGTCACCGAGTCTCTCGCACGGGTGAGGAGGTGTCTTCGAATGGTCCGGATTTCCCACATACCCGTGTTACGTCCGCGTAACGTCGTCCAGATGAGCACCTCCACGCTGGCCTCCTTCCTCCTGCCGGAGGGCTATGCGCGGCCGGCGCTGGTGGCCGTGGCCCGCGAGGCGAGCCTCGTCACCGAGGCCGGACGCTATGCGCTGCGCTCGGTCGACGACGGCCGCACCCGGCGCAGCACCCCCTACACGGGCCGCGGGCCGGTGCGTGCGGCCGACCCGGTGCTGCTCGTGCCGGGCTTCCTGGCCGGCGACACGTCGCTGGCCCTCATGGCCGCGGCGCTGCGGAGGCAGGGCTACCGCACCTACCGCTCGACGATCCGCGCCAACATCGGCTGCACCCTCAACGCCGCCGCCCAGCTCGAGTCGCGGCTGGAGTCGATCGCGATCCGCCGCGGCAGGCGGGTGCAGGTCGTCGGCCACAGCCTCGGCGGGATGCTCGCGCGTGGGATCGCCGTGCGCCGCCCCGACCTCGTCTCCGGGATCATCACGATGGGCAGCCCGATGCTGGCTCCCGGCGCCCACCACCGCGCCCTCACCGCTGGGGTCGACGTGCTCGTGCGGCTGAGCCGGGCCGGCGTGCCGGGCCTCATGTCGGAGGAGTGCGTCGCGGGCAGCTGCGCGCGCCAGAGCTTCGACGAGAGCCGCGAGGCGGTGCCCCTCGGCGTCGGCTTCACCGCGATCTACTCCAGGCGCGACGGGATCGTCGACTGGCGCGCCTGCGTCGACCCCGCGGCACACGCCATCGAGGTCCGGGCCTCGCACGTCGGGATGGCCATCGACCCGCGCGTCATCGACCACGTGGTCGAGTCGCTGCGCCGCCAGGCGCAGCCCGTCTCAGTCGAAGTCGATCGCGGAATAACTGCGTAGCTTCTGGAGCTTGTGCTCGCTGGTGATCGAGCGGATCGTGCCACTGCGCGAGCGCATGACCAGGGAGTGGGTCGTCGCACCACCGGAGCGGTAGCGCACGCCGCGCATCAGGTCGCCGTCGGTGATGCCGGTGGCGACGAAGAAGCAGTCGTCCCCGGTGACGAGGTCGTCGGTGTGGAGGACGAAGTCGCGGTCGAGGTTGTGCCCCGCGTCGAGCGCACGCTGCCGCTCGGCGTCGTCCTGGGGCCACAGCTGGCCCTGGATCACGCCGCCCATGCACTTCATCGCGCAGGCGGTGATGATCGCCTCGGGGGTGCCGCCGATGCCGAGGAGCAGGTCGACGCCGCTGTCGGGGCGAGCGGCCGAGATCGCGCCGGCGACGTCGCCGTCGACGATGAACTTGATGCGGGCACCGGTGGCCCGGATCTCCTCGGCGAGCGCCTCGTGGCGCGGGCGGTCGAGCAGCATGACGGTGACGTCCTCGGGCTTGCCGCCCTTGGCCTTGGCGACCCGGTGGATGTTCTCCGCGACGGGGAAGCGGATGTCGACGACGTCGGCGGCCTCGGGACCCGTTGCGAGCTTGTCCATGTAGAACACCGCGGACGGGTCGTACATCGAGCCGCGCGGGGAGACCGCGAGCACGGCGACCGCGTTGGCCATCCCCTTGGCGGTCAGCGTGGTGCCGTCGATCGGGTCGACGGCCACGTCGCACTCGGGGCCGGTGCCGTCGCCGACCTTCTCGCCGTTGTAGAGCATGGGCGCGTTGTCCTTCTCGCCCTCGCCGATCACGACGGTGCCGTTCATGCCGATGGTCGAGATCATCACGCGCATCGCGTTGACCGCCACGCCGTCGGCACCGTTCTTGTCGCCCTTGCCCACCCAGCGGCCGGCCGCCATCGCGGCGGCTTCGGTGACCCGCACCAGCTCGAGCGCGAGGTTGCGGTCGGGGGACTGGGGCGCGACGTCCAGGGTGGGTTCCATGGTCGGCATCGTAACGGTGTCCGTCACCTCTCCCGGTCCGCCGCGTAGGTCTGGACCGCCGTCTCCTTGACGGAGAGCCACACGTCGCGGCCCGGGGTCAGCCCGAGCTCGGTGGCCGCACCGGGGGTCACGTCGGCGAGGAGCTCCCGCGGGGCGGGTCCGTGAGCGGCGACGAGGAGGCGTACGGCGTCGCCGTGCGGCGCGACGCTGGCGATCGGGCCGTGCCACTGGTGGCGCGCGGAGCCCTCGGGCCGGCGCACCGACACGGTCACCGAGCTGGGGGTGAAGGAGCGGTAGGTCTCGCCGTCGCGGATGACGTTGAGCCCCACGAGCCGCGCGACGTGCTCGGTGAGCGGGCGGGCCGCCACCTCCTGGGGGCTGCCGGACTGGGCGACCCGACCCTCGTCGACCACCAGGACCCGGTCGGCCAGGGTCAGCGCGTCGATCGCGTCGTGGGTGACCAGCAGGCTCACCCCGGCGTAGTCGGCCAGGTGGCGGGCCAGCTCGATCCGCAGGCTGGTGGCGACGCCGACGTCGAGCCCGGCGAAGGGCTCGTCGAGCAGCAGCAGCTGGGGCTCGGACGCCAGGGCGCGGGCGATCGCGACGCGTTGGGCCTGGCCGCCGGAGAGCTCGCCGGGCTTGCGACCGGCCAGGTGGCCAATGGCGAAGCGGTCGAGCCACCCCTGGGCGACCTGCTCGGCCGCGCGCCGCGGCGTACGACGGGACTGGAGGCCGAAGGCCACGTTGGCCAGGGCGGTGAGGTGGGGGAAGAGCGACTGGTCCTGGAAGACGAAGCCGAGGCGCCGCTCGCGCACCAGACGCGGTGGGTCGCTCCAGCTCTCGCCGTCGACGGTGACGTGGCCGGTCATCTCGACCAGGCCGGCCAGCGCGCGCAACAGGGTGGTCTTCCCGGCGCCGTTGGGGCCGATGACGGCGACGACCGAGCCGGGCGGCGCCTGGAGGGTCGCCTCGAGACGGTCGGGGACGTGGATGCGGGCGTCGAGGCCGGTCCTGGTCCCGGTCATGGCGTCGTCAGCCAGCGGTTGCGCAGGGCGGCGAGGATCGCGACGGAGGCGAGCAGCAGGATCATGCTGAGCGTGCGCGCGAGCGCGGGGTCGCCCTGGAGGGTCGTGTAGATCAGCGACGGCATCGTCTGGGTGGTGCCGGGGTAGTTGCCGGCGAAGGTGATCGTCGCGCCGAACTCGCCCAGCGAGCGGGCCCACGCCAGCACGGAGCCCGCGAGGATGCCCGGCATGGCCAGCGGCAGCGTGACCCGGCGGAAGGTCGTCCAGCGGGTGGCGCCCAGGGTGGCGGCGACGACGTCGAAGCGCTCGCCGGAGGAGCGCATCGCGCCCTCGACGCTGAGCACGTAGAACGGCATCGACACGAAGGTGTGGGCGATGACGACGGCGCCGGTCGTGTAGGGCAGCGTGATCCCGCCGTCGCGCAGCAGCGGGCCGACCAGGCCGTTGCGGCCGAGTGCGGTGACGAGGGCGACGCCGGCGACGACGGGCGGCAGGACCAGCGGCACGGCGACGGCGGCGCGCAGCACCGCCCGGCCGCGGAAGTCGACGCGGGCCAGCAGCCACGCCAACGGGGTGCCGAGCACCAGGCAGGCGACCACCGTGGCGCCCGAGGCGACCGCGGTGAGCCGTAGCGCCTCGCGGACCGGCTCGCTGCCGAGCTGGTCGAGGAAGGTCGACCAGGGGGTGTCGAGGACCAGGGCGACCAGGGGCAGGACCAGCAGGCCGGCGGCGATCGCGGCGGGGACGACCAGGACCGCCGGTGGTCGACCGAGGGTCTGCCGCGTCGTCGGGTCGCTGCGTCGGACCATCAGCTCGGCGGGCCGAAGCCGGCGTTAGCGAGCGTCTGCTGGCCGGCCTCGGAGAGCACCAGGTCGACGAACTCCTGCGCGAGGCCGGACTCCCCGGACTGCACCAGCGGCGCGATCGGGTAGGAGGTCACCTGCTCGGCGGCGCCCGGGATCTCCACGGTGGTGACCGCGTCCCCGGCGGCGACCGCGTCGGTCGCGTAGACGAAGCCCGCGTCGGCCTCGTCGGTGATGACCTTGGACAGGACCGCCTTCACGTCCACCTCGAGACTGGAAGGCTCGGCCGTGAGGCCGGTGCTCTCGATCAGGGCCGCAGCCACCTTGCCGCACGGGGCGGTGTCGACGCAGACGATGTAGGTGACCTCACCCGAGCCCAGGTCGTCGTAGGAGGTGATGCCGGCCGGGTTGTCGGCGGGCAGCGCCAGCACCATGGTGTTGGTCGCGAAGAGCTGCGGGTCGGCGGCCAGGGCCTCGCTCGCGTCGTCCATCGTCGCGGTGTCGGCCGTGGCCAGCACGTCGGCCGGCGCGCCGCCCACGGCCTGCTCGGCCAACGTGGCCGAGGAGTCGAAGGCGAGCTTGACGCTCACACCCTCGTGCTCGGCCTCGAAGTCCTCCGCGAGCGCGGTGAAGGTGTCGGTCAGGGAGGCCGCCGCGAGAACGGTGATCGTGGTGTCGCCGCCAGCGCTGCCGCCGTCGCCCCCGTCGTCGGAGCCGCAGGCGGCCAGGGGGAGCAGGAGGGCGAGCAGGGCGCCGGGGGCCAGGGCTCGGGCGGGTTGCCACATCTGCTTCATCAGGCACGCTCCACGACGACGTTGGTGGACTTGACCGAGGCGACGGCGCGCACCCCGGGGCGGAGGCCGAGCTCGTCGGCCGCCTCGGCACTCATCAGCGACACGACCCGGTAGGGCCCGCAGATCAGGTCGACCTGGGCCATGACGGTGTCCTTCTTGATCCGGACGACGATGCCGGTGAGCCGGTTGCGGGCGCTCACGGCGGAGGCCCGCCCGGGGTCGGGGTCGCGGCCGTCGGCGAGGGACTCGGCCAGCTCGGCCAGGTCCTCACCGGCGATCGTGCTGCGCCCGTCGACCGACGTGGCCGCGACCTTGCCGGCCTCGATCCAGCGGCGCAGGGTGTCGTCGCTGACGCCGAGGATCTCGGCTGCCTCCGCAACTCGGTAGATGTTCACGCTCAGATCATGCCGCACCTGCGGTCAAGTGACCAGTCACAGTGCCGCAACTGCGGCAGTCAGGAAGACCTTCGCGTCGAGGCTCACGACGGCCGTCACCGCGGCGGCCCCGGCCGCGAGGTGGGCGAGGGTCGGCACACGGCGAATTCAGGGCACCTGTGACACTGGTCCGGTGAGCGAGAGCGGGACGCCCGGGCGTTACAACAGGTCGGTCGACGGTCTGGTGGCCGCGCTGGTCATCACGGTCGTGGCGGTGCTGGCGTGGGTGGTCTTCCGCGCCCTGACCAGCCAGGACGAGGAGATCGAGCGGGACGCGGTCGACTACCTCGAGACCGTCCAGCTCGCCCAGGACGCCGACGTGGAGATCGCCTATCCCCCCACGCTGCCCGAGGGGTGGAAGGCGACCAACGTGACGATCGTGCCGGGGGAGCGGCCGGCCTTCGGCCTGTCGATCCTCACCGACGCGGGGACGTTCGTGGGTGTGCGCCAGGAGGACGAGGCGCTCGACGAGCTGCTCGCGACCTATGTCGACGAGGAGCCGGACAACATCTCCGAGGAGGACGCGCTGTCCGTGGACAGCCCGATCGCCACGTCGTGGGAGGGCTACTCCGACGAGGGCGGCGACCTCGCCTATGCGGCCGAGCTCGGCGAGGAGCAGCTGCTGGTCTACGGATCGGCCAGTCGGGCCGATCTCACGCTGCTGATCGAGCTGCTCACCACGGAGCCTCTGACTCCCTGAGTCGTCCGCGACGTCATGCGTGCTGTGGAGTCGCAGGCTCGGAGCGCATGACGTCCCGGCTCAGTCTTCCTCGGCCTCGATGACCGCGTCGAGCCGGGCACGCGCTCCGTCGAGCCAGGTCTGGCAGACGGTGGCGAGCTGCTCACCGCGCTCCCAGAGCGCCAGTGACTCCTCGAGCGTCGTACCGCCGGTCTCGAGTCGTCTCACGACGTCGAGCAGCTCGTCGCGGGCGGCCTCGTAGGAGGGGGTCTCGTCACTCATGCGGGCTCGTCTTCCTCGTGCACGGTCGGGGGAGTGGGGTCGGGGGTGGCAGCGGTGATCGTCGCGGCGATGCGGCCGTCGGCGACGCGGACGCTGATCCTCTGCTTCGCCGCGAGTCCGTCGACCGACGACACGACGTGTCCGTCGTCGTCCTGGACCACGGCGTAACCGCGCCGGAGGGTCGCGAGCGGGGAGAGGGCGCGGGCGCGGGCGCGGTGGTGGCCGATGTCGTCGGCGGCGCGGTCGAGGGCGTGGCGCAGCGTGCGGCGGGCCCGCTCACGCAGGGCGACGAGCTCGGCGTCGCGCGCGTCGAGCAGTGAGCGCGGGTCGGCCATCGCCGGGCGTGAGCGGAGCTGGTCGAGGCGTGACTGCTCCTGGTGGATCCGACCGCCCACGGCCTGGCGCATGCGCAGCCGGGCCTGGGCGATGCCGGCCAGCTCCTGGCCCACGTCGGGGACGACGAGCTTGGCGGCGTCGGTGGGCGTGGACGCGCGTACGTCGGCGACCAGGTCGAGCAGCGGGGTGTCGGGCTCGTGGCCGATGGCGGAGACGACCGGGGTGCGCGCCTTGGCGACCGCCCGGATCAGGCCCTCGTCGGAGAACGGCAGCAGGTCCTCGACGGCCCCGCCGCCCCGGGCGATCACGATCACGTCGACGGTCGGGTCGCGGTCGAGCCGGTCGAGCGCCTCCATGACCTCGGCGGCGGACCGGGTGCCCTGCATGGCGGCGTGGCGGACCTCGAAGGCCACCGCCGGCCAGCGCCGGCGGGCGTTCTCGAGCACGTCGCGCTCGGCCGCCGAGTTGGGCGCCGTGACCAGCCCGACCTTGCCGGGCAGGAACGGCAGCCGCCGCTTGCGGGCCTGGTCGAAGAGACCCTCGGCGGCCAGGAGCTGACGCCGCTGCTCGAGACGGGCCAGCAGCTCGCCCAGCCCGACCATCCGGATCTCGCGGGCATAGAGCGACATCGTGCCGCGGGTCGCGTAGTAGGACGGCTTCGCGTGGATCACGACACTGGCGCCCTCGACGAGCGGCGGATTGAGCCCGTCGTACATCACCCGCGAGCAGGTCACCGGCACCGAGATGTCGGCCACCGAGTCGCGCAGCGTGAGGAACACCGTGCCCACGCCCGGTCGGCGGCTCACCTGCGCCACCTGCCCCTCGACCCACACGGCCCCCAGCCGGTCGACCCAGCCGGAGATCGCGTTGGCGATCTGCCGCACCGGCGCCGGCGACTGGGGTGAGGTGTCCAGGGCCATGCGGTGACCCTAGGACACCGCAGCCGTCGAGACGCCGCCGCCGGCCCCCGTAGACTCGGACCCATGAGCACCGACCTCGGCACCCCGCGCCTCCTGCCCACCGACGAGGCGGAGCGAGCGGTCCTGCTGGCCGCGCCTCGGGGTTACTGCGCGGGCGTCGACCGGGCCGTGGTGACGGTGGAGAAGGCGCTGGACCTCTACGGCTCGCCGGTCTACGTGCGCAAGCAGATCGTCCACAACAAGCACGTCGTGGCCGACCTCGAGTCGCGGGGGGCGATCTTCGTGGAGGAGATCGAGGAGGTGCCGGCCGGCGCCACGGTGGTCTTCTCGGCCCACGGCGTGAGCCCCGAGGTGCACCGCCAGGCCGAGGAGCGTGAGCTCAAGACGATCGACGCGACCTGCCCGCTGGTGACCAAGGTCCACCACGAGGCGAAGCGGTTCGCCGAGGACGACTACGACATCCTCCTCATCGGCCACGAGGGCCACGAGGAGGTCGAGGGCACCGCGGGCGAGGCGCCCGACCACATCCAGCTCGTGCAGAGCCCCGCCGACGTGGCGGGCATCGTGGTGCGTGACCCGGCCCGCGTCGCCTGGCTCAGCCAGACCACGCTCTCGGTCGACGAGACGCTCGAGACGGTCGCGGCGATCCGCGAGCGCTTCCCGCTGCTGCTCGACCCGCCCAGCGACGACATCTGCTACGCGACGCAGAACCGCCAGCTCGCGGTCAAGGAGATCGCCCGTGACGCCGACCTCCTGATCGTGGTCGGCTCGGGCAACTCCTCCAACTCCGTGCGCCTGGTCGAGGTCGCGCTCGAGGCCGGCGCCAAGGCGTCCTATCGCGTCGACGACGCCTCCGAGATCGACGAGGCCTGGCTCGAGGGCGTCCGCAACGTCAGCGTGACCTCCGGGGCCAGCGTCCCCGAGGCCCTGGTCGACGGCGTGCTCGCCTACCTCGCCGAGCGCGGCTACCCCGACGCCCAGGCGGTCCACAGCGCCGAGGAGTCGCTGATCTTCTCGCTGCCCAAGGAGCTGCGCCGCGACCTCAAGGCCGCCGGCCGGAGCTGACCGGTCCGACCGCCTCGTCGTACGACGTCGGCCAGACCACCCAGTGGTAGGCCGCGAAGTTGAGCACCACGCTCACCGTGAGCGCCAGCAGCTTGGCTGCGAGGACGGGGAGTGGGCCGTCCAGCAGCCCGATCAGCACGGGTTGCACGACCCACATGGTCACGCCCGTGGTGGCGAGGAACAACGCCGCGTGACGCAGGGTCAGGCGACCGCTGCCGAAGGTGACCAGGCCGTTGACGACGAAGCTGAAGGCCATGCCGGCGCTGGTGGAGACGAGGTTGGCGCCGATGATCCCGAGGCTGCCGTGCAGCAGCATGAACAGCGTCACGTCGATGGCGGTGTTGGTGAACCCGACGGTGGCGAAGCGCGCCACGACCACCCCACGGGGATGCACCCGGGAGGTCATCCGCCACCTTCGGCCAGCACGGGATCGACGACCGGCTCGCGCGGCGCCGACTCGCGTGGCGCCGGCACTCGGCGGGCGGACACGTGGGTGCCACGCGCAGTCATCGCCAGCGAGTAGAGGGGCCGGTCCTGCGTCTCGACGTAGACCCGCCCCAGATAGCTGCCGATCACGCCCATCATGACCAGCTGCAGCCCGCTGAGGAGGAACATGCCGACCCCCAGGAAGGCCCATCCGGGCACGGCCTGGCTGGGCACGAAGAGCCGCACGTAGAGCACGTAGCACGCGAGCGCCACGCTGACCCCGGAGATGAGGATGCCGAGCCTGGAGATCCAGCGCAGGGGCGCGGTGGAGAAGCCGAGGATGCCGTTGGCCGCGAAGTGCAGCATCGAGCGCAACGGGTAGTGGCTGCGTCCTGCGTGTCGTGCGTCGCGGTCGAAGAGCAGCGCCTCCTGTCGGAAGCCGACGTCGGCCACGATGCCGCGCAGGAAGCGCTCGTGCTCGCGGTAGCGCGAGACCTCCGCGACGACGGCTCGGTCCATCAGCCGGAAGTCGCCGACGTTGCGTGGGATCTTCACCGAGGCGAGCCGGTCGAGGGCCCAGTAGAAGGCGTAGGCCGTGACGCGCTTGAACGCCGAGTCGCGCCGGCTGCGGCGCTGGGCGTAGACCACGTCGGCATCGGCCTCCCAGCGCTCGATCATCTGCATGCTCACGCTCGGGGGGTCCTGAAGGTCGGTGTCCATGACGATGACCGCGTCGGCGTCTGCGGCAGCGTCCAGACCGGCCGTGACAGCGATCTGGTGCCCGTAGTTGCGCGAGAAGCTGAGCACGCTGACGCGGTGGTCAGCGCCGCGCAGCGCGAGCAACCGGCCCAGGGAGTCGTCACGGCTGCCATCGTCGACGTAGATGAACTCGAAGCGCAGGTCGGGCCGGGTGCGGGTGGCTCGTTCCAGCACCTCGTGGAAGGCCGCGAGGTTCTCCTCCTCGTCGTAGACCGGCAGGACGTAGGTGATCAGCGGGCGCTGGGACCGGGCGGGGGTGGTGGGGCGCTCAGACATGGGCATCGCTCTCGTAGTCCTCGGTCATGCCGTGGGGGGTCTTCTCCCATCGGTGCGGGTCCCGGATCACCTGGTACAGAGCGCGCCAGGCGGCGAAGCTGTGGAGGAGCCAATAGACAGGACTGAAGATCGCGAAGACCCCGATCCGCCAGCTGTAGCGCCAGGTCGCCGCGGCGCCGGCGGAGACGATCATCACCAGGTTGCCGAAGACGAAGGTGAGGACGCTGACCTCCACGAGCAGCGGCGGCAGGGTGAGACCGATGAACTGCACCCCGACGTAGGTCGCGACCGTCAGTGCCAGCGCGAGGGGGTAGGCAAGGAACGCCAGCGGGGTGGCCATGATCAGGCCCAGCATGCCGATGACCCCGAGGGGGCCGACGGCGCGCGCGAAGCGCAGCGGACTGCGGGTGTTGACGGCCGCGGTGATCATGTAGCCCTTGATCCACCGGGTGCGCTGCTTGATCCAGGCGCCGACGTGGGCGCAGGCCTCCTCCCCGGTGGAGGAGTCGATCACCGCGACGCGGTAGCCCAGGAGGTTGGCGCGCAGGCCGGCGTCGGCGTCCTCGGTGACGTTGTAGGGGTCCCAGGCTCCCATCTGTCGCAGCGAGGCGACGTCGAAGTGGTTGGACGTGCCGCCCAACGGGAGCGGCAGCCGGGCCATGTCCATGCCGGGGAGCATCGCCTCGAACCAGTGCGCGTACTCCACCGCGAACATCCGGGTGAGCACGTTGTAGTCAGCGTTGAAGTAGTGCAGCGAGGCCTGCACGACCGCCAGCGGGGGGCGGTGGCTCAGCCCGTGCGCGCGCTCCAGTCGGTCGCGCGCGAACGCCGACGCGGCCATCCGCAGCTGCTGGGGGTCGGGCCGGTCCTCGGCGTCGTAGATGACGGCGTAGGTGCCGCGGGCGAACGCGAGGCCGTAGTTGCAGGCACGCGGCTTGGTCTGCGGTGATCCCGGAGGCACGATCACCACGCGCACGTGCTCCGGCAACGCGATGGCGCGGGCGACCGCGATCGTCTCCTCGTCGTCGGCCTCGAGCAGGAGCATCACGTCGAGCTTGGCCGGCGGGTAGTCCAGCGCACCGATGTTGCGGACCAGCTTGGCCACGATGTTGGCCTCCTTGTAGGCCGGCACCAGCACCGTGTACGTCGGCAGGAGGGCGTCGCTGTCGACCGGGACCCACACCGGTGGCAGGCCGCAGCGCTGCCGCGCCCTCATCTCCGCCAGCGTGCGGCGCGAGCGGAGCAGTGCACGGGTGGGGACCAGGAAGGACGCGACGGTCTTGAAGACGATGTTGCTGAGGAAGAGGGTGTTGGCCAGCGAGAGCACCAGCACGAGCGTGTTGAGCGGGGCAAGCACGAAGCCGGCCGCGAGCGAGAGCACGATGGCGACCGGCACGCGACGCTGCCAGGGGGCGAGCCCGGCGCGGGCGGAGGCCATCGGGTGCTCGGTCGCGAGCCGCTCGGCCGACTCGTAGAGCAGCAGGTCGTGATGACCGACCTCGAGGGCGCTCCACAGGTCCCACGGGGTCGTCGCGCGGAACTCGACGCGCCCGGAGCCGAAGAGCTCGCGCGCCACGCCCGCTGCCGCCTCGCTGGGTTGCACGGTGGTCGCCAGCACCACCAGGTCGCCGGAACGGCGCCACGGGATCCAGCCCTCGCGCATGGCCACGCGTCGGCTCATCCGCGACAGCAGGGCGGGGTCGCAGGGCTCGCGGATCAGGTCGACGTGGGGGATCCGCCACTCCTGCGCGAGGTGGTCGTAGAGCTCGGCCCTGCTCAGGACGCCGTCCATCAGCAGGTACTGGTGCAGGTCACCCCCCTCGAGCAGCTGGCGCCGGCGGGCGGCGGCGTGCTGCTGCGCCGTGACGGCGCCTCGCCTCACCAGCATCGGTCGCTCGTCGCCGAGCGCGTTGGGCGCGGTCGGCTCCCGGGTCGTCGTCACGGCGTCCCCTCCAGCCGCCGGTAGATGCCGATGTCGGCGATGGCGTAGACGAGCCGGTAGCGCGCGTGGAACTGCGGGTCCTTGGCGAGGGCCCTGGTCACCAGGTCGCGGCCGGTCTCGGTGGCGCTGCTGGTCACCTGCCGGCGGTGCATGAAGACCCACCGCGCGTGGGCGTAGGGATCCTCGATCGCCTCCTGGAAGACAGGTCCGGAGGCGCGGGTGAAGAACTCGTCGATCCGGATGCCGAGGACCGGGGCCAGCGACGACTTGTCGGGGGTCTGGTCCATCAGGATCCCGCCCCCGTCGTAGTGCGTGTGCAGCCAGGTCGCCGCCGCCTTGATCCGGGTGTAGGCCACGTGCTGGTCGTGTGCCTCCTCGATCACGGTCATGTGCGCGGTCGGCGCCTGGAGCCACCACACGTTCTGCGCCGTCACGGCGACCAGGAGCGCGGCGGCGAGCAGCATGCGGACCTGCGGTGCACGGCGTACGACGTGGTGGACGCCGACGGCGGCCAGCAGGGCCAGCCACGGGATCGCGGAGAGCACGTAGCGGTTGTTGTAGGCCCCGGTGGGCAGAGACTTGTCGTTGACCATGATGTGCTGGCCGGTCGTCAGGCTGAAGAGCAGGAACGCGCTCGAGCTCGCGGCCATCCAGACGATCAGTGCTCGGTCCTCGAGCCCCCAGTGCCAGGTCATGAGGAGCAGCCCGACCCCGGCGGCGACGAGCGCGACCAGGCCGGCGGTCTCCAGCAGCGCCCAACCGAGGACCGCGAACGACAGCCCGGGGTTGCCCTTGGTGGCCAGGAGCCCGTTGTCGAGGTAGACCTGGGTGAAGGCGGCTGCCGAGTACTGCCCGGTGAGGAACTCCACCGGCGTGCCGTAGACGGCGGTGTTGTAGGCCAGCCACCAGCTGGCGGCGAGCATCGAGGGTGCCGCGAAGGCCAGTCCGTAGAGCCCGGACCGTCGCCACGAGCAGCCGCGCCGATGGCTGGCCACGATCACGACGACCAGGGCGCTGATGACCAGCGGCCAGGCCTCGTAGCGGGTCAGGACCCCAGCAGCAGCGGGGATCCCGGCGAAGACCGCCAGCTCTCCGCCGCTGAGCTGTCGGCGGCTGCGGCACCAGCCCGCCACTCCCGCGATGGTGCCGAGCATCGTCGCGATGAGCACCGGCTCGGTCAGGGCGGTCGTCGAGACGTAGAGCAGGCTCGGGTTGGCCACGAGCACCAGCAGGGCGACCAGACGCGCGAGCATGCCGAGCCCGAGCCGTGCCGTCGTGCGCCACAGCGCCGTGGCGGACGCCCCCAGGCACAGGGTGCTCACGATGCAGCCGGCCACGCCGGTGCGGAAGAGCCACATGTCCTGGACCAGGGGCATGAGCAGCAGGTGGGGCAGCGGCAGCCACACGGTGCCGAGCTGGGCCAGCCCCGGTGCCTTGTTGTCGATGACCCGCCGCGCGATCGTCAGGTGGGCCATCGCGTCGCCGTAGTCGAGGTTGGTGCCGGACCTCACGGTGTGGACCGATGCTGCGGTCCCGACCAGGACCGCGAACGCGAAGACGGGCAGGCTGCCGCGGACGCGACGCCCGGTGGGGTCGCCCTGCATGCGCGCGGCGTACGACGTCGTGCTCGCTGGTGCCGGGTCGGCGGGCGGCGCGGACGTCTGGAGGGTCATGGTCAGTCGTCCAGTCCCGGGCCGTCGCCGCTCTCCTGTGCCCGCACCAGGTCGCGGATGGCGCGGTTGCGGTGACTGGCGAGCCCGAGCTGAAGGAGCAGCACGAGGAGCACCAAGCCGGTCCCGATGCCGAACCACCAGATCAGGGAGCGTTGCTCGTCGAGACGGTCGGCCTGGGGGATCACGGAGTCGGTCGAGAGCCGGAAGGGCTCGCGGTCCTGGGTGGCGATCAGCAGGTCCGCGTGCAGGTCGCGCCAGCCTGTGCTCGCCACGCTCTGCACCGCCCGGTCGGTGAGGTCGGCGCGGCTGAGCGTGGCCTCGGGATACCACTCACCGAGCAGCAGCACGTCCCGGCCGCCCTCGTGCACGGCCTCGAGCGCCGCATAGGGGCTGTCGGCGGCGAAGGAGAAGGTCTCCTCCGCGAGATCGACCAGCCGCATGCCCGACAGGCGCAGCGGGGCACGCAGCGCGGCGGAGTCGTCGTAGGTCGCGCCCACGAGGAGGCCCGAGTCGGTCCCGGTGATGAGCTCGTCGGGGCTGACCAGGCGGATGGTGAGGAGGTGGCTCGCGACACGTTGCAGGGCGGCGAGGAGCACCGCGGCGTCCTGGGCGTCAGCGAGGGGCTGGGTCGAGGTGGGGCGGACGGCCACGGCGACCTCGCCCCCGAAGACCTGGGGGAAGCGGTCGAAACCGCTCAGGTGGCCCGTGCCGCGTGTCGTCGCGACGAACGACCGGGCCGGGTCGATGTCGAGCAGCACCGGCGCCTGGGTCGCGGTCGTCCCGCACCGGCCGTCGTCGGGGGCGGCGGTGAGGGTCACCTCCAGGGCGTTCTCGGCCCGCATCATGCTGGCCGGTGCCTCCACGTGGATGCTGAAGTCGGCCTCCTCGTCGAGGACGGTCGAGCCGACGAGGCGGTCGTTGAGGAAGACCTCGACCTGGGCGTGGGCGTCGCGGACGGCGGTGTGCACGCCGACCAGGTCCAGCTCGAGGGAGTCGACCGGGCCGCCGAAGGAGTCCTGGGGGATGCCGACGTAGGCACTGGACCGCCCCCACCCGGAGAGCCGGAGCGTCTCGTTGCCCAGCTCGGCCAGGGACAGTCGTGTGTCGACGTCGCGGTCGGGTTGCGAGAGGCCGAGCGTCGTGACGCTCGGGGCGTCGCCCAGGGCGAGGGCGTCGGAGTCCAGGGCGCGGGCCGCGTCAACCAGTCCGGGCCCGGAGCCGGCGATGGTCAGGGTCGGGACGTCGCGCCAGGTGGCGATCGTCGAGATGACCTCCGATCCGGGACCGGGATCGATGCGGATGATCCGCTGTCCGGCACCCGTGTCCGGGACACGGCTGCTCTCGGGGGTGAGCAGCACCGGTGTGGGTGCGGGGTAGCGGTCGCTCAGGGCCACCACGGCCGTCAGGCCGGCCTCGAGCACGGCCGGCGACGCGTCGTCGGGCACGACGACGTCCACGCGCGAGGCGGTCGCGGGCAGGAAGCCTGCGACGGAGGTGGGGGTGCGTTCGGTGCCGTCGAAGGCCAAGGTGATCCCACTGAGCCGCGTCAGCACCGGGTCCTCGCCGACCCGGCAGCCGGTGGCGCGGGGCTCGACGTACTGCGTCCCGACCGAGATCGTGCCGTTCGGACCGACGTCGGCGCGCGAGACCGGCAGGGACAGGGGCTGGCTCGGCCGGGCCGCGACGACGACACGGGTCCGGCCGGCGACCACGACGCGCACCGACCCGCCGCGCGCGCCCTCGACGCTGAGCCGGGCGCGGATCGCGGTCGGGACGACCCCGGCAGGCACCGGCAGCGAGATGGTGTTGGGCGCCGTGCCCTGCGTGCCCAGCGCCTGCGGCAGGCCCATCTCGTCGGCGCTCGCGGCAGGGACCGGCAGCATCACGCCCAGGCTGGTGGACAGGCACGTGGCCACCACGGCCACGATCAGCGTTGCTCTCATCGTTCCCCCCGAGCGAGGACGTCCGGCGCGGCTGCGCGTTCCGTCCTGCTCCCCGCGGCGAGGGTAGGGCCGAGGAGGGTGCGCATACCTCGAATTGATGAAATCCTCGTACGAGGAACACTGAGGTACCAGCCGGTCGGCGGGGCGTCCGCCCGGGCTGAGACCATCGAACCGACGGGTCGGTGCGACCGGTCTTCGACGGAAGCAGGAGGGGCCGATGGCCAGGTTCGTGGACATCCACCCGGACAACCCGCAGCCGCGGCTGCTCGAGATGGTCGCCGAGGAGCTGCGCAACGACGCGCTGATCGCCTACCCGACCGACTCCGGCTACGCCTTGGGCTCGCGCATCGGCAACCGGGACGGCCGTGACCGGATCCTGCGCATCCGCGGGCTGGACGAGCGTCACCACCTCACGCTCATCTGCAAGGACTTCTCCCAGCTGGGACAGATGGTGCACGTCGACAACTCGGCCTTCCGGGCCATCCGCTCCGCGACGCCGGGTCCCTACACGTTCATCCTCCCGGCGATGCCGGAGGTGCCGAAGCGGCTGATGCACCCCAAGAAGAAGACCGTCGGCGTGCGCATCCCCGACCACACCTTCGTCCAGGCGCTGCTGGAGGTGCTCGGCGAGCCGTTGCTGTCGAGCTCGCTGATCCTGCCGGGGGAGACCGAGCCGCGCACGCTTGGCTGGGAGGTCAAGGAGGAGCTCGACCACGAGGTCGACCTGGTCATCGAGGCCGGCGACACCCCGGCCGAGCCGACCACGGTCGTCGACTGGTCCTCGGGCGCCCCCGAGGTCACGCGTCGTGGTGCAGGAGACCCCGACCGTTTCGCATGACCCGCTGGCGGACGTAGAGGGTGGCCAGGCACAGCACGTAGCCGGAGACGAGCGCGAGGCTGTGCTCGGACAGGCCGGTGATGACCGCTTGGACAGCGCCGTCCTCGGGGTGGCCGATGACCGCCGGGCGGCTGATGCCGACCAGGACGAAGACCCCGATCATCAGCAGTGGCGGCAGGACGCCGACGGTGAAGAAGTCCGAGGGGCGCACGGTCAGGGCGAGCGCCACGCAGAGGGCGACGAAGCAGAGGTCGAAGAAGAAGCTGATGTGACCGCCGAGCAACAGGTCGACCACGACCACGGTGAGGGCAGCAGCGACCCCGAGCGCGACGACCTGTCGGCCTGGCTCGCGCCCCTCCTCCCAGAGGGTCCGGGCGTGCGTCATGATGCCTCGATCACAGGGCCACCGTATGGTCCTCGTCCGACTCGCCGGGGGCGACGCGCCGGGAGACCGCCCGCAGCTCGACCGCGCGCGGCGTCGCCAGGTCGTCGTCGGTGACCGACAGGTCGCTGAACCGGCGGGCCGCCACCAGCACCCGCGACTCCAGCGACCCGACCGCCTGGTTGTAGTGACCGACGGCCGCGTTGAGCGAGCGACCTAGCTGGTCGACGTGGGTGCCGAGGGTGCCGAGCCGCGCGTGGAGGTCGCGCCCGAGCCGGTGGATCTCGCGGGCCTGGTCGGCGAGGGCCTCGTGGCTCCAGCCGTGGGCGACGGTGCGCAGCAGCGCGATCAGCGTCGTCGGGGTGGCCAGCACGACCTGGCGGGTCGCGGCGTAGTCGATCAGGTCGCCGTCGGCCTCCAGGGCCGCGGCGAGGAACGACTCGGCGGGCATGAAGAGCACCACGAACTCCGGGCTCACCTCGAGCGAGCGCCAGTAGGCCTTGGCGCCCAGCTGGTCGACGTGGGTCCGCACCTGGCGGGCGTGGCGGGCCAGGTGGCCGGCGCGCACGTCGTCGTCGTCGCTGGAGGTGGCGTCGAGATAGGCGTCGAGCGGCACCTTGGCGTCGACGACCAGCGCTCGCTCGCCGACCAGGTGGATCACGAGGTCAGGACGGCGGGCGCCGTCGTCGAGGCGCACCTGCTCGGAGAAGTCGCACCGGTCGACGAGCCCCGCGAGCTCCACGGCACGACGCAGGTGCAGCTCGCCCCAGCGCCCACGCACCTGTGGCTTGCGCAGGGCGGTCGACAGCGACTGGGTCTCCCGGCGCAGCGCGTCGTTGGCGTGACGCATGTCGAGGACCTGCTCGTGCAGCTGGCTCTGCCACGCCACCCGGTTGTGCTCGAGGTCGCGCATCTGGTCCTGCAGCCGGTCGAGCCCCTCCTTCACCACCGCCTGGTCCGCGGCGCGCTGGTCGAGCGCGGCGCCCGCGCGCTCGTCGTACGACGAGTGGTCGCGGCCGCGGAGCAGCCCGGCGAGGTAGCCCACGAGGGCACCGACGGCGAGGCAGAGCAGCAGCGCGACGAGCGTGGTGACGGTCATGATCACCAGCATGGACGTGACCACCGACAGTGCCGGGGACGTCGCGGACGTGCCTCACAGATCCAGCAGAAGACCCAGCGTCTCGCGGATCTGCCGAAGCTGGACGGAAGAGACCGTCCCGATGGCCGGGCTCAACCTCGAGACCGCGATGGAGCGCACGTGCTGACACTGCGCCGCCGAGTCGTTGCCCAGACCGTTGCCGTCGTCGGCCTCGATCAGCACCTCGGCGTCGTAGTCACGGATCGTCGACGTGAGGGGGACGACCTGGACGACGGTGGGCTGGTGCCTCAAGACGGCCGACGAGGTCACCACGACGGCAGGCCGGGGGAAGCCCGCCTCACGTCCTTGCGGGACACTTAGATCGAGCCGAACGACGTCACCCGAGTTCGGCATCGAGCCAAGCGATCTCGTCGCCAGTCAGGGGAGCGTTCAGCTGTTGCCCCATCTGTTCCTGCGCCAAGGACCTGACGGCCAAGGTGACGGTATTGCCGACCGTCGTGCCCAGAGCGAGGGCGAGACGTTTGATCTCGTCATGAGTGGCCGTGTCGATGCGCACGCTGGTGGTCTGCATGCAGATCAGCATACGTCGGCTGCGTCCGCCAGTCCGATCAGTCAGCCAGGTCCACGATGACCGGCGCGTGGTCGGAGGCACCGGTGCCGGCGCGCTCCTCGCGGTCGATGAAGGCCCCCGTCACCCGGCCCGCGAACGGCGCCGAGCCGAGCACGAAGTCGATGCGCAGGCCGCGGTTGCGCTCGTAGCGCTGACGGTAGTAGTCCCAGTAGGTGTAGACGTCCGGGCCGGGAGTGTGGGGCCGCACGACGTCGACGTAGCCGTCGTCGAGGAACGCCTGGAACGCCGCCCGCTCCGGCGCCGTCACGTGCGTCGAGGTGGCGAACTGCGCCATGTCGAAGACGTCCTCGTCCAGCGGCGCGATGTTCCAGTCGCCGACGAGCGCGGTCGGTCCCCCGCGCCAGTCCAGGGCCGCGGCGCGCAGCCGCGCGAGCCAGTCGAGCTTGTAGACGTAGTGCGGGTCGTCGACCTTGCGACCGTTGGGCACGTAGAGCGACCACACCCGCACGCCGGCGCAGGTCGCGCCGATCGCCCGCGCCTCCGCGGTCAGCGGGTCGCCGAACCCGGGCATCCCCTCGAAGCCGACCTGGACGTCGTCGAGCCCGACCCGGCTGATGATGGCGACGCCGTTCCACTGGTGGTAGCCGGCTGCCGCGACCTCGTAGCCGGCCGACTGCAGCCCCATCAGGGGCAGCTGGTCCTCGCGCGCCTTGGTCTCCTGGAGCGCCAGCACGTCGACGTCGTGGCGCTCGAGGAAGGCCTCGACCCGGTCGATGCGCGAGCGGAGGGAGTTGACGTTCCAGGTGGCCAGGCGCATCCGCTCAGCCTAGGAGTGCCCGCACCCCGTCGAGCAGCCGGTCCACCTCGTCCCGGGTCGTGTAGGCCGCGAGCCCCACCCGCACGCCGCCCTCGTCGCCCAGGCCCGCGTGGCGCGAGGCCTCGAGCGCGTAGAAGTGGCTGGCCGGGGCGTTGACGCCCAGCTCGCCGAGGTGGCGGTGGACCGCGCCGGGGGAGTGGCCGGCGACGGTGAACAGCACCGTCGGCGTACGACGAGCGGGTCGGCCGTGGACCGTCACGGCCTCGATCCCGGCCAGCCCGTCGAGCAGGTGGTGCAGCAGCAGGTCCTCGTGGGCCTCGAGCGCGGCCATCGAGGCGAGGACGCGCTCGCGCCGTGGGCCTCCCTCGACAGCGGGCGACGGGAGGAGGTCGGCGATGAAGTCGACCGCGGCGGTGACGCCGGCGAGCAGCTCGTAGGGCAGCGTGCCGAGCTCGAAGCGCTCGGGCACGGCGTCGCTCGACGGCAGCAGCTTGTCGGGCCGCAGCCCCTCGAGCAGGGCGGGAGACGCGACCAGCGCGCCGAGGTGCGGGCCGAAGAACTTGTAGGGCGAGCAGACCAGGACGTCGGCGCCGAGCGACGCCAGGTCGACCGGTGCGTGGGGCGTCAGGTGGACCGCGTCGACGAACACCAGCGCGCCGACCGCGTGGGCGGCAGCCGCCACGGCGGCGACGTCGGGCCGGGTGCCGAGGAGGTTGGAGGCGCCGGTGAGAGCCACCACGCGGGTGCGCTCGGAGAGCAGCGGCGTCACGTCGTCGAGGTCGGTGGTGACCGGGTCGAAGCCCAGCCAGCGCACGGTCGCCCCGGACCGCTCGGCGGCGATCACCCAGGGCCGGATGTCGGCGTCGTGGTCGAGCCGCGTCACGACCACCTCGTCGCCAGGGCCCCAGTCCTGAGCCAGCGTGCGCGCGAGGTCCATCGTCAGCTGGGTCATCGAGCGGCCGAAGACGACGCCGCCCGGGTCGCCGCCGACGAGGTCCGCGACCGCCTGGCGGGCGGCGAGCGTCACGGCGTCCGTACGCCGCTCGCTCGCGGTGAGCGTGCCGCGCTGGCACATGCCCGACGTCATCGCGTCGGCGACCGCCTGCGCGACGACCAGCGGCACCTGCGAGCCACCGGGACCGTCGAAGTGAGCCACGCCCGCATCCAGCGCGGGGAAGTGGGAGCGGATGCGCGCCGTGTCGAGCCCGGTGTCGAGCCCCGTGCCGAGCCCACGGTCGGCCATCAGACGAACGCGCTCTCGCCGGTGATCGCGCGCCCGACGATCAGGGTGTTCATCTCGCGGGTGCCCTCGTAGGAGTAGATCGCCTCCGCGTCGGCGACGAAGCGGCCGACGTGGTGCTCGAGCAGGATGCCGTTGCCGCCGAGGACCTCGCGGGCCCAGCCGACGGTCTCGCGCATCCGCACGGTGCTGTGCACCTTGCAGAGCGAGGCGTGCTCGTCGCGCAGCAGCCCGGCGTCCTGGAGCTGGGAGGCACGCACGTTCATCGCCGTCGACGCCGTGACGTTGGAGAGCATCTTGACCAGCAGGTCCTGCACCAGCTGGAAGGAGGCGATCGGTCGGCCGAACTGCTCGCGCGACTTGGTGTAGCGCAGGGCGTGCTCGTAGGCCCCGCGGGCGCACCCGGCGGCCTGCCACGCGACGCCCATGCGCGTGACGCGCAGGACGTTGGCGGTGCTGGCGAAGCCGGTGGCCTCCTGCAGCCGGTTGGCCTCGGGCACGTGGACGTCGCGCAGGTGGATCTCGGCGTTCTGCACGACGCGGAGCGCGATCTTGTCCCGCTGCACGTCGAAGGTCATGCCCTCGGTGTCCTTCTCGACCACGAAGCCCTTGACCTCGCCGTCGTCCTCGTCGCGTGCCCAGATGACGACGAGGTCGGCGAAGGAGGCGTTGCCGATCCACTTCTTCTCGCCGTTGAGCACCCAGCCGTCGCCGTCGCGGCGGGCACTGGTCGCGAGGCCCTGCGAGATCGCGGAGCCGACGTCGGGCTCGGTCAGGCCGAAGGCGCCGATCAGCTCCATCCGCGCCATCGCCGGCAGCCAGCGCTCGCGCTGCTCGTCGGATCCGCAGAGCTGGATCGAGCCCATCGCGAGCCCGCCGTGCACGCCCATGAACGTGCCGATCGACGGGTCGATCCGGCTGAGCTCCATCGCGACCATGCCGTCGACCAGGGCACCGCGCGCCGGGCAGCCGGGGCCGTCGTAGGCCAGGCCGGCGATGCCGAGCTCGGCGAGCCCGGCGACGAGCTCGTGGGGGAACTCCCCGCGCGTCCAGTGCTCGTTGATGACCGGCTCGACCTCGCGCGTCATGAACGCGCGGACGCTGCTGAGGAGCTCACGGTCGGCGTCGTCGAGGAGCAGCTCGAAGCCGAGGAAGTCGGAGAACGGGGAGTCCTCGAGGTCGCGTTCGGTCAGGCCTGGGCTGTCGGTCATGAGGGGGTCTCCTCGTCCAGGAACCGCTCCACCACGGGAGCGAGCTCGTCGGCCTCCGTGACGATGCCGAGGTGGCCACCGTCGTAGAGGTGCAGTCGGGCGTGCGGGATCAGGCGGGCCTGCAGCCGGGGGTTGGCCGCAGGGATGATCGGGTCGTCGGTGCCGCCCATCACCAGCGTGGGCTGACGGATCAGCCCGAGGAACGGCAGGCTCGACCAGCCGGTCATCGCGGCCAGCTGGTAGTAGTAGCCGCGCTTGGGGCCCGACCGCGTCACGGCGTGCAGCAGCTGTGCCCCCTTCTCGGGGTCGGTGCGCATGGTGCCGCCGTAGATGTCGGCGGCGATGCGCCGCGCATAGGCCGGGTCGCGGTGCCTGCGGGGCGTCGCCATCTTGGCCAGCACCGAGGGGTGGGCGGGGACCATCAGGAAGCCGGTGCCGGTAGCGACCAGCACCACGCGGCGTACGCGCTTGCGGGACTGGACCGCGAGCTGCTGCGCCAGCCCGCCGCCCCACGAGAGGCCGAGCACGTCGAACTCGCGGTGCCCGAGCTTGCTCATCAGGGCCGAGACCCAGGACGCGAGCCCGGCGATCGGGTAGGGCAGCGGGGGAAGGGCGCTGCCGCCGACGCCGGGGACGTCGAAACGTACGACGCCGCGCTCGGGGTCGAGTGCGTCGACGAGGGGCTGCAGCACCTCCAACGAGACCCCGATGCCGTTGCACAGCAGGAGCGGCGGCTCGTGGACGAAGCGACCGACGCCGGGGCGCACGGAGACGCGCGCCGCGATGCCGCGCACGGCGACCGTGCGCACGGTGTCGGGTGCTGCCAGGGGCAGCTCAGCGGTCATGGACATAGGTCCCAGGAGCGTCGCACAGCGGCTCGAACCTCGCGGATCCGGCCCGGCGCGGCTTGCCCCGCTCGGGACCGGTGCGGGCGGCGAGCCAGGCGGCGTAGTCGTCCCACCAGGTGCCCTTGACCCTGCGGGCCCCGTCGAGCCACTCCGCGGCGCTCTCGGGGTTGGAGTCGGAGGTCTGGAAGCTGGCCTTCTCGTTGCCCGGAGGGTTGACCATCGCGGCGATGTGGCCGCTGGTCGAGAGCACGAAGCGGGAGTCGCCGCCGAAGAGCTGGGTGGTGCGGTAGCAGGACTCCCACTTGCACAGGTGGTCGGCGATGCCGGCCACGACGTAGGAGTCGACGTCGATGTCGCCCAGGTCGATCGGGGTGCCGAGCAACGTGGCGCCGCCGGCCTCGGTCAGTGCGTTGCGCAGCGCGAGGTCCATGAAGTCGCGGTGCATCCCGGCGGTCATGCGCACGGGGTCGGCGTTCCAGTAGAGGATGTCGAACGCCTTGGGGGCGTGGCCCATCAGGTAGTTGTTGACCCAGTAGTTCCAGATCAGGTCGTTGGGACGCAGCCACGCGAAGATCTCGGCGAGGGCCCGCCCGTCGAGGTAGCCCTTCTCCCGTGACGCGCGTGTCGACGCCGCCGCGCCCTTGTGCGAGAGCAGGGCGCTGGGCAGGCCGGCGTCGTGCTGGTCGAGGACCGTGACGGCGAGGCTGAACGCCGCGACGCGGTCGAGGTCGTCGGTCGCCGCCAGGTGCGCCATCACCATCGAGGCGAGCATGCCGCCCGAGCAGATGCCGAGCACGGCAACCTGGTCCTGGCGGGAGATGTCCTGGGCCGTGGTCATCGCCTCGAGGATCGCCTCGCCGTAGGTGTCGAGCCCCCAGTCGGCGTGCCGGGCGTCGGGGTTGCGCCAGGAGATGCAGTAGACCTGCTGGCCGTCCCGGACGAGGTGCTCGACCAGGCTGCGCTGCTCGGCGAGGTCGATGACGTAGTACTTGTTGATCGTCGGCGGCACGATCAACAGCGGGACCGTGCGGACCTTGGGGGTCTGCGGGGCATATTGGATGAGCTCGAAGACATCGGTCCTCAGCACGACCTGGCCCGGCGTCACCGCCAGGTCCTCACCGACCTCGAAGGCGTCGGGCTCGACCATCGACGGCACGCGCGGGGCCGTGGCGAAGTCGCGCACGAAGCGCCGCCCACCCGCCACGAGGTTGCCGCCGCCGGTGTCGATGATCCGCTTGAGGACCTTGGGGTTGAGCACGGGGCTGTTGCTGGGGGAGGAGGCCTCGACGAGGTTGTCGACGATGAAGCCCATCCGCTGCTCGTCGCCGTGGCCGAGCCCGGCGTCGTCGACCAGCCCCCGCATCGCCTCGCCGGCGGCGAGGTAGGACTGCAACGTGCGCCTGAGGAACGGGTTCTTGGCCCAGGCCTCGTCGCTGAAGCGACGGTCCTTGGGGTGCGGCGCGATCTCCGAGCGGCCGACCTGCACGCGGGCGAGCTCGGCGGTCAGGCCGGCGGTGCGACCGGCCACGGCCCGGGGGTGACGGGCCAGTCCGGCCGCGAACTTCACCCCCGACATCCCGGGCAGGAAGCGGCGGACGGGACCGCGGCTGGCATCGGCGAGGAGGAGGTCGAGCGGGGTGCCCAGATCGTCCTCGTGATGGGTGGTCGTGTCGGTCATGGGTGCCTCCGAGCGGCGTCGACCCACCCACGACGGACGCCGCGGGCAATCACCTGAGTGTGACGGGCGCCACCAAGATCGCCCCCACCCGGGAGGATGAGGTCAGGCTCCGGCGCGCGCGAGCGCGTCGATCAGGGGCGACGGGTCGGGGGCGTCCCCCGTCGCCTGGAGGACCACCGTGTCGGCTCCTGCCGAGCTGAAGGAGTCGACGACCTCGCGCACGTGGGCGTCGAGGGCGACATCGGTGCTGTGCTCACGCCAGTCGACCTCCGCGTAGACGACGACCTGGCCGCGGCCCTCGCGCCCCGCCGGCCGTGAGGAGTCCACCAGCGCCCGGGCTCGTCGTACGGCGTCGGGGTCGGCGACCGCGTCCAGCAGGACCCCGTCGGTCAGCTCGCCGGCCAGCGCCACGCTCTTGTCACCGCGCGCGCCGAGCAGCAGGGTCGGTGGCGTCGGCGGGGGCCAGTCGAGGCGCACGGCGTCGAGGTGGACGTAGCGACCGTCGACGTCGACCTGCTCCCCGGCCAGCAGGCCGCGCACCGCGGTGGTGTGCTCGCGCAGCAGCGTCATGGGGGAGTCGGCGCGGGCTCCGACCTGCGCCATCCAGGGCTGTACGCCGTGCCCGAGGGTCGCCACGAAGCGTCCCGGGAAGAGCCGGGCCAGGGTTGCGACCTCCATCGCCACCAGGGCGGGGTTGCGCAGCGGCACGGGCAGGAGCCCGACCCCGACGACGAGCCGCTCGGACCAGGCGAGGGCGGCCGTCGCGGTGGTGAGGCCACCCTCGAGGAAGCAGTCCTCCCAGAGCCACAGCTGGGCGATCCCGGCCCGGTCCGCGTGCTCGACGACGGCGCGAATCTCCTCGGGCGGGGTCTGGGGGCGCAGGACGACTCCGGTCTGGGGCATGGTCCAACGAAAGCACCTCCGCCGGCCGGCGGCACACTGGTGCCGTGAGCAACGCACCCACCCTCGACCACTTCCCGGCGCACGCGCAGGACAAGCTGCGCTACGGCGACACCGACCGCCAGGGTCACGTCAACAACGCGGTCTTCTCCTCGTTGCTGGAGACCGGCCGCGTCGAGGTGCTGCACGGGGCGGCGGGCCCGTTGGCCGACGCGGGCGCGTCGTTCGTGATCGCGCGGCTGGTCGTGCAGTTCGTCGGTGAGCTCCAGTGGCCGGGCACGGTCGACATCGGCACCCGCGTCGCGCGGGTCGGCCGCTCGTCGGTGACGATGGAGCAGGCGATCTTCCAGGACGGGCGCTGCTGCGCGACCGGGGAGAGCGTGATCGTGCAGGTCGACGACGCGACGCGCACCTCCAAGGCGCTGTCGGTCTCGGCCGTGATGCGGTTGAAGGCGCTCATCTCGCCGGCCTGACCTCGGTCTGACCTCGGTCTGACCCGGCTGATTCGTCGGGGACCCTCGCGGCTCCGTAGACTGCCCGCCCGTGGCACTCACCATCGGTATCGTCGGGCTCCCCAACGCGGGCAAGTCCACCCTCTTCAACGCCCTCACCAAGAACGACGTCCTCGCGGCGAACTACCCGTTCGCGACGATCGAGCCGAACGTCGGGGTGGTCGGCGTGCCCGACGACCGGCTGCCACAGCTCGCGGAGGTCTTCGGCTCGGCCAAGCTGCTGCCGGCCACGGTGGAGTTCGTCGACATCGCCGGCATCGTGCGCGGCGCCTCGGAGGGCGAGGGCCTGGGCAACAAGTTCCTGTCCCACATCCGCGAGTCGGCGGCGATCTGCCAGGTGACGCGCGTCTTCCGCGACGAGGACGTGACGCACGTCGACGGCGAGGTCAACCCCGCCAGCGACATCTCCACCATCCAGACCGAGCTGATCCTCGCCGACCTCCAGACGGTCGAGAAGGCCATCCCGCGCCTGGAGAAGGAGGCGCGCGGCAACAAGTCCGTCACCGCCAACCTCGACGCCGCGCGCGAGGCGCTGGGTCACCTCGAGGCCGGCACGCCGATCATCGCGACCAAGGTCGACCGGTCCCTGATCCGCGAGCTGTCGCTGCTGACGGCGAAGCCGTTCATCTACGTCTTCAACTGCGACGCCGACGAGCTCGCCGACGAGTCGCTCAAGGCCACCATGCGCGAGATCATCGCGCCGGCCGAGGCGATCTTCCTCGACGCGAAGTTCGAGTCCGAGCTGGTCGAGCTCGACGACGACGAGGAGGCGCGCGCGATGCTCGCCGAGATGGGTGTCGAGGAGCCCGGGCTCGACATGCTGGCCCGTGTCGGTTTCGCCACCCTCGGCCTCCAGACCTACCTCACCGCCGGCCCCAAGGAGACTCGCGCCTGGACCATCCCCCAGGGCGCCACGGCTCCCGAGGCGGCCGGTGTCATCCACACCGACTTCCAGCGCGGCTTCATCAAGGCCGAGATCGTCTCCTTCGACGACCTGATGGCCGCCGGCTCCATGCAGAAGGCCAAGGAGGCCGGCAAGGTTCGCATGGAGGGCAAGGACTACGTGATGGCCGACGGCGACGTCGTGGAGTTCCGCTTCAACGTGTAGTTCCCGTTCAACGGGTTGGTTCGTCGCCCCCGGAGGCTCGTGCGTAGCCTCCCTGCCATGGATGAGCCACGAGACTGGCGCGAGGAGCGCATCGAGGCCGCTATCGATGGGCGCAACCCGACGGTGCTCGCCGAGTTGTCGGCGGCGTACGCCGTCATCGGCGACGTGCAGTTCCTGCCCGGCTACTCGCTCGCACTGACGAAGACACCGGGGATCGACCGCTTGTCCGACCTGCCGCGCGTCGAACGTCTGCGCTACCTCGCCGACGTCGACCTGCTGGCCGATGCCGTCGAGACCGTCTGTCGGCGTCTTGATCCCGCCTACCGGCGGCTCAACGTCGAGATCCTCGGGAACACCGACGCCTTCCTTCACTGCCACATCTGGCCGCGGTACGAGTGGGAGCCGCCTGAGATCATCGGTCGGCCGGTGTGGTTGTACGACGCCACCCGCTGGCGAGACCCTGCGACCGCGCTCGGCTCGGCCCACGACGAGATGAGAGCGGCCTTGACTTCTGAGGTTGTGTCGCGACGTGACTCGGTGGAGTTCCGCTTCGACGTGTGACGCCACCGGTCGGCCGTCCGAGGCTGATGGTTCGTCCCGCATCGTCGGGACCATGGACCCTGATGGTGACGCGCGGAGCAATGGAGGCTGGACGTGAGAGACCGTCGGTCCCTCACACTCTCAAGGAGTCTCGCCATGAACACGACCACACTCGTCGCCCTGCCCTTCGCGCTCGGCCTGCTGATCGCCCTGCCGGGTGCCGCCCAGGCGGAGTCGGTGCCGGGAGGTTTCGGCCAGCACGTGTCCGCCTGCGCGCAGACCATGGGACTGAGCGGCGACCACAATCCGGGCTCCCACCAAGGGGCCCACGGCTGGGACGGCATGCCCTGCTGACCTGTGGGACGCGCGGCGCTGCGAGGGCGGACATCAGGCCGGTGTGACAACCTGGCGGCGCTGCGCGGCTCGAGGGCTAGGTGCGCGAGATCCTGGCCAGCACCTGGTCGGGAGAGCAGCCGGTGGCGTCGGCCACCTCGTGGAGCAGCTGGGCGGCGATCCGGAAGAGCTCGGCCGCGGTCTCGGCCGGGTCGTCCTCGACGAGCTGGTCGATCAGCTCCTGGACGGCCGGGTCGTCGGGGTCGACGCCATACGTCGCGAAGGCGTCCCTCGTCGTGCGGTCGCGCTGGAGCGCGAGCTTCCTGGCGTTGGCCCGGAGGATCCGCTTCTGCGTCATGGCAGTCAGTATCGCCGACGCCCGCGGCGCTCAGCCCGCCGCACGCAGCTGCTCGACCAGGATGTCGCCGTGGCCGGCGTGCCGGGCCAGCTCCTGGATGAGCTGCAGGTGCACGAACCGCAGGCTGACCGGGCGTCCGTGCCACTCCCACTGCTCGTCGAGGTCGTGCTCGGCGGCGATCTCCCGCGAGCGGGCGCACGCGTCGAGGTGGGCCGTGCGCACGGACTCGACCGTGTCCGCGTCGTCGAGCACGAAGCTCTCGTCGACGGTGACCGGGATGCCGAGATCCTCGCGCGGCACGCCGGCGACCCGCGAGTGGAACCACACGCGCTCCACGAAGGTCGCGTGCTTGACCAGGCCGAGCAGCGTCGTCAGCGACGGCACCAGGCTGGCCCGCGCCTGCTCCTCGTCGATGCCGTCGAGCAGCGCGGCGATCTCGCCCCGCTGCACGTCCAGCATCTGCTCGAGCATCGCGCGTTCGTCCGTCGTGGAGTCCATGGAGCCAGGCTAGGCGGCTACGAGGAGCCCTGGGTCACCCGAGCCGCGGGTCGACCACGGTGATGCCGGCAGGCGACGCGGAGTCGAGGTCGGGCAGCAACCGGGCCGCCTCGTCGAGCGTCACGGTCCGCTCCAGGAGGAGCGACGGGTCGAGCGCGCCGGAGGCCACGAGCGCGAGCATCGGTGGGTAGTCCGCCGCCGCCATCCCGTGGCTGCCGAGCAGGTCGAGCTCCCAGGCGATCACCCGGTCCATCGGCACGACCGGCGCCGCGGCCAGCAGCCCGACCTGCACGTGCCGGCCACGTCGGCGCAGGCTGAGCACCGAGTCGGCCAGCGTCTCCGCGGTCCCCACGGCGTCGAGGGCCACGTGGCTGCCGCCGTCGGTGAGCTCCCGCACCCGGTCCGGTACGCCGTCCCCGTCGGCCAGCACCACGTGCTCGGCACCGAGCCGCGTCGCCAGGTCCAGCGCGGCGGCCGAGCGGTCGACGGCGACGACCCGGGCGCCGGCGGCGACCGCGATCATCACCGCGCTGAGGCCGACCCCGCCCGCGCCGACGACGGTCACCCACTCGCCCGGCTGCACCCGGGCCCGGGACGTGAGCGCGCGGAAGGACGTGGCGAAGCGGCAGCCGAGGCTGGCCGCAGCTGCGTCGTCGACACCGTCCGGGATCGCCACGAGGTTGTGGTCGGCCGCGTGCAGCACGACCAGCTCGGCGAAGGAACCCCCGTGGGTGAAGCCGGGCTGGGTCTGGTCGGGACAGACCTGCGCGTCGCCGGCTCGGCACCACGAGCAGACGCCGCAGCCGCAGACGAAGGGCGCGGTCACCCGGTCGCCGACCTGCCAGCCGGTGACGCCCGCCCCGACGGAGGCCACCACGCCGGCCAGCTCGTGGCCCGGCACGTGGGGGAGCGCCACCCCGGAGTCGTGGCCCGCCCACGCGTGCCAGTCGCTGCGGCACAGACCGCTGGCGTGCACGCGCACCACGACCCCACCGTCCGGAGCGACGGGCTCGGGCACGTCGCGGACCGACACGGGTCCGCGGAACTGGTCGAGGACGATGGCACGCATGGCTCACATGCTGGCAGTCCTGCGGCGTACAACGACGTGGGTATGGCCCGAACTGACCATTCCCGCCCTCGGGAGGGGCTTCTAACGTGAGCAGGACCCCATCCGAGAAGAGGCTTCCGATGCCACGTCGTCCCAGCGCCACCTTCGCCAACGTCACCTCCATGCTCGCCCTGCTCGTCGCCGTCAGCGGCGGCGCCTACGCCGCCAACACCGTGCGCAGCTCCGACATCAAGAACGGGCAGGTCAAGACGGCCGACCTCGCCAACAACGCCGTCACCGGCAAGAAGGTCAAGAACGGCAGCCTGAAGCGCGCCGACATCGGCGGTCCCCTGACCCGCGCCTACGTCACGCGCGACACGTCCGCGACGTTCACCAACCTGCCTACGTCGACCAGCACCACGCTGCGCACCCTGGACCTGCCGGGCGGCTCCTACGTGGTGACCGCGAAGTTCCTGGCCAATAGCAACAACGCCAGCAAGTTCAGCCTCGCCTGCACCCTGACGGGGAGCGACCAGACCGAGGACTTCGCCGACGGGCTCACCCTGGGCGACGCGGCGGGAGACGACCGCGAGATCGTCTCGATGCTGATCACCCCCACCTTCGCGGCGGCGGGGCAGGTGACCCTCTCGTGCGACCCGGGCACGGCATCGATGAACGTCGGCAAGGCGGCGATCACCGCAGTCGAGGTCGACCAGGTGATCAGCCAGCCCTGAGGGTCGAGCACTCGGACCAGGCGCGGCGCGCGGCCTGCCCACTAGCCTGGGGTGACCGCCGTCACGCCGCGTGCCGACCACCGTCTCGGAGGACCCATGACCGACCCCCGCTCCAGCACCGTCGACGACGTCCTGCACCGCAGTGCGGTGCGCGCGCCCGACCGGGTCGCGCTGGAGTTCGCGGACCGCAGCTGGACCTACGCCGAGCTCGATGCGGCGACGTCGCGCGCCGCGGCGTACCTCCTGGGCCTGGGGCTGACGCAGGGCGACCGGGTGGCGACGGTGGGGGCCAACTCGGATGCCTACCTGCTCGCCTATCTCGGCTGCGCCCGGGCCGGGCTGGTGCACGTACCGGTCAACTACGCGCTGACGGGCAGCGAGCTCGACTACATCCTCACGCAGTCGGGCAGCCGCGTGGCGCTGGTCGACCCGGACCTCCGTGAGGCCGTCGAGGGCACCCGCAGTCGGGGCACCAACAGGATCGAGCAGGTGCTGGTGCTCCACGGCGCCGACGACGCCGTCCTCCCGTCGTGGTCGCAGGGCGAGGTCCCGGCGATCGACGCCGACGTGGTCGACACCGACCTGGTGCAGCTGCTCTACACCTCCGGCACGACCGGCAACCCCAAGGGCGCGATGATGACGCACCGGGCGCTGGTGCATGAGTACGTGTCGTGCGTGGTGTCCCTTGCGATGGCCGAGGACGACGACCCGCTGCACTGCATGCCGCTCTACCACTCGGCGGGGATGCACGTGTTCCTCATGCCCTACCTCTCGGTCGGCGCGACCAACCGGCTGATGGTGCGGCCCGACGTCCCCGAGGTGCTGCGCCGGGTCGAGGAGGACAGGGCCGGCGCGCTCTTCCTCGCCCCGACGGTGTGGGTGCCGCTGGCCAACCACCCCGACCTCGCGACGCGTGACCTGTCCTCGCTGCGCAAGGCCTTCTACGGCGCCTCGATCATGCCGGTGCCCGTGCTCGACCGACTCCAGGAACGGCTGCCCGAGCTGCGGTTCTTCAACTGCTTCGGCCAGTCCGAGATCGGTCCGCTCGCCACCGTCCTCCAGCCCGAGGAGCACCTCGAGCGGCCCGAGTCGTGCGGGCGCTCGGTGCTCTTCGTCGAGCTGTTCGTGGCCGACGAGGAGGGCGCCCCTGTCGAGGCCGGTACGCCGGGTGAGCTGCTCTACCGCTCGCCGCAGCTCTGCACGGGCTACTGGGACGCGCCCGAGGCGACCGCCGAGGCCTTCCGCGACGGCTGGTTCCGCTCGGGTGACCTGGTGACGATGGACGCGCAGGGTTACATCACCGTCGTCGACCGGATCAAGGACGCCATCAACACCGGGGGAGTGCTGGTCGCCAGCCGCGAGGTCGAGGACGCGCTCTACACCCACCCCGACGTCGCCGAGGTAGCGGTGATCGCGACTCCCGACGAGCGCTGGATCGAGGCGGTCACGGCGGTGGTCGTGCTCCAGCCGGGTGCCACGGCGGATGCTGCGGCCCTCACCGCCCACGCACGCCGGACGCTCGCGCCGTTCAAGATCCCCAAGCACGTCCACTTCGTCGACGAGCTGCCGCGCAACCAGAGCGGCAAGCTGCTCAAGCGGGTGCTGCGCGACCGGCTGGACCAGCCTGCGG
>NZ_JANNML010000015.1:0-36544 GCF_031397825.1 Nocardioides sp.
GGGGTGCCCCGGGGGGGGGGGGGGGGGGGGGGGGGGGGGGTTGGGGGGGCCCCCCACCCCCCCCCACGCCAGCGAGATCAGCGGCTGCACCCGGCGGGCCTCCTGGTCGGCCTCGACCGCCGCGTGCCGGGCCAGGGCCCCGACCCGCACCCCTTCGTCGTCCGTGCGCACGTAGGCCAGGTCGCTCAGGCCGTTGAGGTCGACCAGCGAGCTGGGCGCCGCGAGGCGCATCGAGAGCAGCGGCACGAGGCTCTGACCTCCCGCCAGCACCTTGGCGTGCGGGTCGGCGGCCAGGCTCGTCACCGCCTCCTCGAGGGTGGTGGGCCGGGTGTAGGCGAAGGGGGCGGGCTTCACAGGACCTTGGTGACCTCTCCGGCCCCGAGGCTCTCGCGGCGCCCCTTGACCATGTGGAAGTAGGCGATGACCAGGATCGTGCCCAGCGCGATGCCGCCGAGCTCGAAGTCGTCGGTGATCACCATGGTGACACCCCCGATGCCGGCGATGATGCCCGCGGAGAGGCCGACCAGGTTGACGGGGTTGCCGAAGTCGACGCCGTTGTCCACCCAGATCTTGGCGCCGATGAGCCCGATCATCCCGTAGAGCACCACGGTGATGCCGCCGAGCACGCCACCGGGGATCGCGTTGACGATCGCACCGAACTTGGGGCTCAGGCCGAGCAGGATCGCGACCAGGGCCGCGACGTAGTAGGCGGCCGTGGAGTAGATGCGGGTGGCCGACATGACGCCGATGTTCTCGGCGTACGTCGTGGTGGGCGAGCCGCCGAAGGCGCTGGCGAAGGCGGTGGCCAGGCCGTCACCGGCGATGGCGCGCCCCATGTAGGGGTCGAGGTCCTCGCCGGTCATCTCTCCGACCGCGCGCACGTGGCCGGTGTTCTCGGCGATGAGGGCGAGGACGCCGGGCAGCACGAGCAGCACGAAGGTGAGCGAGAAGCTCGGGCCGTGCACGACCGAGACGCCGTCGGCGAGCGTGCCGCTGGGGAAGCCGACCCAGTCGGCGGCGCCGACGCTGCTCCAGTTGACGCGGTCGTGGGTCGTCGCCTCGGTGGCGCCGCCCAGGACCGAGGTGATCGGGCCGAAGACGGCGTCGGAGAACCACGAGAGTAGGTAGCCGAAGACCAGCGCGAGGGCGACCGCGATGCGCGAGAAGAAGCCCGGCAGGAGCACGGCGGCGGCGACCATGAAGGTCGCGGTCGCGAGCGCGATCCACTGGTCCTGGGGCCAGTAGATGCCGGCGACGACGGGCGCGAGGTTGAACCCGATCAACATCACGACCGCGCCGGTGACGGCGGGCGGCAGGATCGCCTTGAGCCAGCCGGCTCCGGCGACGTGGACCAGCACGCCGACCGCGGCGAGCACCAGACCGGCGACCATGATCGCGCCCGTGACGTCGGCGGAGTCGCCGCCCTGGAGGCGGATCGCCGCGACGCCTGCCACGAAGGAGGCGCTCGTCCCGAGGTAGCTGGGCACCTTGTTCTTGACGATCAGCAGGAACAGGATCGTGCAGATCCCCGAGAAGAGGATCGCCAGGTTGGGGTCGAGCCCCATGACCAGCGGGAAGACGAAGGTCGCGCCGAACATGGCGACGACGTGCTGGGCACCCAGTCCCACGGTGCGCGGCCAGCTGAGCCGTTGCATCGGGCCGACGGCCTCCCCGGGGGGCGGGGTCTTGCCGCCGTGGACGACCTCCCACTTGAACATCGACATCTTGGGCTCCTCGGGTTCGGGTTCGGACTTGCCGGTCCGGCCGACGCTAGTGTTCTGCATCACGTGCCAGCACCGGCACCTTGTGCCAAGCGAGGCGGCCCTGACCTGGCAGACCTTGCAGGGCAGACCTTGCGGGGCGGACCCCGGAGGCGGACCGGTCAGGCCCGCATCGCCAGCACCTGCAGCGCGACCGCGACGTCGAGGCGCAGGTGCGGGTCGGTGGTGAAGGGCCCCAGGATCCGCTCGAGCTTGCTCACCCGGTAGCGCATCGTGTTGTAGTGGAAGAACTGCTGGCGCGCCGCCTCGGCCACGTTGAGGTTGGTGTCGAGCAGGATCTGCAGGGTGGTGCGCAGGTCGGCGGCCTCCTCGGTGTCCTGGGCGAGCTCGCGCAGGACGTCGGTGGCGAAGGAGCGCACCTCGGCCGGGTCGGGCACCAGCGCGATCAGCCGGTGCACCCCGAGCTCGTCGAAGCGCGTGGTCCCACCACCGCCGCCCACCCTCCGGCCGACCTCGGTGGCCCGACGCGCCTGCAGGTAGGCCTCCGGCAGCTGCTCGGGCGTGCTCACCAGGCGGCTCACGCCCACGGAGAAGGGTCGCCGCCCGCCGCCCCGGTCACCGCGCACCGCTGCGACCAGCCGCGCGACCGCGGCGTCCACCTCGCCGTCGGGCACGGGCAGGAGCGCCACCACCTCCGCGGTGAAGTCCACGGTGGCGATCGAGGGCCGCTGTCCGTCGCACACCTGACGCCAGGCGGTCGCGAAGCGCTCCTGCCACGTACGCCGCAGCCGCCCGGTCACCGGCGGCTCCTCGGACGTCGCGGGGTCCAGCTCGGCCGAGAGCACCACCAGGGGACCCTCCAGGTCCCAGCCGAGGCTGGCGGCGTGCTCCACGACGTAGGTGCGGTCGCCGGCGCGGCCCAGGAAGACGTCGCGCAGGAAGTCGCCGCGGTACTTGTTCTCGACGGCCGCGACCGCCTCCTGCCGGGTCACCAGCAGCGCCGCCACGGTCGCCGCGCGCTCCAGCGCCACCACGTCGTCGCGGGTCAGCGCCCGGTGCGGGCTGACGCACACGAGCCGGGCGAGGTCGGAGCCGCCGGCCGCGATCGGCTGCAGGCAGACCTCGCCGTCGGCCAGCGCGGCGGGGCGGGTGCTGGCGCGCTCGACGCGGAAGCGGCCCCCGGGCACCATCAGCTCGGCCTCGACCAGCGCCTCGCGCATCGGCTCCGACAGCGCGGCGGCCCGCTCGCGGCCGTCGGTGGAGGTGATGAGGATCCCCACGTCGAGCACGCGGGCCACCTCTGCGGCGATCTGGTCGAGGTCGCCGCCCTCCAGCACGAGCAGGGTGAGGGCACGGTGCAGCGCGTCGATGCGCTCCAGGACCCCGGTGGCGAGCTCGTTGAGCCGGCTGAAGGTCTGGCGCAGCAGGTCGTCGAAGCCCAGCGCCATCGGCAGCGCGATGATCGGGAAGTCCAGCTCGTCGGCGACGGCCAGCACGTCGGTGTCGATCCTGTCGAGGTAGCGCCCCAGCTTGATGCCCAGGCCCGCCACGTCGCGTCCATGCAGGTCGCGCACCAACCGGACCAGGGTCGAGGAGCCCGGGTCGTCACCGGTCGCGAGGGGGAAGCCGGTCGTCACCAGGAGCTCCTGGGGCTTGACCCAGTCGACGATGTCGGGGACCTCCATGACGTTGACCCCGCTGACCATCCGGTCGAGCCCGCGCCGGCCCGCGAGCACGATCGCCCCCCGCATGCCCTCGAGCTCGCAGAGGTCGCGCACGCTCACGCCGTACCCGGGACTGATCACCGCCGAGCCACCCTCTCCCCGTGTCTCCCACGACACTCCGAGCCCGACACGCTAGCCCAACGAGCGGCGTCTGGCGCTATCAGTTGTTGGCCCCCTGGGGCGCCAGGCTTGGCAAGACCTGCCATCGGCCCCAGGCCCGGCCCGGCGCTAGCGTCGAGACCCCGGGCCCGGAGGCCCGGCACCCTTCCCGCGACTGCCCGAGAGGACGCATGACTCCCCCGCAGCCCGCCGCCCGCGACCGCGTGGTCGCCTCGAGTCCCGCGTGGGTCGTGGCCGGCCTCGGCGGACCGGTGCGGGAGGTGCCCGTCGTCCACCGGGGCCCCGATGCGGTCTATGTCGACCTCGGCGACCGCGTCCTCGGCGTCCTCTCCACCGCGGCCACCGCGGTGCCGTGCGGCCTGCGCACGACCCTGCCGGTGCTGCCGGCGCCCCTCACCTCCGCGCGCCGCGCCCTGGTCGGCGGTGGCCACCTCGACCTCGACGACACCCGGGTCGTCGTGACACGGGTCGTGGACGCCGGCGTGCCGCGACGTCCCGGTCGCGACGCCGATGCGGCGCGGCACCTGCTCGCCCGGGCCCTCGGCTCGCCCGACCCGGTCGACCCGACCGCCGCCCCGGTGCTGCGGGCCGTGGTCGACGAGCTGCCCCCCGAGTCCCTCGTGCTCCTCGCCGACGGCGACCCGGACGCGGCCACCCTGCTGCTGGGTCGCGGCTCCGGCCTGACCCCGGTGGGCGATGACGTGCTCTGCGGGGCCCTCGCGACGCTGGTCTCGGCCGCGGTGCGCGCCCCCGCGCTGACCGCCGCGGTCCTGACGCTGGCACCCGAGCGCACCACGGCCCTCTCCGCCACGCTGCTCGGCTGTGCCGCGCGCGGCGACGTGCTGCCGCAGTTCGCCGAGCTGCTGCGGCACCTCGACTCCCCCGGGGCGGCCGACCCCGGCGACCCCGACGACCCCCGCACCACCGCCGCCGCGACCGCCCTGGTCCGCGTCGGCCACACCTCCGGGGCCGGGCTGCTGCTCGGCACCGCCGTGGCCCTGCGCCACCTCGCGACAAGGAGCACCCTGCGATGACCAGCCCGCCCCCCACCTCCCCTGGAGCCACGCACCAGCACGTCGAGGTCCGCCCCGGCGCCTACGCCGACTCGGTGACACTCCTGCAGGTCAGCAAGGACGTCGCCGGCGCCCCCGGCGTCTCCCGCGCCCAGGTCGCCATGGCCACCCCCCTCAACCTCGAGGTGCTCGAGCAGATGGGCTTCGAGCTGCCGCCGACCACGACCAACGACATGGTCGTCGCGCTGATGCTGGACGACGAGGACGCCCTGCCGGGCGCGCTCGCGGCCGTCGGCGCAGCGCTCGCCGCGTCGACGCGACGCCGCGAGGGCAGCGCCGAGCTCGCCCCCGCCCGTACGACGGGCCGCGCGCTCGCCGAGGGCGGCGCCGACCTCGCGCTGGTCTCGGTGCCGGGCCAGCACGCGCTGGTCGAGGCCGTCGACGCGCTGGACGCCGATCGTGACGTGATGATCTTCAGCGACAACGTGCCCGTGGAGCAGGAGGTCGCGCTCAAGGACCTCGCCACCGCCCGGGGACTGCTGGTCATGGGCCCCGACTGCGGCACCGCCGTGGTCGGCGGCGTCGGCCTCGGCTTCGCCAACACCACCGCATCGGGCCCGGTCGGCATCGTGGCCGCCTCGGGCACGGGCTGCCAGCAACTCATGTGCCTGCTCGAGGCTGCGGGCGTAGGCGTCGCCGCCGCGCTCGGCGTCGGCGGGCGCGACCTCGGCAGCGTGGTCGCCGGGCGCTCGACGCGCACGGCCCTCCAGCGACTCGACGCAGACCCGGCCGTGGAGCTGGTGGTCGTGGTCTCCAAGCCACCCGCCCCCGAGGTGGCCGCCGACCTGCGCGCGCTCGCCGCGACCCTGGCGACGCCCGTGCACTTCGCGCTGCTCGGCGACGGCCAGCCCGACCTGACCGAGGCCGCGGAGGCCGTGCTGGGCGCGCTCGGCCACGACGTGCCGACCTGGCCGACGTGGGGGGCGACCGGCGCGGGCACCCCCGGCACCAGCGGCTTCCTGCGGGGGCTCTTCGTCGGCGGCACCCTGTGCGACGAGGCGATGCTCGTGGCCGCGCACGACCTCGGCCCCGTGCGCAGCAACATCCCGCTCTCGCCCGAGCTGGCGCTCGACGGTTCCCTGCGCGCCGACGCCCACACGATGGTCGACTTCGGCGACGACAGCCTCACAGCCGGTCGCGCCCACCCGATGATCGACCCCACGCTGCGCCTCGAGCACCTCGCCCGCGCCGCCGCCGACCCCACGACCGCCTGCCTGCTGATGGACGTCGTGCTCGGTCACGGCGCCGAGCCGGACCCGGCCGGGGCCCTGGCTCCCGCCGTACGTGACGCGATCGCGACCGCTCGCGCCGCCGGTCGCGACCTGCCCGTCGTGATCGCCTGCGTCGGCACCGAGCTCGACCCGCAGCACCTCTCGCGCCAGGCCGCCACGCTGGCCGAGGCCGGCGCCGAGGTCCACCTGTCCAACGCCCGGGCCACGCGCCGGGCCGTCGCCCTCACCGGAGGCCCCCGATGACCGCTCCCACCCCCGCCCCGCTGCCCACGACCGCTCCCGGTGGCGTCGCCGCCGTCGGTGTCGACCTCTTCGGCGACGCCGTGGCCGAGCAGGCCGTCGGCGTGACCCGCGTCGACTGGCGTCCACCGATGGACGGCACCGCCGCCGACCTCGCGGTCCTGGCGACCGACCCGCTGCGACGCGAGGCCAACGCCCGCGCCGTCGCAGCGATGCTCGACGTGCAGGCCGTCCTGGTCGACGTCGCCCCCGCCTCGGAGGTCCTCGGCCTCGAGCAGGGACAGTTCCTCCACGCCGGACCGCCGATCAGGTGGGACGCCGCCTCCGGGCCCCTGCGTGGCGCACTCATGGGTGCCGCCGCGCTCGAGGGCCTCGTGACCGACCCCGAGGACGCCGCCGCCCTCTTCGAGGCGGGCTCGTCGGTCTCGCTGGACCCCTGCCACCACCACAGCACCGTCGGCCCCATGGCCGGCGTCGTCTCCCCCTCGATGTGGATGTGGGTCCTCGAGGACCCCGCCACCGGGCGCCGCACCTACTGCTCGCTCAACGAGGGGCTCGGCAAGGTCCTGCGCTACGGCGCCTACGGACCCGACGTGCTCGAGCGGCTGCGCTGGATGTCGGCCGTGCTCGGGCCGCTGCTCGCCCAGGCGGTGCGCGCCACCGGGCCCGTCGACGTCACGGGGATCCTCACCCAGATGCTGCAGATGGGCGACGAGGCGCACAACCGCAACCGCGCCGGCACGCTGATGCTGCTGCGCGACCTCGCCCCCGCGATGGCCGAGTCCGGCACGATGCCCGGCGACGTGGCCCAGGTGCTGCGCTTCGTCGGCGGCAACGACCACTTCTTCCTCAACCTGGCGATGCCCGCCTGCAAGCTCGCGCTCGACGCCGCCCGCGGCACCGAGGGCTCCACCATGGTCGTGGCGATGGCGCGTAACGGCACCGAGTTCGGCATCCAGGTCGCCGGCACCGGCGACACCTGGTTCACCGGGCCCGCCCAGGTCGCCGAGGGGCTCTTCCTCGGTGACTACGGCCCCGAGGACGCCAACCCCGACATCGGCGACTCCGCCATCACCGAGACCGCCGGCATCGGCGGCTTCGCCATGGCCACCGCCCCCGCGATCGTGCGCCTCGTGGGCGGCAGCGTGCCCGACGCGCTGGCGACCACCCGACGGATGCGCGAGATCACGCTCGCGGAGAACCCGCGTTGGTCGATCCCGGTGCTGGAGTTCGCCGGTGCCCCGACCGGCATCGACGTCAGCGCCGTGTGCCGCACCGGCATCCTTCCCCAGATCAACACCGGCATGGCCGGCCGCGTCGCGGGCGTGGGCCAGGTCGGCGCCGGCTTGGTCACCCCACCCGCGGAGATCTTCCCGGCCGCCCTCGCCGAGCTCGCGCGTCGTACGACGGCACGGGCGGCCGGCTGATCTCGTCACCGGTCCTCGGGATTCGGCTGTGACGGGCGTCTGGAGTCACTAGCGTCAGGACCCATGAGCAAGTCCGCGTCCCTGACCCGCGTCGCCCTGGCCTACGTCGCCGCCCTCGCCGTCGCCGTCGCCTGGCTCGCGCTCGGGCCGAGCACCGGCTCGCTGCTGTGGGACGGCCTGGTCGCGGACCTGCTGGCGACGCTGGTGATCTTCGGCGCCAGTCGCCTGCACCACAACTCCAGCTTCTACGACGCCTACTGGTCGGTCGTGCCGCCGCTGCTCATCGGCTGGTGGTGGAGCCAGAGCCCCGAGGCCGACGACACCCGCGCCGCCCTGGTGATGCTCGTGGTCGTCGTCTGGGCGGTGCGGCTGACCGGCAACTGGATCTACGCGTTCCCCGGCCTGCACCACGAGGACTGGCGCTACCCCCTGCTCCGGGAGCGCGCCGGCAAGGCCGAGGTGCTCGCCGACCTCGGCGGCATCCACCTGGTGCCCACGATCCAGGTGTTCCTCGGCTGCCTGCCGGCCTACGTCGCCGTGACGCGTCCCGGCAACGCCGTCGGCTGGCTCGACGCGGTCGCGGTCGTCGTGGGGCTCGGGGCCGTGCTGCTCACCTTCGTCGCCGACCTGCAGATGTATCGCTTCGCCCGCACCCGCCGGCCAGGCCAGGCCCTGGACCAGGGCCTCTGGGCGTGGTCGCGCCACCCCAACTACTTCGGCGAGTGGGGCTTCTGGGTCGCCCTCGCGCTCTTCGGCGTCGCCGCATCGCCCGGTGACGCGTGGTGGCTCTTCGTCGGTGCCCTCGCGATGCTCGCGCTGCTCCTGGGCGCGAGCATCCCGATGATGGAGGAGCGCAGCCTCGAGCGGCGCCCGGCCTACCAGGACGTCATCGACCGCGTCCCCCGCTTCGTGCCGCGACCGGCACGTCGTACGACGTGACGCGGGCCGCCACCGACCGGGCCCGCGTCGTCGTCGCCGGCCTCGGCGACTCCGGCCTGCTGACCGCCATCCACCTCGCCCGCCACCGTGACGAGGTCGACGTCGTCGGCATCTCGAGCAAGCCCGAGCTGGTCAGCGGCCAGGAGCTCGGGATGCGACTCGCCCGGCCCGACGCCTGGGCGCGCGACTACCGGATCGGCTTCGACCGCTACCGCCGCCTCGATCCCGTACGCCGGGTCCACGCCACCCTGACCGGCCTCGACGTCGCAGCACGCGAGGTCCGGCTGACGACGGCCTCGGGCGCGGCGAGCACGGAGCCCTACGACGTCCTGGTGATCTCGACCGGCGTCACCAACGGCTTCTGGCGCCGGCCCGACCTCCAGGGCACCGCCGACGTCGACGCGGACCTGCGCGCGGCGCACGAGAGGCTCGCGGCAGCCGCGTCCGTGGTCGTCATCGGTGGCGGTGCAGCAGCGGTCAGCAGCGCCGCCAACCTCGCGCTGACCTGGCCGGACAAGCAGGTCGCGCTCCACTTCCCCGGCGAGCGCGCGCTCCCCCAGCACCACCACCGGGTCTGGCGCACCGTCGCCGACCGGCTCACCCGTCTCGGGGTCACGCTCCGACCCGGCCACCGCGCCGTCGTACCCGACGGCTTCGCCTGCGACGCGATCACCGACGCGCCCGTCGCCTGGAGCACCGGCCAGCCGCCCACGTCCGCCGACGCGGTGCTCTGGGCGATCGGCCGGGTCACCCCCAACACAGCCTGGCTGCCGGGCGACCTGCTCGACGAGCGCGGCTTCGTGCGCGTCGACCCCGACCTCGCGGTCCCCGGTCACTCCGGCGTCTTCGCCCTCGGCGACGTCGCCGCCACCGACCCGCTGCGCTCCTCGGCCCGCAACCGGGCCGACAAGCTCGTGGCCGCCAACATCCGTGCTCACCTCGCCGGTCGACCCCTGAGGACCTACCGCGCGCCCGGTCGGCGCTGGGGCTCGGTGCTCGGCTTCCAGCCCGACGGCCTCCAGGTCTTCGCCCCCTCCGGCCAGGCCTTCCGCTTCCCCGCCTGGACGATCCGCAGCGTGCTCCAGCCGCTCATCGTGCGGCGCGGGATCTACGGCGGCGTACGACGCGACTGAGGCCGGCCGGCTGGGGGTGAGCATCAGGAGGTCCCCCGCCACCCGCATCCCCCACAGGTCACCGCCCGCGGTCGGGTCCTCGCCCGGACCCTCCCCGGGAAACGGGTCCAGGTGTGCCAGGCTCTCCGCGGAGCTTCTCGGGGATCTTCGAGACCGACCGACGCATCTCGCGCCCGCGCACCTCGCGCACGAACCCAGGAGCTCCCATGAAGCGCATCGCCCTCATCGTGGCCACCGTCGCCGCCCTCGCCAGCCTCACCGCCTGCTCGGGCTCCGACGACGAGCCCACCGCCGCCACCGAGAGCACCGAGTCCGCCGACACGCCGACCGAGGAGCCGACCGACGAGCCGACCGACGAGCCGACCGAGACCGCCGCGGACGACCGCTTCGCCGCGGCGCTCACGCAGGTCTCGGACCTCTTCACCGTGCTCAACACCCAGGACGACGTCGAGCCGACGACCACCGAGGAGGCCAACGCCGCCGCCGGCCTCGACGACACCACCCCGCTGGTGTTCGTCGACTACTCCACGCTCGAGGACGGCTCCGGCGGCTCGCTGTGCCTGCTCTCCGACACCGGGACCTACGTCGCGGTGAGCTTCGCTGACGGCGAGGGCGAGGTCGACCTCGGCGAGGGTGACTGCAGCTACGACCCCGCCGACGCCACGGTCGTCGGGGACCTGGCCAGTGACACGTGGACCGTCGGCGCCGAGCTCATGGGCGACCTGCTGCCCACCGCCGTCTTCGGCGGCTGACGACCTCCAGCCGTTGCGGGCGGCAGCCCGCACGGGGGACCCGTTGCTGGGTCTTCGCACGCCCAGGACTGTTGCTGGCGGTGCCCGGAGTCATGGGTGCTGGGCTCGCCCTCGTGTGGCCGGCGTTGCACACCGACGTCACCGGCTCCTGTCGCCTGCGGCACGAATGTCGGACAGGTGGTGACACGGCGGGCAGCTTTCCCGGGTCAGCCGACGTGCCAGTAGCGCCGGACCATCTCCGCGCGAGCCTCGTCGTCCTTGGCCCACTTCTTCGCCAAGGCAGCGTCGCGGGTGCGCAGTCGCTCGAGCACCGCGTCGATCAGCTCACGAGGAAAGATGCCCTCGGCCTCGAACCACTCCCGTTGACCCTCGAGGGCGTCGGCTGACTCGGAGCAGGAGGTCGGCAGCTGGTCGAAGCTGTCGTGGTCGTCGGCGCTGAGGCGCTCGGTGAGCTCCAGGCTGTCGGGGTCGCGCAGTCCACGGCGCGCCGCTACGGCCATGCCAGCCAGGAGCAGATGGACGTCAGCCGAGCCGTCGGCCAGCCGCAGCTCCACCGTCTGAGGGTGGGTGCCCGGCTCGGCGCTCGCGGTGGGGCTGCCCGGGTTGGCGTGGGTGATCATGCCGGGCAGCACGTCTCCTCCCCAGGCGAGCGGCACGCGGACCAGTCCCGTGCGGTCGGTGTCCCCCCAGCAGATTCCCTCAGGCGACTCCCCGCCGTCGGCGAAGCGGAGGTAGGAGGTCGGCACGGTGTTGCCGAAGGCAGTCAGGGCCTTGGCCGCCGACAGGTAGCCGGCGATCAATCGCCGACCTGTGTCGTTGATTCCCTCATCGTCGACGATCGCGTTGCTGCCGTCGTGCACCAGCCTGCTGTGGATGTGCAGCCCACTGCCGGCTCCGGCGCTGCTGACCGAGGGGGCGAAGGTCACCTCCAGGCCATGGGCGTAGGCGACCTCGCGGACCACCCACTTCGCCAGGACCAGCGCGTCCGCGGCCTCGAGCGCCGCGACGGGCCAGAACTCGATCTCGTGCTGCACCAGCTGTCGGTCGTCCTGGCGGATGTTGCCGACCTCGCCGTGGGCGTACTTGAGCTTCACGCCCATCGCGTTGAGGTGGCCCAGCACCTGCTCACGCACCTGCTGTCCCTTGGAGAAGGGCGCAGACTCCTGGTAGCCGTGCTCCTCTTCGACCGGGTAGATCCGTTCGACGTCGTCGACGAGGTAGTACTCGAGCTCTCCGAAGGCCTCGAGGACCATCCCGGTCTCCTCGGTGAGCGCCTCGGCAGCGCGCCGGAGGACCTGCTCGCCCGCGTAGGGCAACGGCTCGCCATCCTCGCCGTAGAAGGAGCAGAGGACGTCGAGCGAAGGTCTCTCCCCGAACGGGTTCAGGAAGGCCGTGCGGTGACGCGGCACGATGTAGACGTCGCTGGCCGCGGCCTCGGTCCCTTCGAAGACGCTGGAGCCATCGACGCGCTCACCCCTGGTGAGGACCTCGATCAGGTGTTCGCGTGAGTTGATCGGGAACGCGATCGTCTTGAGACGCCCATCGCCTCCGAGGTAGCGCAGGTTCACCTGGCGCAGCTCCAGCTGCTCCACGGCCCGCACCAGGTCGCTGGCGGTGAAGTCTGCCGCTGGCTTCTCGAGCAGACGCACGATCGGGTGGGGTTCGAGAACGTCGATGGTCACGGGCAAGGTTCTATCAGTGATCGCACCGCGAGCCGGCAGGTCTGCGTCGACCGGCCGGCATCGCGCCGGAGTCGTGGCTACGCCGGGAACAGTGAAGGCCATGGACCCCGGAGGAGCCCATGGCCTTCGTGGTGGGGTTTCCCCACTGTTCTGTGCGCGAGGGGGGATTTGAACCCCCACGCCCTTTCGGACACTGGCACCTGAAGCCAGCGCGTCTGCCGTTCCGCCACTCGCGCATGTAGCCGGGCAAGGCTATCCCAGCCCTCGACCAGGTCCCAAACCGGGCCGGAGGGTGCACGAGTCTGACCCCGCACCCCGATACGATCCTCAGACCCCGCCTCGGTGTCGGGGTGGTCGTCATGTCTGCGGAAGGAGGCGACGTGGGAGGACTGCAACGCTTCGAGCAACGGCTCGAGCAGATGATCTCCGGTGCGTTCGCGCGGGCCTTCCGCTCGGCGGTGCAGCCGGTGGAGATCGCCGCTGCCCTGCAGCGCGAGTGTGACAACAACGCCCAGATCCTCTCCCGCGACCGCCGACTGGTCCCCAACGACTTCCACGTCGAGCTGTCCCAGACCGACCTCGACCGCCTCGCGACCTACGAGGGCGCGATGGCCCAGGAGCTCGTCGACCAGCTGCAGCAGCACGCCGACGCCCAGGGCTACGTCTTCACCGGCCCGGTCCAGCTCGGCTTCGAGCCGGCCGACGACCTGACGACGGGCCGCTTCCGGATCCGCAGCTCCGCGCAGGCCAAGGTGACGGGCAACGCCTCCCACACCCAGGTACGCCGGGCCCACGCGCTGCTGGACGTCAACGGCACGCAGCACCCGCTGCACGCGCCCGGGCTGGTCATCGGTCGCGGCACCGAGGCCGACGTACGCATCAACGACCCCGGCGTCAGCCGGCGCCACGTGGAGTTCCTCGTCACCGGTCACGGGGACGACCTGATGGTGGAGGTCCAGGACCTCGGCTCGACCAACGGCATGCTGGTGGACGACCGCAAGGTCCCACGAGCCACGCTGCGCAACGGTTCGCGAGTGAAGGTGGGCAACACGACGATGACGGTCCGCGTGGTCAGGGACGATGCCGATGTCTGAGCTGACCCTCTTCCTCATCCGGGTCGCCTACCTGGCGATCCTCTGGATCTTCGTGCTCTCCGCGATCTCGGTGATCCGATCCGACATGTTCGGCGCCCGGGTCCCCGAGACCGCTCGAGCCGCGGGCCGGGACGGCAAGGCCGGCAAGCAGCCCAAGCAGAAGGCCCCGGCCAAGCGTCGCGGCTCGCCGACCCAGGTGGTCGTGACGGCCGGCACCAGCGAGGGTGCCGTGGCAGCCCTGGAGGACGCCCCGATCCTGATCGGACGCGGCACCGACGCGGCGATCCGGCTCGAGGACGACTACGTCTCCACCCGCCACGCCCGCATCGCGGCCTCCGGTGACCAGTGGTTCGTCGAGGACCTCGGGTCCACCAACGGCACCTACATCGGCACCGTCCGCATCACCCAGCCGACCACGATCACCCTCGGCACGCAGGTGAGGATCGGCAAGACGATCCTGGAGCTGCGCAAGTGAGCTCCCCGCTCCGGCTCCACTACTCCGCGATCTCCGACGTCGGTCGGGTCCGCAAGGACAACCAGGACTCCGGCTACGCCGGCCCCTGGCTGCTCAGCGTCTGCGACGGCGTGGGCGGCGCGGCTCGTGGCGACATCGCCTCCAGCACCGCCATCCAGCAGCTGCGCGAGCTCGACGACCCGCCGGCCGACGACACCGGCTCGGGGTTGCTCGACCGGGTCACCGACGCGCTGCACGAGGCCCACGTGCGCATCGGCCGGCTCGTCGACGCCGACCCCGCCCTCAACGGCACCAGCACCACCGCGACCGTCGCACTCTTCGACGGCTCCCGCATCGGGCTGGGCCACGTGGGCGACAGCCGCGCCTACCTCTTCCGCGACGGCGAGCTCTCCCAGCTCACCAAGGACCACACCTTCGTCCAGTCGCTCATCGACGAGGGCCGCATCACCGAGGAGGAGTCGCGGGTCCACCCGCACCGCAACCTCATCCTCAAGGCCCTCGACGGGATGCACGAGGCCGAGCCCGACCTCTTCATGATCGAGCTCGTCGACGGCGACCGGGTGTTCCTGTGCAGCGACGGCGCCTGCGGAGTCCTCGACGACGGCCGGCTCGCCGACATCCTCAACATGGGCAGCCCCGACTTCGCCGCCGTCGAGCTGGTGCGTGCCAGCCTCGAGGCCGGCAGCTCCGACAACGTCACCTGCATCGTGGCCGACGTCGTCACCGAGGAGGCGGCGCTGGCCGACCCCGAGATCGCCGGCCTCGAGCCGCTGCTCGTGGGCGCTGCGGCCGAGCTGCGGCGCCGCACGCCGCGCGGCGCCAAGGGCAGCCTCTTCCGCGGCCACCGCTCCGGCGACACCGGCGAGCTCGACCCGATCGAGGCCGAGATCCCCGAGGGCGTCCACGCGATCCCGGCCGACCCGATCGACCCCGAGACCGCCCGCTACGCCCCCCGGCCGCCCGCGCGCTTCCAGTGGCTCAAGCGGGTCCTGGTGCTCGCGATCGTCGTGGGTGTGGTGTGGGTCGGTGTCGCGGCCGCGTGGTCCTGGACCCAGGACCAGTACTTCGTCGGCGAGCAGGACGGCAGCGTCGTCATCTACCGCGGCATCAACACCGACCTGCCCGGCGTCTCGCTCAGCTCGCTCTACATGACCAGCGACGTCGAGATCGAGCGCCTCTCCGACTACGACGCCGGTCGCGTGCGCGACGGCATCGAGGTCGCCGACCTCGATGCCGCACAGGAGACGGTCCAGAGCCTGGCCACCGAGATGTCCCCGACCGACGAGGCCGGCTGAGATGTCCCAGACCTCCGCCCTGATGGGCTTCGTGCACCGGCGTCGCCGGGGCGCCGAGCTCTTCCTGCTCGTCCTGGCGCTCGCGGTCGGCGTGGGTGCCTACGCCGCCGTCGGCATCGGCGTCGAGGGCAGCGTCCCGGTCGACATCGTCAGCTATGGCGGCTGGCTGACCGGGCTGGTCGTCGCCGCGCACGTCGCGGTCCGCTTCGTGGCGCCCTACGCCGACCCGGTGCTGCTACCGCTCGTCGCCGCGCTCAACGGGCTCGGCCTCGCGGTCATCCACCGCCTCGACCTCACCGACGGCACCACCTTCGCGCGCCAGCAGCTCACCTGGATGACCCTCGGCGTGCTCCTGTTCATCGGCGCCCTGGTCGTCCTGCGCGACCACCGCGTCCTGACCCGCTTCACCTACACCTTCGGCCTGAGCGCGATCCTGCTGCTGCTCCTGCCGCTCGTGCCCGGGGTGGGCAAGACCATCAACGGCGCCAAGATCTGGATCGGCGTCGGTCCCTTCAGCTTCCAGCCCGGCGAGGTCGCCAAGGTGCTGCTGGTGGTCGCCTTCGCCGGCTACCTCGTCCTGCACCGCGACGCCCTGGCCCTGGCCGGACGCCGCGTCGTCTTCGTCGACCTGCCCCGCGGCCGCGACCTCGGCCCGATCCTCGCCATGTGGCTGGTCAGCCTCGGCATCCTGGTGTTCCAGAAGGACCTCGGCTCCAGCCTGCTGTTCTTCGGACTGTTCCTGGTGATGCTCTACGTCGCCACCGAGCGACCCGGCTGGCTCGTGGTCGGCTCGGCGCTGTTCCTCAGCGGGGCCCTCTTCGCGTGGCGCGCCTTCGGCCACGTCCAGGATCGCGTGGACATCTGGCTGCACCCGTTCAAGTACTACAACAACCCGACGCCGCCCTTCAGCGACCAGATCGTCGAGACCATGTTCGGCATGGCCTGGGGCGGGCTCATCGGGCGCGGCTTCGGCGAGGGCGACCCGACCCGGATCAGCTATGCCGAGTCCGACTTCATCATGGGCGCCATCGGCGAGGAGCTCGGGCTGACCGGCGTCATCGCGGTCCTGCTGATCTACGGCCTCATCGTCGAGCGCGCGCTGCGCGCCGCCCTGATCTCCCGTGACGGCTTCGGCAAGCTCGTCGCCGTCGGACTGGCGAGCGTCGTCGCCCTCCAGGTGTTCGTGGTCATCGGCGGTGTCACCCGCCTGATCCCGCTCACCGGTCTGACCACCCCCTTCCTGTCCTACGGAGGCTCCTCCCTGGTCGCCAACTGGGTGATCATCGCGCTCCTGCTGCGCATCTCCGACCAGGCCCGACGACCGATCCCGGACCTGTCCGGGCAGGACGAGGAGCCCGACGAGATGAACACCCAGGTGATCAAGCTGTGAACAAGCCGATCCGCACGATCTCGATGTTCTGCCTGCTGCTCTTCGTCGCGCTGATGCTCAACGCCACCTACCTGCAGTTCTGGCGCGCCGACTCCCTCGACAACGACCCGCGCAACCGCCGGGTCATCGAGGCCGCCTACTCCCGCGAGCGGGGCGCGATCCTGGTCGGTCGCGAGCCGATCGCCGAGAGCGTCCCGAGCGACGACCGCTACGAGTTCCAGCGGACCTACCCGATCCCGTTCAAGTACGCCCCCGTCACGGGCTACTTCTCCTTCTTCAGCCAGACCGCCATCGAGCAGACCCAGAACGAGGTGCTCTCCGGTGAGGACCCGCGCCTGTTCGTCACCAAGCTCGTCGACCTGCTGAGCAACGACCCCAACAAGGGCGGCAGCGTCCAGCTGACGCTCGACCCCGACGCTCAGGACGCCGCCTACGAGGGCCTCGACGCCCTGCCCGGCGACGTCGAGGGCTCCGTCGTGGCTCTTGACCCCGCGACCGGCAAGATCCTCGCGATGGTGTCGCTGCCGACCTACGACCCCAACAAGCTCGCCTCCCACGACCTCGACGAGGTCACCTCGACCTACGAGCGGCTCGACGAGGACCCCTCCGAGCCGCTGGTCAACCGCGCGATCGCCAAGACGCTGCCCCCGGGCTCGACGTTCAAGATCGTCACGGCCGCGGCCGCCATCGAGAGCGGCAACTACACCGCGAGCTCCGAGGTGCCCGGCGGCTCGACCTACCGCCTGCCGCAGACCTCCGCCGAGAGCGGGGTCATCGACAACGAGGGCCGCGACTGCGGCACCGACCGGATCCCTTTCGCGCAGGCCATGGAGAACTCCTGCAACACCACCTTCGCCGCGCTCGCCAACGAGCTCGGCGCCGAGGCGATGCTCAAGCAGGCCGAGGCCTTCGGCTTCAACTCCACCTACCTCGAGGACCTGCGGCCCCAGGCCGAGTCGGTCTTCCCCGAGGACATGAACCCGCCCGAGACCGGCCAGTCCGGCATCGGCCAGTTCGAGGTGCGCTCCACCCCGCTGCAGATGGCGATGGTCGTCGGCGCGGTCGCCAACAACGGCGTCGTCAAGCGGCCCTACATCGTCGACGAGGTCCAGTCGGCGGAGTACGACGTCCTGGAGAAGACCGAGGACAGCGACCTGTCCCAGGCCATCTCCTCCTCGACCGCGGCCGACCTCACGCAGCTGCTGGTCTCCACCGTCGACAACGGCACGGCCAGCCCCGCCGCGATCCCCGGGATCAGCGTCGCCGGCAAGACCGGCACCGCCCAGAGCGGCATCGACGACGTGCCGCCCTACGCGTGGTTCGTCTCCTTCGCGCCGGCCGACGACCCCCAGGTCGCGGTGGCGGTGATGATCGAGTCCGCCGACATCCCGCGCGGCGAGATCGCCGGTGGCCAGCTCGGCGGCCCGATCGCCAAGGCCGTGATGGAGGCGATCATCAATGACTGACGAGACCGGTCCCGTGCAGCCCGAGCGGTTCGCCGACGACGGCCGCCGCTACCGCCTCGACTCCCGCATCGCCACCGGCGGCATGGGCGAGGTCTGGCGAGCCACCGACACGACCCTGGGCCGCGAGGTCGCGGTCAAGCTGCTCAAGCACGAGTTCGCCGACGACGCGACCTTCCGCTCCCGCTTCGAGACCGAGGCCCGTCACGCCGCCGCGCTGCACCACCACGGCGTCGCCGGCGTCTACGACTTCGGAGAGGCCGGTGCCGCCGACGGCTCCGGCCAGCCGCGGCCCTTCCTGGTGATGGAGCTCGTCGACGGCAAGCCGCTCTCCGACCTGCTCAGCGGCGGTCGACCCCTGGACCCCGAGGTCGCCCGCGACCTGCTCGCCCAGGCCGCCGACGCCGTCGCGGTGGCCCACGCGGCCGGCATCGTGCACCGCGACATCAAGCCCGCCAACCTGCTGGTGACGCCCGACCGGCAGATCAAGATCACCGACTTCGGCATCGCCCGTGCCGCCGACGGGGTGGGCATCACCCAGACCGGCCAGGTGATGGGCACCCCGCAGTACCTCTCGCCCGAGCAGGCCCGCGGCAACCCCGCGACCACCGCCTCCGACGTCTACTCGCTGGGCTGCGTGGCCTTCGAGTGCCTGGTCGGCCGGCGCCCCTTCGAGGCCGAGTCCCCCATCGCCACCGCCCTGGCCCACCTCCAGCAGCCGGTGCCCGAGCTGCCCGACGACGTGCCCGCCGACCTCGCCGCCGTCGTACGACGGTCCCTGGCGAAGGAGCCCGCCGAGCGCTATCCCGACGCGGCAGCCTTCGCTGCGGCCCTGCGTGACCCGTCGTCCGCCGAGGCGACCCAGGTGGTCGCCCCGGTCGCGGCGCCGGTGCCCCCGGTCGACACGCAGAGCACCCAGGTGATGGGGGTGCCCCCCGTCGACCCCGGTCCCTCCACGATGTCCACCCCGGTGTCGACCCCGGTGCCGCCGCCGGCCTCCTCAGCACGACGCTCGCCGTGGGTGGCGGTCCTGGTGGTCCTGCTGCTGCTGCTGCTGGCGGCCGGTGCCTTCGCGGTGCTGACCGGCGGCGACGACACCGAGGAGCCGACGCCCCCGACCTCGTCCAACGGCGAGCGGGTGGTGATCGACGAGAGCGACTACGTCGACCGACCCGTCGACGCCGTGGTCGACGAGCTCACCGAGCGCGGCCTGCGCGTCGACACCGTCGAGCTCGACAACGGTGGCGACGAGACACCCGGGCTGGTGGACGGGGTGGACCCGTCCGGCCGGCTGCGGGTGGGCGACCTCGTCGAGGTGACCTACTGGGGCGATGCGCCCGAGGAGGAGCCGACCGAGGAGCCCTCGGAGGAGCCGACGCCGTCGGAGGAGCCGAGCGAGACGCCGTCGGAGACGCCTTCCGAGGAGCCCAGCCTGGAGCCGACCGAGGTCCCCACCGAGGTGCCGACCGAGACGACGCCCCCGGCGGAGACGACCCCGCCCGCCTCCAGCGCGCCCGCGGCCGGCACGTCGCCCTCCGCGGCCCAGGGCAGCACGGCCGGTGCTCCGCCCGCCGCCCAGCCCACCGACTCGACGACCGAAGGAGCACCCGCGCAGTGAGCACCTCAGGTCCCGTCCTCATCGGCGGCCGTTACGAGCTCGGCGAGCTGCTCGGCCGCGGTGGCATGGCGGAGGTCCGCAAGGGCACCGACCAGCGCCTCGGCCGGGTGGTCGCCGTCAAGCGCCTGCGCACCGACCTCGCCAGCGACGCGACGTTCCAGGCCCGCTTCCGGCGCGAGGCGCAGTCGTCGGCGTCGCTCAACCACCCCTCGATCGTGGCGGTCTACGACACCGGGGAGGAGCCCTCGACCGACGGCTCCGGGGTCGCCCAGCCCTACATCGTGATGGAGCACGTCGCCGGCCGCACGCTGCGCGACATCCTGCGCGAGGGCCGCAAGATCCTGCCCGAGCGGGCCCTCGAGATCACCAGCGGCGTGCTGGCCGCGCTCGACTACAGCCACCGCGCCGGGATCATCCACCGTGACATCAAGCCCGGCAACGTCATGCTGACGCCGAGCGGTGACGTCAAGGTCATGGACTTCGGCATCGCCCGGGCGATCAGCGACGCCTCCTCGACCATGACCCAGACCGCGGCCGTCGTGGGCACCGCGCAGTACCTCTCCCCCGAGCAGGCCCGCGGCGAGACCGTCGACTCCCGCTCGGACGTCTACTCCACCGGCTGCCTGCTCTACGAGCTGCTCACCGGGCGCCCGCCGTTCGTCGGCGACAGCCCGGTCGCCGTGGCCTACCAGCACGTCCGCGAGCCGGCCGCCCCGCCGTCCGACCACGACACGGACCTGCCGCCGGAGATCGACGCGATCGTCATGAAGTCGCTGGCCAAGAGGCTCGAGGAGCGCTACCAGTCGGCGGCCGAGATGCGCGCCGACATCGAGCGCTACCTCTCCGGCCGCCCGGTCCAGGCCGTCGTGCCCCCCGGCACCGAGGCCACGCGTGTCGTGCCGGTCGTGCCGCCGCTCGCCGGCGTCGTCGGTGCGTCGACTGCCGCCACGGGGGTCATGGCCACGCCCGCCGCGACCGCCCCCCGCCCACCGATGCCGGTGGCGGCCGACGACGACCCGCGTCGGCGTACGGGTCTGCTCGTGACGCTCGGCGTGCTGATCCTCGGGCTCATCGTCGCAGCCGCCTACTTCGTGCTGCCCGCGATGTTCGAGAGCCCGCCCGAGCAGAACCAGGTGCCCAGCGTCGTCGGGGAGAGCCTCGACGCCGCCCGCCAGGCCATCGGTGACGCCGGCCTGACCGTCGGGGACATCAGCTATGAGGACAACGACTCGGTCCGCGAGAACCACGTCATCAGCCAGGACCCCAACCGCGACCAGTACGTCGACCCCGGCACCTCGATCGACCTGCTGGTCTCCTCGGGCAAGCCGATGGTCGTCGTCCCCTCGGTCGTCGGGCAGCTGCGCGGGGCGGCGGCCGACCAGATCCGTGCCGCGGGACTGAAGGTCGTCGTCGAGGAACGCGACTCCGACGAGGACAAGAACCAGGTGCTCGAGACCTCACCGGCCGTGGGCTCCGAGGTGCCGGTCGACAGCGTCGTCACCGTGTTCTACTCCGACGGTCCCGAGCGCATCCCCGGCGTCATCGGCGACATGCAGGACGTCGCCGAGGAGAAGATCCGAGCCGCTGGCTTCTCGCCGGTGGTCCGCCCGGACGAGGCCTCGACCGAGCCGGCCGGCGTGGTCACCGACCAGTTCCCCGGCTCGGGTGACACCGCCGACCAGGGCGCCGAGATCATCATCTTCGTCTCGACCTTCGTCGAGCCGACCCCGACCCCCACCCCGACCCCCACGCCCACCGACATCCCCACCACCGAGCCCCCGCTGCCCACCGACATCCCCAGTCGCTCGGGTCCCGGGGTGCTGGGCGCGCTGCGGAGCACAGAACCCTAGTCGGGAGTGGCGAGATCACCGGCTGGCCGGTGATCGCTGCACGTGGAGCGCGGCGCTGGTGCGGGTCGTGTGCCGCAGAGCGCGCTCAGCCGCTGCCTGCGGCACACGACCCGAGGGACCAGCACGGCCGCTCATCAGTCGTGTGCCGCAGAACGCGCCCTGCCGCTGCCTCCGGCACACGACCCGAGCAACAGCCGTCAGCGCAGCGGCTCGGCGTAGCTGCGGCTGAGCAGCCCGTCGTAGGCCGGCGCCTCGACGTCGTCCTCGACCTCGAAGTCCCAGCCGACCGAGATGTCGGGGATCTCGGCGCGCGCGAGGTAGTAGGCGACGTCGGCGTCGTTGCGCACGGTGTCCTCGAGCTGCTCGGGGTCGCCGACCGCCTCGATGACGTAGGGCTGGGCGTAGGGCACGCCCTGGAGCAGCACCGCGTTGCCGTGGCACTTGATGCCCGTCGTGGTGACGATCCGCTGGCCCTGGATCGTCACCGCCGTCGCGCCGCCGCGCCACATGGCGTTGACCACCGCCTGGATGTCCTGCTGGTGCACGACGAGCAGGTTGGGGTCGCGGCTGGTGGAGTTAATGACGTCCTCGGAGGCGTCCGAGAGCGTGACCGAGATGCCCGGGCCCTGGCGCGGGGTCAGGCCGGCGGGGTCCTCGAGCTCCTCGATGCGCTCCTGGAACTTGTTGACCGCGCGGTCGTCGACGTCGGCGGCGAGCAGCTCGACCTCGGCGGTGAGCTCGTCGAGGCGGCTCTTGAGGTCGTCGTACTGGTCGGCCTCGTTCTGCACCAGCGCCGCGAGGTCGGTGTAGCGGCCCGGGCGCAGGTCGGTGCCCTCGGAGTTGTAGGCGCTGATCGTGAACAGGGCGCCACTCAGGAGGACCACCAGGGGCGTGCCGATCCGCCAGGCGCCGCGCTTGGCCCGGGGGCGGGCGGAGTGGGGGTGCTCCGGGGCCCGGCCGACGAGGTCCCGGCCGACGAGGTCCCGGCCGACGACATCGGCGTCGGCGTCCGCGCGCGCCTGCTGCTCGGCGTACTCCTCGTGGTGCTCGCCCTCAGCACGCAGGCCCTCGGAGCGCGGCTCCCCCGGAGCCGCGCCAGCGGGCCTCACGTGGGAACCGGACGTCATGGCGACTAAGGTAGCCCGCGATCCGTGACGAGTCGCCACGGTGGACTGCTACGAGGAGCAAAACCGTGTCCAAGCTCAAGGCCAAGGATCCGTTCGCCGAGCCGAGGAAGCCCGTCGCCACCGTGCGCACGGTCATCGCGTTGCTCCTCGCCGTCCTGGGCATCGCCTGGATCGTCTACTACTACGCCGTGGTCCGTGTCGACCCGCTCGCCTTCCCGGCCCCCGCCGCCGGCGACCCGACGTTCATGGCCGACCTCATGGACTGGAACTACCTGATCGGCTTCGGCGCGTTCTTCCTCGGCCTGGCGATCTCTGCCCACCCCTCCACCCCGATGGGTCGCGGCCGCGGCGTCGTGGTCGGCATGCTCGGCTGCTTCATCCTGGGCCTGCTGTGGATCTGCACGTTCTACGTGATCAGCGACGACCCGTCGAGCTTCTGGGTCTTCAACGACCTCGGCCAGAAGAACCTCTTCGTCGGCATCGGCTTCATGGCGATCGGCTTCACCTTCGCCACGCGTTGGGAGTGAGGCTCCGGCCCCACCCCTGACGTCCGCGACGCCCGGTCCCCCCGTGGGGCCGGGCGTCGCTGCTTCTCCACAGCCCCCGGTCGGAGTTCTCCACAGGTAAGTCCACAGGTGTGGATGAGTTACACCGGTGTTGTTCTCTCCACAGGTGAGTGCACAGGTGTGGACAACCGGCCCTGCCGTCGTACGACGGAGGGCGCGGCGGGGTGCGGCGGGGTGCGGCGGGGTGCGGCGGGTGCTCAGGTAGTGAGGACCAGCGTGCGGGCGACGATCGCGAGGGCGATGGCCAACCCGATGAGCACCAGGGCGGCCACCTGCACCTGGGTGCGGCGCTCGCGCGGCGCGTAGACCAGCGCGGCGGTGATGGCGACGCCACCGACGAAGCCGCCGAGGTGGCCCTGCCAGGAGATGAACGAGCTGCCCAGGACGGTGATGAGGACGTTGATGCCGATCCAGGTCAGCAGCGACTGCACGTTGCCGCCGACCTTGTAGGCCACGACGAGCAGCGCGCCCATCAGGCCGAAGATCGCGCCGGAGGCACCGAGCGTGGCGCTGTACTCCGCCGAGAGCCAGTAGACGAACGCCGAGCCCGACAGGCCGGAGAGCAGGTAGAGCGCGAGGAAGCGCGCGCGGCCCAGCGCCAGCTCGAGCTGGGGACCGAAGGCGTAGAGCGCGAGCATGTTGAACGCGATGTGCCAGATCTCGACGTGCGCGAACATGCTGGTGACCAGCTGCCAGTAGGAGCCGTCGGCCACCCCGGGCACGTAGCGGGTGGCGGCCGTGCGGCACATCGCCTCGGTCGCACCGGGGAAGTAGCCGCTGCCGTCGGAGGTGAAGCAGGTGCCGAGCGGGCTCAGCGCGAGGCGCTGGATCAGCTCGCTGCTCTTCCAGCCGGTCGCCACGACCAGGACCCACACGAAGGCGTTGATGCCGATGAGGGCGATCGTGGTGGCGCCGGGGTTGCTGGGCCGCAGCCCGCCGTACGCCGTGCGGCCGGCGCGGGTGGTCCTGGCACCCTCGGCGACGCAGCCGGGGCACTGGAAGCCCACCGAGGCCGAGCGCATGCAGTCAGGGCAGATGACCTTGTCGCAGCGCTGGCAGTGGACGTAGGACTCCCGCCCGGGGTGCCGGTAGCACGCGGACTCCGGCACCCCGGGGACGGGAGAGGGGTGCTCGCTCAGGAACCCACGACCTCGACGGACTCGATCACGACGGCGTCGAGGGGACGGTCGCCGGGACCGGTGGCGGTGGTGCCGATCGCGTCGACCACGTCGCGGCCGGCCTGGTCGGCGACCTCACCGAAGATGGTGTGCTTGCGGTTGAGCCACGGGGTGGCGCCGACGGTGATGAAGAACTGCGAGCCGTTGGTGCCCGGGCCGGCGTTGGCCATCGCGAGCAGGTAGGGCTTGTCGAAGACGAGCTCGGGGTGGATCTCGTCCTTGAAGGTGTAGCCGGGGCCGCCGGTGCCGGTGCCGAGGGGGCAGCCGCCCTGGATCATGAAGCCCTCGATGACGCGGTGGAAGCCGAGGCCGTCGTAGAACTTGCCCGTGCGGCCGTTGCCGGCGTCGTAGGCCTTCTCGCCGGTCGCGAGGCCGACGAAGTTCTCGACGGTGGCGGGGGCGTGGTTCGGGAACAGGTTGACGGTGATGTCGCCCCGGTTGGTCTTGAGGATGGCCTGCTGGTCAGCCATGACTGCCTTTCACGTGGACTACGAGAGGATTCGAACTCCCGCGATCCTCCCACGCACGCCAAGGTCGCGGGTGTGACGGGCTCGCCGGGTGGGTACCGGACGGTCGGGGGCAGCGCGTCTGCGTTCCCCTGCCGCCACCGGGCCACCCTGGGGGTGGTCGACCCACCAGCCCCGTGGTTGGGTAGAGGTACCGCTGACAAAGGAGTGCTCGCAATGGGACTGCGCAAGAAGAAGTCGCTGCTCGACCAGGCGAGGGACCAGGCGAGCGACTACGTCGACGCCGCTCGTCCCCACGTCGAAGCCGCCTACGAGTCCGCACGTGACTTCGTGCAGGACACCGCCGTGCCGGCCCTGATCGACGCCAGGGACAAGGCCGCTCCCGTCATCGCCGACGCCCGCGAGAAGGCCACGCCCCTCATCGCCTCCGGCGTCGCGATCGCCGGAGCCAAGGCCGTCGAGGCCCGGGAGAAGGCCGCTCCCGTCATCGCCGACGCGCGCGACAAGGCCGCCAGCAAGGCCGCTCCGCTGATCGCCTCGGGCCAGGCCCTCGCGAGCGAGAAGGCCACCGCAGCCAAGACGCTGGCCGACGCCAAGGTCGCCCAGCTCAAGGGTGAGCCCGAGCCGACGAAGGGCTCCAAGCTGAAGAAGCTCGTGCTCTTCACCGCCGTCGCCGGCGCTGTCGCGTTCGTGGCGAAGAAGCTCCAGGGCGGCAAGGCCGAGAGCAACAACTGGCAGTCGTCCTACGTGCCGACGCCTCCCCCGACGCCGGCCCCGACGCCGGCCCAGGCAGCGGCCCCGGCTGCTGCTGCGACCCAGGCCGACGACACGGGCGGCTCGTCGCCCGACGAGGCAGTCGCCGACGCCGCCGAGGCACCACACCCGGTCACGACGCCCGACGAGCCCGCCGAGGTCGTCGAGATCCAGGACCCCAGGGCCTGAGCCTCCGCCCCACCGCACGTCCGTACGCCGACCCGTCACCGCACCGGTGACGGGTCGCCGTCATTTCGAGCTCGAGCCCTGTGGCCCGCCGTCGAAGTCCTCGATCCACGCGTCGTTGTGCTCCCACCAGCCGAAGAGCCACTCGATGCGCTCCTCGCGGCCCTCGGGGATCTCGCTGCGCGACACCTGCCACCACCGCATGACGATCCGCTTGTCCATCGGCAGCTCGCGCCAGATGTCGCCGACGGTGAGCAGGTGGTCGAGGCCGGTGTGGGCGACCAGCACGACGTCGGCCTCCGGCGCCGCGTCCAGGGCCGCGAGGAAGCCGCCGGGTCGAGGCGCGAGGACGTTGGTCATGGCCTCGGCCCGCTCGGCCATCCGCTCGAGGCCGAGCCGACGCAGCTTGTCGATCGCCCGCTGACGTCGCTCCGGGGTGAAGTTGCCGCCCTCGGGGAAGATCACGAACGCGTCGTCCCTGTCCAGGCCCGAGGCGAGGGTGGCGATCTGGCTCTCGAGGTCGTCGCCCGCGGCCGGGTTGGGCGAGATGAACGAGGCCGGGATGCGGCGCAGCAGCACGTCGATCGCGGGATCCCAGGCCAGGGTGTCCTTGAGGACGACGCGGGGCTCGCGGCGGTACCAGTGCATCAGCGCGTGGATGAGCGTGAAGGAGTCGCCAGGGCCGGCGTGCCGACAGGCCACCAGGATCGGCACACCGGGGTGCGCGTCCGGGCTGGGCCCGTCAGTGACGATCGTCAGCTTGAGCACCCGCTTGGCCTCACGGAAGAACACCCACATCACGCCCTGCACCAGGTCGTAGTGGATGCCCTCGAAGTAGGGGCTGCGGATCCGACGCCCGAAGCCGCTCGCCAGCCAGAGCCCCAGCAGCACCCCGAGGACGATCGCCTCCATGGTGAGGTACATGACGAAGATCCAGGCCAGCCGCAGCGCCCGCCACCGACCCGGCAGCAGCGGCGAGAGCGCGGCGGCGCCGATCAGCCACAGGGGCAGCGTGATCCACATCAGGACCGCGAGCAGCATGACGGCCGGGGCGACGACCACCCGTCGTACGACCCGGATCAGCACGTCCGCACGACCCGGTCAGGCATCGAGGTCGGCGAGGTAGTCACGGCACGCTGCGTAGGTCGCGTCGATGCGCGCCTCGACGGTGCTGAAGTCGCGGGTGCCGAAGAGGGTGTCGTCGCGCGCCGAGGTGCCCCGCGCGGGCAGGACGTGGCACTCGACGTCGTCGGGTAGCTCGGCCAGCTCGCGGGTGAAGCGGTGCCGCCGCGCGATCTCGAAGGAGACCCGGGCGACCTCCCACGGCCGCTTGGGCACGGTCAGCGGCCGGTCGATGCGCCCCACCTGGAGCACGAAGACCCGCGTAGCGCCGAGCTGCACGGCCCGACCCAGCGGGATCGAGTTGACGATGCCCCCGTCGAGGTAGTGCTCGCCGTCGACCTCGGCCGGCGGCAGGATCCCGGGCACGGCGGCGCTCGCGACGACCGCGTCCACCACCGGGCCGGAGCTGAACCAGTGCTCCGCGGCGCGCTCGATGCTCGCCGCGCACACCTGGAAGCGCACCGGCAGCTCCTCGAAGGTGAGGTCGCCGAGCTCCTCGACGAGCCGCTGCTTGAGCGGCTTGGCGGAGTAGATGTGGGTGCCGGTCGAGACCGCCCTGCGCACGGTGCGCAGCGGCTTGTCGCCGTAGACCTCGCGGCCGCTCTCGTTGGCGCTGCGCCACAGGTCGAGCATCCGCTCGATGACGGCCTCGGACGGGTCGCGGGCCACCATCGCGCCGTTGAGGGCGCCGACGCTGGTGCCGAGCACCAGGTCGGGGGTGATGCCGCGCTCGAAGAGCGCCCGGAGCATGCCGACCTCGACGGCCCCCAGGACCCCACCGCCGCCGAGCACGAACGCCGTGGTCCCGGCGGGTGTCCCGGCCGCGGTCACGGGGCTAGCCGACTGCGGTCGTGGGGGCGGGACCGAACGCCTCGGGGTGCTCCGCGCGGGTGCGCCGGGTCGCGCGGTGCTCGGCCCAGAAGCTCAGGACCGGGATGGTGCCGCAGAGCAGCGTCACGATCGTGAAGCCCAGCTCCCAGCCGGCCTTGCGCGAGAGCACGAAGGCGGTGAGCAGGAAGATCATGTAGAGCCAGCCGTGCGCCACGCCGAGGTAGGTGGTGATGAACTCGCCGAGGTCCTGGCCGCTGGAACCCTCCTCGAGGAGGTACTTCAGCGGCACACCGACGAGGATCAGCACGATCAGCAGCACGCCGACGATCGTGGCCATGATGCGGTAGCGGGTCAGGGCGCCTGTCACGCCCCCGAACGTACCGGGTCCTCCTCGGGGGACTCCGCCTGGTCCTGCTCGACCGTGGTCGCCACCAGGTCCTCCTCGCGCACGAAACGCCACCAGATGAACGCCGCGAAGGCCCCGAAGACCCACCACTCCAGCGCGTAGAGGATGTTGCGCAGCGCGGTGAACCTCCCCGGCGGCGGCAGCTGCTCGAGGGTCGCGGGAGCCAGGCCCTCCGCCCCGGCGTTGGTCGACGGCTCGTCGGCGTCGACCACGCCGTAGGCGCCGTAGAGATCCTGGTCGACCTGCTGGATCAGGTCGGCCGTGCGCATCTGCGGCAGCACGTCGTCGGTCGGGTCGGTGTCGGCCTCGCCGGTGCCCTCGGGGGGCTGGAGCCACGCGACGAGCTCGGCGGTCCCGGTCGGGGGCGCGGGGGCGTCCGCCGGGTCGGCGACCCAGCCGCGCACGACGGGCAGCGCCGGGTCGCCCGCGGCCGTGCCCACGGCGAGCGGGGTGACGACCCAGAAGCCCTCGACGCCGTCGACCTCGCGTCCGGAGACGTAGACGGTGGACTCCGGCAACCAGGTGCCGCTCACGCTGACCGGCTGACCGACCAGGGTGGCGGGGAACGGGTCGTCGGGGCCCATCACGTCGGCGATCGGCTGCGGCTCGAGCTCGGTCAGGTCGACCGCCTCAGCAGCCCGGTTGGCCTGCCACGCGTCGTACTGCCACACGCCCAGCGACCCCGCGATCCCCACGCACACCAGCGCCACCAGGTGGGCGCCGATCATCCGGAGGGTGAGGTAGCGGGACACCCCTCCAGGGTACGGAGCCCGAGGTGGGCCCGGGACGCCGCTCTCTCGGCGTACCCTGCGGGGCATGACGGTCAGCGCCGAGCAGGCTCAATGGTTCCGGGCGGGGTTCACCGACATGGCCGAGTCGATGGGGCAGGCGCTGCTGGGAAAGGACCACGTGGTCCGCCTGGCGCTGACCTGCCTGGTCAGCGAGGGGCACCTGCTGCTCGAGGACCTGCCGGGCACGGGCAAGACGATGCTGGCGCGGTCGTTGGCCAACACCGTCGAGGGCAGCCACGCGCGCATCCAGTTCACCCCGGACCTGCTGCCGACCGACGTGACGGGCGTGACCGTCTACGACCAGGCCAAGGGATCCTTCGAGTTCCACCCCGGGCCGATCTTCCACGACATCGTGCTGGCCGACGAGATCAACCGTGCCTCGCCCAAGACCCAGGCCGCGCTGCTGGAGGTCATGGAGGAGGGGCACGTGACGGTCGACGGCGTGACCCACGACGTGCCACGCCCCTTCATGGTGATCGCCACGCAGAACCCGATCGAGCAGGCCGGCACCTACCGGCTGCCCGAGGCGCAGCTCGACCGCTTCCTGATGAAGACGTCGGTGGGCTACCCCGACGCCGAGTCGACCGAGGAGCTGCTGCTCGCCTCCGCCGTGCGCGACCGCGCCGAGCTGGTGAAGCCGATCGCGTCCACCGCACGCATCGCGGAGATGTCGGCGCTGGCCGCGGACGTGCACGTCGACCGGTCGGTGGTGCGCTACGTGCGCCAGCTCGCCGAGGCGTCGCGCGAGCTGCGCCACGTGCGGCTCGGGCTCTCGGCGCGTGGCTGCCTGGCGCTGGTGCGGGTCGCCAAGACCTGGGCCGCCGCCGACGGCCGCACCGCGGTGGTGCCCGAGGACGTCAACACCCTGGCCGAGCCGGTGCTGTGCCACCGGCTGCTGCTCGACCCGCAGGCTCAGTTCAGCGGGGTCACGATCGGCGAGGTCATCGGCCAGCTGCTCGCGGCGGTGCCGCCGCCGCTCGACCGCGCCTGACGCGAGGCACGAGACCCGTGATCGAGGACCCGTGATCGAGAACCGTCGCACCCGCGTGCGCCGTCGCGTCAGCCGCGCGCTCGGCGGCATCACCCCCGCCGGCCGAGCGGTGATCCTGCTCGGGCTGTCCAGCGAGGCGGTCGCCCTCACCCTGGGCTACGCCGAGTTCCGGCTCATCGCCCTCATGTGCGGGCTGCTGGTGCTCGTCGCGCTCGTCCTCGTCGCCCTGCCCACGCGCGTGCGCGCCCAGCTCGAGCTGCGCCCGGCCCACACCGTGGCCGGCGAGACCGGCACCGGGCTGCTGCGCGTGACCAACCTGCGGCTCGCTCCCATGTGGCACCCCCTCGTCAGCGTCCCCCTCGACGCGGAGCGCGCCGACGCCACGACCCAGAGCGCCCACGTGCGGCTGCCGGTGCTGCGCCGCGGGGTGCGCGTGGAGCAGGAGATCGAGGTCCCGGCCGTCCGTCGTGGCGTGCTCCAGGTCGGCCCGGCGGGGGCACGGCGTACGGACCCGCTCGGCTTCTTCCAGCGCCACGCCGCCTGGAGTGCGCCGGTCGACCTCTTCGTGCGGCCGCGGATGGTGAGCATCGACTCGCTCGGTCCCGGCTCGGTGCGCGACCTCGAGGGCGTGCCCAGCGACGAGATCTCGATGAGCGACCTGTCGTTCCACGCGCTGCGCGAGTACGTCGTCGGCGACGACCTGCGCCACGTCCACTGGCGCTCGTCGGCGCGGACCGGGCGGCTGCACGTGCGGCAGTACCACGACACCCGCCGCAGCCACGTCGTCGTGATCGTCGACGACACCCACGCGGCCTACGACCACTCCGACGACCTCGAGCTCGCGCTCCAGGTGGCGGCCTCGGTGGTGCTGCGCGTCGGGCTCGACGAGTCCGACCTGACCATGGTCTGCGGCCCCCAGCAGGTCTCCGGCCCACCGCAGCAGGTGCTCGACGCCTTCTGCCTCTCGACGTGGTCGCTGGGCGGCGACCTCGTGGTCGCGGCGCGTACGGCGGCGCTCGTCGCCCCCGACGCCAGCCAAGTCGTCGTCGTGTCCGGTGGCCTCCTCGACCCCTCGCTCCTGCCCGAGGTCGCGCGCGCCTTCCCCGACGACGTACGTCTGCTCACGCTGCGCGCCGACGGCTCCGGCACCCCGGCCGACCACACGCTCGCGGGTCCGCCGCTGCTGACGGTGACCCAGCTGCCAGAGCTGCCCGGGCTGCTCGCGGCCTACGTGCGCGGGGTGCGGCTGTGAGCGAAGCGAGAGACCGCATCGGAGCGAGGCCGGACGACCACCGCGAGGCGGCGGTCGAGCTGCGAGCTCACGTGGAGGAGCTGTGAGGTTGCTGCGGCGTCGGCCGCCGACCCAGGTGATGCCGTTCCACGCCTGGGACGTGCTGCTCGTCGTGACGCTCACGATGATCGCGCTGGCCGGCTGGTCCTCGACCTTCAGCGGCAACGGCTGGTGGATCACCGGCGGGGTCGTGGCGATCCTGGGGTCGGCGGCCGCGACCGCGGTGGTGGCCGCGCGCGGCGGGGTCGAGGTCGTGGGGCTGGTGCTGGCCTTCGGCTACTACTTCGCCTGCGGGCCGATCGTGGAGCGCGACCTGCGGCTGACCGACCTGAGCATCCTCGAGTCGGGCGTGCGGGCCAGCGCCGAGGCCTGGCCGGTGCTGCTCGGCACCCACCCACCCGTCGACTCCTCAGGCGCTGCCCTCCTGGCGCCGGTGCTCCTCGCACTTTTCTCCGCGGGCATCGGCACCGCCCTCGCGCTGCGCTCCACCCGCGCCGCGGTGCCCCTCGCACCGCCGACGCTGGTGCTCGCCGCGGTGCTCCTGCTGGCCCAGCCGGAGCCGGTCTCGGTCCTGCTCCAGGGCGTCGGCTTCGGGGTCGTCGCGATGATGTGGATGCGCCTGCGCGGTCTGCGCATCGACGAGGCCGCCCACGGCCGCGACCCGGCCCGGGCCTGGCGCATGGTCGGCAGCGTGGCGCTGGTCCTGGCTGCCGCGCTCACCGCCGCCGCGGTGGCGGGTGACCCGACGCCGGGCGCGAGGTTCGTGCTGAGCCGCGAGATGCCGGCGTACGACGCAGGCCGCGAGGCGACGCCGCTCGACTCCTTCCGCGACTTCACGGAGCCGGCGCCGGGTCAGCGGGTGCCGGAGGGCAACGTGCACGAGCGCAAGCTGATGACGCTGCGCGGCGCGCCGACAGGGGTGCGGGTGCGGTTCGCGGCGCTCGAGGCCTACGACGGCAACCGGTGGCAGGCCGCCAACGACAGCGACCCCTCGCGTGATGACGACCGCTTCCTGCGGCTCTCCTCCACCATCGACAACCCGGCCGACGGCCGGGAGATCCGGGTCGCGGTCGACCCCACCGGCGACTACACGTCGCGGTGGGTCCCGACCATCGGCGCGGTCCAGTCGTTCTCGTTCTACGGCTCCGCGCGCGAGGACGCCCAGACCCACCTGCGCTACGACCCGGCCACGCAGACCGCGGTCATGGACGACCGGCTGGAGAAGAACGACACCTACGCGTTCACCTCCGCGATCACCGGGGGGCTGCTGAAGCGGCGGATGACGGCATCGACCCTGGTCGACCCGGCCCTGCGCGAGGCGGGGGCCTTCCTCGACCCGGCGATCGAGGCGTGGGCGCTCGGGGCGGTGTCGCCGATCGACGGCGTCTTCCGGGTGGCCGAACGGCTCAAGCGGGTCGGGCGCTACAGCGACGGCGCGATCTTCTGGCAGTCCTCCTACACCGCCGGCCAGGGCACCGCCCGGCTCGGTGACGGCTTCGTCCTCGGCGAGCCGACCGTCGGCAACGACGAGCAGTACGCCGCCGCCATGGCGCTCATGGCCAACCGTCTCGGGGCTCCGGCCCGCGTCGTCGTCGGCGCGGTGCTACCGGCCAGCGGTGTCGTGCGCGGGCGCGACGTGCAGGCCTGGGTCGAGGTGCGGATCGCCGACGGGTCGTGGCGGACGCTGCCGACCGAGATGTTCATGGGCGACCGTCCTCCCCGTCGGGTCGGCGTCGACGAGGTGCTGCCCCCGCGCGCCTTCCCCGACCCGCCACCGGCCCCGCCACAGCAGCCGGAGATCGAGGAGGAGCCGGCGGAGGAGCCGCCTCCGGCTCCTGCCGCGTCGTCCGCCGACGCAGGGTCGGGCGGGGTCCCCTGGGGACTCGTCCTCCTCGCGCTCGCCCTCGGCGCGCCCGTCGTCGTACCCGTCGTGAAGGGGGTGCGGCGCCGCCGCCGGCTCTCCTCGCGTCGCGTGACGCTGCGCTATGCCGGGGCGTGGCTGGAGCTGGTCGACCACGCCCGCGACCTCGGGGTACCCGTCGTGCCCGGGCTGACCCGGCCGGCCGAGGCACGGGCCGTCGGGTCGGCCCGGGGTACCGGCGACACGCTGGTCGACCTGGCCCACGAGGCCGACCGCCGGATCTACGCCGCCGACTCCCCCGAGGCCGCCGACGCCGACGCGTTCTGGTCCCTCGTGCGCGCCCAGCGGTCCTCCCTGGGCGAGGGCGTCTCCCCCTGGCGACGGGCCTGGGCGGTCTTCAGCCCCGCCAGCCTGCGCCGCGGTGCGCCGCCCGAGGCGGGATAGTCCCTCACGTTCTCGTCCTCGTTCGGCTGGTGGCAGGACGCTGGCGTGAGGGACTACCCGTCGCGAGCTCCACCCGGCTCCAACTGGTCATACCACTTGACCAAAGCCCACCCGCCGCCCTACGGTCGCCGCATGCCCCTCCAGCCCGTGGTGAGACGTTCGGTGCCCGACGAGGTCTTCGACCAGGTGCTCGCGGAGGTGGTGGACGGCGAGATCGGGGCCGGCGAGACCCTGCCCAGCGAGCGTCGTCTCGCGGAGGTGCTCGGGGTGTCGCGGCCCGCCGTGCGCGAGGCGCTCCAGCGGATGGCGCAGACCCGGCTGCTCGACGTTCGCCATGGTGGCGCGACGACCGTGCGCGACTTCCGGCGCTACGCCGGGCTCGACCTCCTCCCCCAGCTCCTCGTGAGACGGGGCTCGCTCGACGCCTCCGTCGCCCGCAGCATCCTCGAGGCACGTCTCGCGATCGGGCCGAGCGTGGCGGCGCTGGCCGCCGAGCGAGGCGGCGCGACCCTCGGGGCGTTGCTCACCGACTGCGTCGACCTGCTCGCGGCGACCGACGACGACGTGGAGCGGCAGGTGCACGCGCTGACCTTCTGGGACCTCGTCGTCGACGCGGCCGATTCGGTGGTCTTCCGGCTGATGTTCAACAGCCTGCGCGCCGCCTACGAGCCGGCACTGGAGGCCCTCGCCCCGGCGATGGCCGAGGAGGTCGGCCAGGCGGGTGCCTACCGCGTGCTCACCGCCGCGATCTCCGCCGGCGACCCCGAGACCGCCCGCGCCGCCGCCGACCGGGTCCTGCGCCCGGCGACCGCCAGCCTGGTCGGCGCCCTCGCCGCGCTGGCCGACGCCGTCATCTCCGACCCCACCCCCGACCCCGACCTCGAGGAGCAGCGATGACCAGACCCAGCCCCGAGGTCGAGGCCCTGGCCGCCCAGCGCCTCGCCCAGGACACCGCCGCGACCGACACCGCGACGCGCCGCACCACCATCACGCTGCGCCAGGCCTGGCGCGCCTTCTGGCGTCACCCGAGCCCACCGATGATCGCCACCGCCCTCGTCGCGGCGAGCACCGCCCGTGTCCTCGCCCCCGGCGGTGACCTGTGGGAGCTGACGATCCCGGTCGCCCTGGTCGCGCTCTTCCCAGCGATCGAGTGGGTCATCCACGTCATCGTCCTGCACTGGCGCCCCCGCCAGGTCGGTCCCGTGCGCATCGACTCGCTGCTGGCCCGCGAGCACCGCGCCCACCACGCCGACCCGCGCGACATCCCGCTGGTCTTCATCCCGTGGCAGGCGCTGCTCTGGCTCATCCCCGCAGGAGCGGCGGCGGCACTGCTCGCCCTGCCCACCACGAGCAGCGCGCTGACCCTGCTGGTCAGCGCGGCGGCGATCATGTTCGGCTACGAGTGGATCCACTACCTCGTGCACAGCGACTACCGGCCGCGCTCGCGCGCCTACCGCGCGGTCTGGCGCAACCACCGGCTGCACCACTACAAGAACGAGCACTACTGGTTCACCGTCACCACGTCCGGCACCGCCGACCGCCTGTTCGGGACCTGCCCCGACGCAGCAGACGTCCCGACCTCGCCCACGGTCCGGAAGCTCCACGAGACCGACCCCGGACCTGCCACCATCACCGGGTGACGAACCAGCGGGTCCACCACCTCAACTGCGGCACGATGACGCCGCTCGCCGCGGCACCGATGGTGGCCCACGTGCTGCTCGTCGAGCGCGACGAGGGGCTGCTGCTCGTGGACACCGGCTTCGGCACCACCGACCTCCAGCAGCCGCGACGGCTCGGCCAGCCGTTCCGGGCCGTCGTACGCCCCGTCCTCGACCCCGCCGAGACCGCCACCGCCCGGATCACCGCGCTGGGCCTCGACCCGGCCGACGTCACCGACGTCGTGCTGACCCACCTCGACCTCGACCACGTCGGCGGCATCGGCGACTTCCCCCGGGCCCGGGTGCACGTGCACGCCACCGAGCTCGAGGCCGCGCTGCACCCGACGCTCAAGGAGAAGGCACGCTACGTCGCCGGCCAGTGGTCCCACGACCCGACCTGGGTGCGCCACCGCGAGGGCGGCGACGCGTGGTTCGGGCTCGAGTCCGTGGCCGCGGTGGGTGACGACGTGCTGATCGTCCCGCTCCACGGTCACAGCCGAGGGCACAGCGGGGTCGCCGTACGACGTCCCGACGGTCACTGGCTCCTGCACGCCGGCGACTCCTACTTCCACACGGCCGAGAAGCAGACCCCGCCCGCCTGCCCCCGGGCGCTGCGCGCCTTCCAGACCGTACTGGCCCACGCCGACAAGGCCCGTCGGGCCAACGCCGAACGGGTGCGCGAGCTCCATGCCGGTCACGCAGACGAGGTCACCGTCTTCAGCGCCCACGACGCCTCGGAGCTCGCCGCGTTGCAGGCCTGAGCGACCTCGGGTCGAGCTGCCGGAGCAGGGACCCTCCGACGCGACCACCCTGGTCGTGTGCCGGAGAGAGCGCTGCACCGCAGGCTGCGGCACACAAAAAATAGCTCTACGGATATTTATGGCAATATAACGACATTAGCAGAATCAAAATTCAGTGAAAATCTACTATATGCCGGTACAGACGATGGTTTGATACACGTGACCAACGACGGTGGTAAAACGTGGGTGAAATCTGAAAATTTCCCCAATGTGCCTGAACGCACCTATGTTAATCAAATTATTGCATCGCAACACGATAAAAATGTTGCCTACGCTTGTTTCAATCACCATCGTTATGGCGATTTTAAACCTTATGTACACAAATCAACAGACGGCGGCAAAACATGGACAGCCATTCAAGGCAATTTGCCCGAAAAAGGCACGGTTTATACCATCGCTGAAGACCATGTTAATCCTAATTTGCTCTTTGTTGGCACTGAGTTTGGCGTGTTTTTCAGCATAGAAGGGGGCAAAACGTGGACACAATTGAAAGGCGGTTTACCAACTATTGCGGTGCGCGATATGGATATTCAAAAACGGGAAAATGATTTGGTTTTGGCCACTTTCGGACGTGGTTTTTACATATTAGACGATTATACGCCCTTGCGTTACATAAAAAAAGACGATTTGGCAAAACCCGCAACGATTTTTCCCATCAAAGACGGTTTAATGTTTGTGGAATCATCACCATTGGGCATACGGGGCAAAGGATTTTTGGGCGAAAGTCATTTTATGACCCCCAATCCACAAGTGGGGGCAGTGTTCACCTATTACGTGAAAGACGATATTAAAACGGCGAAAGAAAAACGCCAAGAGATGGAAAAAGAAAAAATCAAAAAAAATG
>NZ_JANNML010000018.1:0-12289 GCF_031397825.1 Nocardioides sp.
GAGCAGGCCAGGCTCGCGCACGAGGCACACGAGGCGCGATCTGCTGCGGAGTCGGCGGCTGAGTTGTCGGCTTCGGCTCGTGCCGCGGCTGAAGGCGTTGCCGAGTCGGAGGCCGCTGCTCGCGCGGTGGCCGAGACGACCGCCGCTGCGGCGCTGGCGGCCGCCGAGTCGGCGCAGCATGACAGGGCTGCGGCCCAAGCGCTGGCGCAGGAGGCTGCCGAGCGCGCGTTCGCCGCGGCCGAGGCGCGGCTGGCAGCCGAGGAGTCCGGACGGTTGCAGGCCATCGCCGCAGAAGCGGCTGCTGCCGATGCTGTGGCTGCTGCCGAGGAGGCTGCGGCCCAGGCCGGGCTCGCGGCGGCTGCCCACGAGGCGCGCGTCGCCGCGGAGAGTGCCGCGGCCGAGCAGGCGTCGGCGCGGGCGGAGGCCGATGTCGCGGCGGGCGAGCACGCGTCAGGACGACGTGTGGCCGAGGAGGCCGCCGCCGAGCAGGCCCGCCTGGCCGCTGCCGCGCACGAGGAGCGCACGACCGCCGAGACTGCAGCTGCTGCCGCTGTGACCGCCGCGGAGGCTGCGCTCGCCGCGCGGTTGGCCGCCGAGGAGGCTGCCGGGGCACAGGGAGTGGCTGCCGAGTCGGCTGCTGCCGCCGCCCTCGCTGCGTCGCAGGAGGCGGCGTCACAGGCCGGGCTCGCGGCGGCTGCCCACGAGGCACGCGTCGCTGCCGAGAGCGCCGCGCAGGAGTCGTCGCGGCTGGCGAGCGAGGCGCACGAGGCCCGCACGCAGGCCGAGACGGCTGCCGCCGAGGCGATCGCCGCTCGAACAGTCGCCGAGCAGGACGCCCTCGCGCACGCCGAGCTCGCCCGGGAGGCGGCCGCGGAGCGGGCCAAGGCCGAGGAGCGGCTGGCTGCTCTCGCGACGGGATCCTTGGAGGCTGCGACGGCGCACGAGACGACCGTGGCCGCGCTGCGCACGCAGCTGGCCGCCGCACTCGCCGAGGCCGACAAGCAGGCGACGCTGAGGGCGGCCGCGGAGGCCGCCGCCGAGAACCGCGCGATGGAGCGGTCCGCGGTCGAGGCCGCCGTACGACGCTCGGCGGAGCTGGTCGAGGAGACGATCGCCGAGCGGCTGGTCGCCGAGCAGCGGCTCACCGAGGTGCTGGCCGGGAGGGGTGGTGGCGAGGCTCCCGCCGCCCGGACCTCCCCCACCCAGCCGGAGCCCGAGACGCGTACCCCGACCACCGAGCGTGACGCCGACATCGCGCTGACGCCGACGAACCCGGCTGCGCGAGGGCTGCTGGCCCTGGTGCTCGGCGCTTGCGCGCTCCTCGCGGCGATCCTGGTGGGGATGGCGGCGATCGACGACACCCTGGTGTCGGCCTACGGGATCGGACTGACCGCGCTGACGTTGGTGCTCGCGCTGGCGGCGTGGTTGGTCAGGAGCTCGCCGAGCCGCGTGAGCATCGAGGGTGGGGTCGTGGACATCGAGGCCGACGGCAGCCACCACCGCTTCGACCTCAGCTCCGACGCGGTCGAGGTGACGATGACCGGACAGCCCGGCGAGCGTGGGTGGCGGGTCGACTTCCACCGGCGCAGCCTTGCCCCCTGCTCGATCACGGCGAAGATGGTGGATCCGGCGCAGTTCACCGAGGCCGTGCGGCGGTATCGGCCGGGGCTGTAGGGGTCGCCCCGGCGCCAGGCCGGCCGGGGTAGTCCCCAACAACAGCACGCCTTCAGGGCAGTCATGACAACCGTGACGTTAGGGACTACCGCATCCTCACCGCATCAACAGAGTCAGCGGTGGAGGGCGGCGCCGGTCTTGGCGGCGATCTCGGCGACGGCGGCGGGTGAGCGGCGGCCCACGCCGACGATGTTGAAGAAGCTGTGGATCTGGTCGGGGAAGCGCTGGAGCTCGACCTCGACGCCGGCGTCGGCGAGCTTGCGGGCGTAGGCCTCGCCCTCGTCGCGCAGCGGGTCGAAGCCGGCGGTGACGACGTAGGCCGGAGCGAGGCCGGCGGGGAGGTCGGCGTGGATCACCGAGATGCGGGGGTCGCGCAGGTCCTGGCCGGGCGGGAGGTAGCACTCGTTGGCGAGGTCCATGAAGGCCTTGGTGAGGTAGAACCCCTCCTGGAACAGCTCGAAGCTGCGGGTGGGGTGCTCGGCGTCGGTCATCGGGTAGACGAGCAGCTGGAAGGCCAGCGGCAGGCCTTCGCGCGCCGCGTGGATCGCGACCCCGGCGGCGAGGTTGCCGCCGGCGGAGTCACCACCGACGGCGAGCCGGTCGGGGTCGGCGCCGATCGAGGAGGCGTGGGCGACGACCCACTCGAAGGCCGCGACCGCGTCGTCGTACGCCGCGGGGAACGGGTCCTCGGGTCCCATCCGGTAGTCGACGGCCAGGACCCGGATGCCGGCGCGCTCGGCGAGCAGGCGGCAGGAGGCGTCGTGGGAGTCGAGGTCGCCGTACATGAAGCCGCCGCCGTGCAGGAAGAGCAGCAGCGGGCTGGTCGCCCCGGCCGAGGAGCCGGTGTAGAGGCGGCCGGGCAGGCCGCCCACGGGCAGGTCGCGCACGGCGCCGATCGGCTGGTCGCCAGCGGCGAGGGCGCTCTGGTGGAGCACGACCTTGCGGCCCTCGGGGATCGGCAGGGTCTCCGCGCCAGGCAGCGGCGCCAGTCGCTGCATGGCCAGCAGGAGCTGGGTCTCGGTGGCGAGGGTCTGGCCGTCGAGGACGACCGGCTTGCCGACCAGGCGGGCCTGGACGGACTCCGGGAGGGCCATCGCGGCCTTGAGGACGGACGACTCCGCGAGGGCGCCGAGAGCGGCGAGACGCTGGTGGATACTCACGGGTAGCAAGGTAGCGCCGATCACCTGACGTTCACCCGCCGGTGCCACACTGCGGTCATGCCTCTCGAGATCGTGCCCGACTCCTCCGACAGCGACGCCCTGACGCTCCAGCGACGCGCGGCCGACGGTGTGCCGGACGAGTCCTACGAGGTGGAGGCACGCTACGTGCCCGACGAGGCGACCGTGGCCGCGATCGAGGGCTACGACGACCGGTTCCTCGACCGCGAGCTGTCCTGGCTGCACTTCAACCAGCGGGTGCTCGAGCTGGCCGAGGACACCTCGCTGCCGCTGCTGGAGCGGGTGCGCTTCCTGGCGATCTTCACCAGCAACCTCGACGAGTTCTTCATGGTGCGCGTCGCCGGCCTCAAGCGGCGCATCGCGGCGGGGCTCGCCGTGCGTGCTGCGTCGGGGATGCTGCCGCGCGAGGTGCTGGAGAACATCTGGCGCGTCACCGGCGAGCTCTGCCAGCGCCAGGCGCACCTCTTCCGCGACGAGATCATCCCCGAGCTGCGCGAGCACGAGATCGAGATCGTGCGCTGGGACGAGCTGGACCGCGAGGAGCAGAAGGCGGCCAAGCGGCTCTTCCGCGACCGGATCTTCCCGGTGCTCACCCCGCTGGCCGTCGACCCGGCCCACCCGTTCCCCTACATCTCGGGGCTCTCGCTCAACCTCGCGGTGCTGATCCGCAACCCCAAGACGGGCAAGGAGCACTTCGCGCGCGTCAAGGTGCCGCCGATCTTCGACCGCTTCGTGCCGCTCGGCAACGCCCGCTTCGTGCCGCTCGAGGACGTCATCGGCGCCCACCTCAAGCGCCTCTTCCCCGGCATGGACGTGCTCGAGGTCCACACCTTCCGCGTCACCCGCAACGAGGACCTCGAGGTCGAGGAGGACGACGCCGAGAACCTCCTCGCCGCCCTCGAGAAGGAGCTGCTGCGCCGCCGCTTCGGACCGCCGGTGCGCCTCGAGGTCGAGGAGTCGATCTCCGCCTCCGTGCTCGACCTGCTGATCTCCGAGCTCGACGTCACCCCGCAGGAGGTCTTCCGGCTGCCCGGCCCACTGGACCTGCGCGGCCTGCACGGGATCGCGGACCTGTCGCACGAGGAGCTGAAGTACCCCGCGTTCGTCCCGACGACGCACCCGATCCTGGCCGAGGTCGAGTCGGCGGCACCCGTCGACGTGTTCAAGGCGACCCGCCGCCACGACGTGCTTCTCCACCACCCCTACGACTCGTTCGCCACCTCGGTGCAGCGCTTCATCGAGCAGGCGGCCGCAGACCCGCACGTGCTGGCGATCAAGCAGACGCTCTACCGCACCTCCGGCGACTCCCCCATCATCGACGCCCTCGTCGACGCGGCCGAGGCCGGCAAGCAGGTGCTGGTGATCGTCGAGATCAAGGCCCGCTTCGACGAGCAGGCCAACATCCGCTGGGCGCGCAAGCTCGAGCAGGCCGGCTGCCACGTCGTCTACGGCCTGGTCGGTCTCAAGACCCACTGCAAGCTGGCGCTGGTGGTGCGCGACGAGCCTGACGGCATCCGCCGCTACACCCACATCGGCACCGGCAACTACAACCCCAAGACCTCGCGCATGTATGAGGACATCGGCCTCATCACCACCGACGAGCGCATCGGCGAGGACGTCGCCCACCTCTTCAACAACCTGTCCGGATGGTCGCGCAACGCGTCGTACGACGAGCTCCTGGTCGCGCCCGACAACGTGCGCAGCGGGCTGGTCGACCAGATCCACGCCGAGATCCAGGACCACCGTGACGGCAAGCCCGCGCGGATCCGGATCAAGGCCAACTCGGTCGTCGACGAGGCCGTCATCGACGCGCTCTACCTCGCCTCGCAGGAGGGCGTGCCGGTGCAGCTGCTGGTGCGCGGCATCTGCGCGCTGCGCCCGGGTGTGCCCGGCCTGTCAGAGAACATCGAGGTCCGCTCGATCCTGGGACGCTTCCTCGAGCACAGCCGCGTCTTCGTCTTCGAGAACGCCGGCGACCCGGTCGCGTGGATCGGCTCGGCCGACATGATGCACCGCAACCTCGACCGCCGCATCGAGGTGCTCGTGCGGGTGCCGGGCGAGGAGAGCGTCGCGTCGATCGTCGGGATCCTGGACGTCGCCTTCGCGCCCACCACCAGCGCGTGGGTGCTGCAGAGCGACGGCACCTGGGTGCTCAACGACGGTGACGTGCATCTCCAGGAGAGCCTGATCGAGGCGCAGCGCAAGCGGCGTACCTCGGGCTGAGTTGCTGCGGCGGGCGGACCACCCCCTAGCATGATGGCCGTTCGTCTCTGCCTCACCAGGAGTTCTTCGTGGGTTTGCGATTCCGCCCGGTCGATGCGATGTTCTACGACCTGTTCACCCAGTCGGCGGACCACCTCGTGGAGGGTGCCGACCTGCTCGCGCAGATGCTGAGCGAGGGTGCCGACCACGCCGCCGTGGCGACCGCGATGCGCGAGGCCGAGCACGCCGCCGACGAGACCACGCACGAGATCGTGCGTCGGGTGAACTCGACCTTCATCACGCCGTTCGACCGCGAGGACATCTACTCGCTGGCGTCCGCCCTCGACGACGTCATGGACATGATGGACGAGGTCGTCGACATGATCCTGCTCTACGAGGTGCAGGTGCTCCCGACCGAGCTGTCCGACCAGGTCGAGGTGCTGCAGCGCTGCGCCGAGCTCACCGCGGCGTCGATGCCCAACCTGCGCTCGATGAGGTCGCTCGCGGAGTTCTGGATCGAGATCAACCGTCTCGAGAACGCCGGCGACAAGAACCACCGCCGCATCCTGGCCACCCTCTTCTCCGGCGACTACCCCACCCTCGAGGTCCTGAAGCTCAAGGACATCGTCGAAGGCCTGGAGAACTCCATCGACTCCTTCGAGCGGGTCGCCAACATCGTGGAGCAGATCGCCGTCAAGGAGTCCTGAGCGACCGTGGAACTCGCGCTCGTCATCGCGGTCGTCGTCGTCGCCCTGACCTTCGACTACACCAACGGCTTCCACGACGCCGCCAACGCGATCGCCACCTCGGTGTCGACGCGGGCGCTCACCCCGCGGGTGGCGCTGATCATGGCGTCCGTCATGAACTTCATCGGCGCCTTCCTGGGCCAGGAGGTCGCCAACACCGTCGGCTCGGTCATCTCGCCACCCTCGGGCTCGCACGGGCTGGTGATCGTGATGGCCGGGCTGCTCGGCGCGATCGCGTGGAACCTCATCACCTGGTACTTCGGCCTGCCCTCCTCCTCCTCCCACGCCCTCATCGGCGGCCTGGTCGGCGCCGCCCTCGCGTCGGGGACGTTCGTGCAGTGGACGACCGTGCGCGACAAGGTCGTCATCCCGATGATCCTGTCGCCGCTCTTCGCCTTCGCGGCCGGCTTCGCGGTGATGCTGACGATCATGTGGGTGTTCCGGCGCCGCAACCCGCACCGGATGCAGCGCAACTTCCGCGTGCTCCAGACGATCTCGGCGGCCGCCATGGCACTGGGCCACGGCCTCCAGGACGCCCAGAAGACGATGGGCGTCATCTTCCTGGCGCTGCTCGCGGGCGGCTTCGTCTCGCCCGGCGATGACCTGCCGCTCTGGGTGATCTTCGCCGCCGCTTCTGCCATTTCGGCAGGGACGTACGCCGGTGGGTGGCGCATCATGCGCACGCTCGGCCGCCGCATCATCGCCCTCGACCCGGCGCGCGGCTTCGCGGCCGAGTCGGTCGCCGCCGGCGTGCTCTACACGACGGCGTTCGTCTACGCCGCGCCGATCTCGACGACCCACACGATCACCTCGGCCGTCATGGGTGTCGGCGCGACCAAGCGGTTCTCCGCGGTGCGCTGGGGGGTCGTCCGGTCGATCCTCACCGCGTGGGTCCTCACGTTCCCGATGGCGGGCCTGGTCGCCGCGCTCTGCTACTGGATCTCGCACCTGCTGATCGAGGTCATCCCCTAGGTCTCTCGCCTCGGGTCCTGCGGCTGGGCACTGCCGAGTCGGCGCGATGTTGCAGGGCGTACGCCGAGTCGGCGCGATGTTGCAGGGCGTACGCCGAGTCGGCGCGATGTTGCAGGGCGGAGGTCCTGATCGGGTCGTGTGTCGGCGGCGGCGCTCGGACACGTTCTCCGGCACACGACTGAGAGCGGCTGGGCGAAAGATCCTGGCTGGTCACTTCGGCCCAGCCGGTCGTGTGTCGCCGACAGCGCTGGAGCGCGTTTTCCGGCACACGACCCGCGCGCGCCTCCCATCAGCCATCGACGACCGCAGCAGCGCGAGCAGCCGCGTCCTTGGCCGCCCGACCGACGCCGATCAGGGTGGCAGAGGCGGAGCCGCACCAGTCGCCGTAGCCGACGAAGAGCACCCGCTCGTCGTGCGGGCTGACGACTCCCCCGTCCGGGCGCGCCACCCCGCGCAGGTGGCCGAGCGCGGGGCGGAAGCCGGTGCACCAGATGATCGCGTCGAGGGCGCGCTCGGTCCCATCGGCCCAGAGCGCGCCGCTCGCGGTGAGCCGAGCAGGCATCGGGGTCGCGTGCAGGCCGAGCTCGTCGCGGGCATGTCGCACGGACGGCACCGCGACGATGTCGCCGAGGCTCCCCACCCCTCCCCCGTGCCCGGCCACGGCAGCCGTCGCAGCCTCGAAGAGCGCACGCCCGTCGACGTCATCGGGCAGGTAGCGCGGTGGGCGCTGCGTAGCCCACGTCAGCTCGCGGGCGACCGGGAGCAGGTCGGCGGCGACCTGCGCGCCGGAGTTGCCACCGCCGACGACCAGCACCCGCAGTCCGTCGTACGACGACGGGCCGGCGTAGTCGGCCGTGTGGCTCTGGGTGCCCCCGAATTCGCGCATCCCGGGCACGGTCGGCCAGAACGGGCGGCGCCACGAGCCGGTGGCGTTGACGAACACGCGAGCACGTCGGTCCCCGTCGGAGGCATGGACGGTGAGCGGACTTGCCGGGTCGCCGACCCCGGAGACACCGGTGACGGTGACGGGTCGTCGTACGGGCAGGGTGTAGCGCTGCTCGTAGGCTCCCAGGTAGTCGCGCACGTGCGCCGCCGACGGGTTGCCCGGGCCGCGCGGGGGCGGCATCGGCCAGCCGGGCAGCGAGGAGTAGGCAGCGGGCGAGAAGAGCTCGAGGCTCGGCCAGCCGTCCTGCCAGGCCCCACCGGCGCTCGAGCGGTCGTCGAGAACCTCTAGGGTCAGCGGCACCTCGCGGCGGCGGTTGAGCCGCACCAGGTGCCACGCCGTCGCCAGCCCCGACTGGCCGCCGCCGACGATCAGGACGTCGAGATCCTCGATCTCAGGCGCTCTCGGGCAGCAGGTCGGCCAGCAGCGCCTGAACGCGACGGTCGATGTCGTCACGGATGGGGCGTACGGCGTCGGCGCCCTGGCCGGCCGGGTCCTCGAGGGCCCAGTCCTCGTAGCGCTTGCCCGGGAAGATCGGGCACGCGTCGCCGCAGCCCATGGTGATCACGACGTCGGAGGCGGCGACGTCCTCGGTGAGGAGCTTGGCCGGGACGTTGCGCGAGACGTCGATGCCGAGCTCGTGCATGACCTCGACGACGGCGGGGTTGATCGAGTCGGCGGGAGCGGAGCCGGCGCTGCGGACAGCGACGCGACCACGCCCGTGGTGCTCGAGGAGGGCGGCGGCCATCTGCGAGCGACCGGCGTTGTGGACGCAGACGAAGAGGACCTCGGGGACGGCGTTCACGGGGTGGCTCCTTGCTCGGGGGTGGCGGTGGGCTCGGGCGTCCACGTGAAGCGGCGCCGCGCCCAGAGGGCGACGTAGACCAGCCCGACCAGCACGGGGACCTCGATCAGGGGCCCGACGACCCCGGCGAGCGCCTGCCCGCTGGTGACGCCGAAGACCCCGATCGCGACGGCGATGGCGAGCTCGAAGTTGTTGCCGGCAGCGGTGAACGCCAGTGTCGTGGAGCGCTCGTAGGACATCTGCAGTCGGTGACCCAGCAGCATCGAGAGGCCCCACATGAGGGCGAAGTAGGCCAGCAGCGGCAACGCGATCCGGGCGACGTCGCCGGGCTGGTCGATGATCGTGTCGCCCTGGAGCGCGAAGAGGATGACGATCGTGAAGAGCAGGCCGTAGAGCGCGAAGGGGCCGATGCGCGGGAGGAACGTCGACTCGTACCACTCGCGTCCCTTGGCGCGCTCGCCTCCCTTGCGCGTGAGGTAGCCGGCGAGCAGCGGGATGCCGAGGAAGATCAGCACGGAGACGGCGATCTTGCCGACGGAGACGTCGAGGGCGTTCTGCTCGAGTCCGAGCCAGCCGGGCAGGACCTGGAGGTAGAACCAGCCGAGGCCGGCGAAGGCGATGATCTGGAAGACCGAGTTGATCGCGACCAGGATCGCCGCGGCCTCGCGGTCGCCGCAGGCCAGGTCGTTCCAGATCAGCACCATCGCGATGCAGCGGGCGAGGCCCACGATGATCAGGCCGGTCCTGTAGTCCGGGAGGTCCGGCAGCAGCAGCCACGCCAGCGCGAACATCAGCGCCGGACCGACGAGCCAGTTGAGGACGATGCTGCTCACGAGGAGCCGGCGGTCGGCGGTGACGGTGCCGAGCCGGTCGTAGCGGACCTTGGCGAGGACGGGATACATCATCACCAGCAGCCCGATCGCGATCGGCAGGCTGACGTCGGCGACCTCGACCTTCGAGAGGGCGCTGTCGAGGCCGTCGACGGTGCGGCCCAGCACCAGCCCGACCGCCATCGCGACCCCGATCCAGACCGGCAGGAAGCGGTCGAGGGTGGAGAGCTGGTGGAGCACGTCGGGCTCGTGGCTGCTCTGCGCGTCGGCGGTGGCGGTCATGCGGGCGCTCCTGCCGGGGCGAGCGTGGTCGCGAACAGGCTGCCCAGCGCGGCCATGGCCTCGGGGCGGGCGTGGAAGTAGACCCAGACCCCGCGCTTCTCCCGGTCGAGCAGGCCGGCCTCGTGCAGCACCTTGAGGTGGTGGCTGATCGTGGGCTGGGAGAGGTCGAAGGCCGGGAGCAGCTCACACGCGCAGGCCTCGGCGCCCGCGCGCGACATCACCATCGACATCAGGCGCAGCCGCACCGGGTCGGCCAGCGCCTTCAGCATCGGCGCGACCTGGGCGGCCTGGTCGGCGCTCATCGGCTCGTGGGCCAGCGGCGTGCAGCAGGCGAGCGGAGCATGTATCGACATGCGTCGATATTGACAGTTGTCGATGCGTGGGGGCAAGTCGGCGGCGCCGTCGGGCCGTTCGGGGGCCGGCTGGCGGGGTAGTCCCTAACGCCAGCGCGGTCACTGGTCGCGTAGGGGGACGCCAGTGTGAGGGACTACCCCGCCCACCGGGCGGCGACCAGCCCCAACCCACGTCAGACGGTCTCACGCACTCGAGGGCAGCTGAGGTTGCCGGTGCCGGAGCAACCGTCGCCTGTCGTGAGCCGAGAGCGCCCGACGCTGGGCCACGGTCTGGGTGGGGATCCACCACGAAGGTTGGTCGAGCGTCCAGCGTCGCTCGGACGCGGGCCGCCGGGCAGCACGGGCGTAGCAGTCGCGGAGACGTTGGCGGAAGTGACCGGGATCGTGGTTGTCCCCCGCGAGCATCGTCACGATCTCGAGACCCAGCCGGCGGAAGTCGGACTCGCGCCTGACGTCGCGAGAGCGCTGGGGGCCAGCGAGGTGGTGGGCGCCGTCGTACTCGCCGAGGACTCCTGCCACCGGGTCGATCACGTCCGGCGTCCCGACGAAGCGGCCGTCCAGGTCGAAGACGGGCGCGTTGCACTCCGGCATCGCATGTCCGGCCTCGCGATGCCAGATGAGTCGCATGTCGATCTCGCGTGGCGACCAGGCGTTCTCGCACGACAGGAGATGAGCCTTCCGGGCCTGTGGGACGCCAGTCCAACCGTTGAGGTGGGCGAGGTAGTCGGCGCACTCCTCCCAGGAGACGAGATCGTTGTAGGCCGCCAGGTCGAACACCCGAACGGCCGCCCCGACATCGGGTGCGTATCGCGCCTCGAAGCAGACCGACCTCACCGCGTGGGTGATCGGGAGCCCGTCCGAGTACGTGAGCTCGCGCGGACCGAGTCGCTCCTCGCTGATCCCGATGCCGGGCTGGGCGCGCGCGTGGATCATGGTCGCCAGGGTCACGTCGCGCTGGACGCTGCCGCCCGCGCGCGTGCCCGTGAACCACCGTCCACCCAGCCACCAGAGCGCCGCCCATCCCGTGACACCCCCGTAGCCGGGGAGCACCTGCGCTGCCTCCACGATGCGTTGGTCCACTGACTCGACGCTCGTCGCGGCCGGCACGTAGAAGCCCCGGCTCGTGCGTCGCCAGCGCGCACCGGCCGCCTGCCCGGGGGTCGGACCCCTGACGCCGTCCGGGTCGACCCGCACCGGCACCACCACCCCCGGGTGCCCAGGATGGTGCCCGGACGGGGCGAACTGGATGGGACGACGCACGACCAGCAGGCTGCCCGAACCGGGCCGGGCTCGTCGGGGTCCTCCACAGGCAGCTGGAGGCGGCGTCGGCAGCCGCCCTCGATCGGCGTACGTCGGCCGCGGCCGCGGCGGGTAGTCCCTAACGAAAACAAGGCCCCTGGACGCCAGGGGCCTTGTTTCCGTTAGGGACTATCGTCCGACAACCTCAGCCGAAACGACCGGAGATGTAGTCCTCGGTGCGCTTGTCGTTGGGGTTAGCGAAGATGTTGCTGGTGCGGTCGAACTCGACGAGGAGGCCGGTGCGGTTGCCGGTGGTCTCGTCGGGGCGGGCGGTGAAGAACGCGGTGCGGTCGGAGACGCGGGCGGCCTGCTGCATGTTGTGGGTGACGATGATGATCGTGTAGTCGTCGCGCAGGCCGACCATCAGGTCCTCGATGCGCGAGGTGGCGATCGGGTCGAGGGCCGAGCAGGGCTCGTCCATCAGGATCACGTCGGGCTTGGTCGCGATGGTGCGGGCGATGCAGAGGCGCTGCTGCTGGCCACCGGAGAGGCCGTAGGCGGACTGCTTGAGCTTGTCCTTGACCTCGTCCCACAGGGCGGCGCCGCGCAGGGCCTCCTCGACCAGGTCGTCCATGCTGTCGACCTTCATGCCGGTGACCCGGGGGCCGTAGGCGATGTTGTCGTAGATCGACTTGGGGAACGGGTTGGGCTTCTGGAAGACCATCCCGACCTGGGTGCGGACGGCGATCGGGTCGATGCCCCGGCCGTAGATGTTCTGCCCGTGGTAGGTGACCTCGCCCTCGACGCGGGCGCCTGACACGAGGTCGTTCATCCGGTTGAGGCAGCGCAGCACCGTCGACTTGCCGCAGCCCGAGGGGCCGATCTGGGCGGTGATCTCGTTCTTGCCGAACGAGAGGTTGACGTCGTGGACGGCGTGGAAGTCGCCGTAGAAGACGTTGAGCTTGAGCGCCTCCATCACGGGGTTGGGCGGGATATCGGGGATCTCGCGCTCCGACTCGGAGCCGACGCTGGTCATGGAGATCTCCCGGTCGTCCTCGGAGGCCG
>NZ_JANNML010000123.1:0-13666 GCF_031397825.1 Nocardioides sp.
TGGTGGTGGTGCCGGCGTCAGACCTTGGCGACCGGGTCGGTGGCCTCGGCCCACAGGGCCTGCTCGGCCTTGCCCTCGGAGATCTTCTTGCGGGCCACGATGGCGCCGGCGGCGGCGATCGCGACCAGGAGGATCTTCTTCATGCTGACTCCCTTGTGCTGCGGTGTCCCCGGCCCGGGCCGGGGCGCCCTCGGAGGGGCTCCACGGGCGATGAGAGATCCCGCGTGAGTGGGCCTAACAGGACTTGAACCTGTGACCTCTTCCTTATCAGGGAAGCGCTCTAACCGTCTGAGCTATAGGCCCTCATGGCGACTGCCAGCCGCGAACATTACCCCACCGTGAACGGCGCCCACAAAACGGGATCGGTCCCGGACGAGTCCGGCCCGACCACCCGCCGTACGACGGCTCCTCACCGCTGTGTGGAGGGGTGACCTGTCGGCGGTCGGATGTCCCCCGGACCGCCCAGGAGCCACCGCTCGGACAGACCATGGCGACCGCTGCGACATGGCCGGTGACCTGTGGGAGATCGGACCTGGGCGCGACCACCCACCAGCCACCGCCCGAGGCCGATCGCCTCCCCGCGGGTGGCCGTGGACCGTCAGGCCGAGCGGATCAGTCCTCGGAGAGCGTGACCTCGATGCCGCCGAGCAGGGCGGCGGCCATGTTGTAGAGGAACGCGCCGAGGGTGGCGATCGCGGTCAGCAGGACCACGTCGACGGCGGCGACGAGCATGGTGAAGCCGAGCACGCGGGAGGTGCCGACGTAGTTCTCGACGTCGAGGTTGGCCGTCTCCGGGCCGCCGATGCTCTCCTGGATCGTCTGGTTGATCGAGTCCCAGACACCGGCGGCACCGAGCACCGACCAGACCATCAGCACCGACACGACCGTGACGATGCCGAAGGCGATGGACAGCAGGAACGCGGTCTTCATCACCGACCACGGGTCGATCCGCGTGAGACGCAGGCGGGCACGACGTGGGGGCTTGGAGCCGGCGGCGGCCTTGGTGGCCTTGGTCCTCGACTCGGGCTCGGCGTTGGCGACGTGCTCGTCGCGTGCCGAGCTGAGCTTGGCCTGGATCCGCTCCGTCAGGGGTGGGCGTACGGCGGTCTCGTCGGCGCCACGGTCGGCTGCCGGCTTGGCCTGCGGCTTGCCGCTCGGCTTGGCGCCGGGCTTGGTCGCAGCCGTCGTCGCACGCTGGGTGGACGGCTGGGCGGAGCGCTCCGTCATCAGCTGTCAGTCTCCCCTGTGTCGTCGGATTCGTCGGTGTCCACCGCGGCGGACTCCTCGATTGTGACATCCGGAGCCTGATCCGACGACTCAGCCGTGACCGGGCTGCCCTCCGGGGCGACGCCCTCGGCCTCGGCCTCCTCGTCGACCTTCGACTCGACCGAGCGGGCCACGACGACCACGGAGTCGCCGGACTTGGGCGACACGAACTTCACGCCCTGGGTCGAGCGACCAGTCGGTCGGAAGTGCTCGTTGATGGGGCTGCGCACGACCTGACCACCCTGGGTGATCGCCAGGACCTCGTCGCCCTCCTCCACGATGAAGGCTCCGACCAGGCCGCCGCGGTCCTCGTTGGCGAGCGCCATCGCGCGCACCCCGAGCCCGCCGCGGTTGGTGGTGCGGTACTCACTGATCCGGCTGCGCTTGGCGAAGCCGCCGTCGGTGATGGTGAAGACGTACTGCACGTTGTCGTCGGACTCCTCCGTCGCGGCCTGGGCCGCGCGGATGACCGACATCGAGAGCACCGAGTCGGCCTCGTTGCGGAACTTCATCCCCGAGACCCCGGACGTGGCGCGCCCCATCGGGCGCAGCTGGGAGTCCTCGGCCCGGAAGCGGATCGCGGAGCCCTTGCGGGAGACCAGCAGGATGTCGTCCTCGGAGCTGACCAGCTCGGCACCGATGAGCTCGTCGTCGTCCTCGCGGAAGTTGATCGCGATGACGCCTGCCTGGCGCGGGCTGTTGTAGTCACCCAGGCGGGTCTTCTTGACCAGCCCGTTGCGGGTGGCGAGCACGAGGTAGGGCGCCTGCTCGTAGTCGCGGATCGCCAGCACCTGCGCGATCGACTCGTCGGGCTGGAAGCTCAGCAGCCCGGCCACGTGACCACCCTTGGCGTCACGCTGCGCCTCGGGCAGGTTGTAGGCCTTGGTGCGGTAGACGCGACCGGCGGTGGTGAAGAACAGCAACCAGTGGTGGTTGGTCGTGGAGATGAAGTGCTCCACGACGTCGTCGCCGCGCAGGGTCGCGCCGCGCACGCCCTTGCCGCCGCGCTTCTGGGTGCGGTACTGGTGGCGCTGCGTCCGCTTGGCGTAGCCGCCGCGGGTGATCGAGACGACCAGCTCCTCGTCGGGGATCAGGTCCTCCATGGAGAGGTCGCCGTCGGCCGCGATGATCTGCGTGCGCCGGTCGTCGCCGTACTTGTCGACGATCTCGCCCAGCTCGTCGATGACGATCTGCCGCTGGCGCTCCTCCTTGGCGAGGATGTCCTCGAGGTCGGCGATGGTGCGCTCGATCTCGGCCAGGTCGTCGATGATCTTCTGGCGCTGCAGCGCGGCCAGGCGGCGCAGCTGCAGGTTGAGGATCGCCATCGCCTGGATCTCGTCGATGTCGAGCAGCTGGATCAGGCCGTCGCGGGCGTCCTCGACCTCGGGCGAGCGACGGATCAGGGCGATGACCTCGTCGAGGGCGTCGAGCGCCTTGACGAGGCCACGCAGCACGTGGGCCTGGCGCTCGGCCTCCGCGAGGCGGAAGCGGGTGCGCCGCTGGATGACCTCGATCTGGTGGGCGACCCAGTTGGAGATGAACTGGTCGATCGACAGCGTGCGCGGCACCCCGTCGACGAGCGCGAGCATGTTGGCGCTGAAGTTGGTCTGGAGCTCGGTGTGCTTGAGCAGGTTGTTGAGCACGACGCGGGCGACGGCGTCGCGCTTGAGCACGACGACGAGGCGCTGGCCGGTGCGACCCGAGGAGTCGTCGCGCACGTCGGAGATGCCCTGGACCTTGCCGGAGTCGGCGAGCTCGGCGATCTTGAGCGCGAGGTTGTCGGGGTTGACCATGTAGGGAAGCTCGGTGATCGAGAGGATCGTGCGCCCGCGGGCGTCCTCGTCGACCTCGATGACCGCGCGCTGGGTGATCGAGCCGCGACCGGTGCGGTAGGCCTGCTCGATGCCCTCGTGGCCGACGATCATCGCGCCGTTGGGGAAGTCGGGGCCCTTGACCCGCTCGAGCAGCGCGTCGAGCAGCTCCTCGCGGGTGGCGTCGGGGTGCTCGAGGGCCCAACGGGCGCCGGCGGCGATCTCGCGCAGGTTGTGCGGCGGGATGTTGGTGGCCATGCCGACCGCGATGCCGGCCGAGCCGTTGACCAGCAGGTTGGGGTAGCGGGCCGGGAGGACCACCGGCTCCTGCGAGCGACCGTCGTAGTTGGGCTGGAAGTCGACGGTGTCCTCGGTGATGTCGCGGACCATCTCGAGGGCCAGCGGAGCCATCCGGCACTCGGTGTAACGCATGGCGGCGGCGGAGTCGTTGCCCGGCGAGCCGAAGTTGCCCTGGCCGTTGACCAGCGGCGCGCGCATCACCCAGGGCTGCGCGAGGCGGACCAGGGTGTCGTAGATCGCGGTGTCGCCGTGGGGGTGGTACTGACCCATGACGTCACCGACGACGCGGCTGCACTTGGAGAAACCGCGGTCGGGGCGGTAGCCGCCGTCGTACATCGCGTAGAGCACACGGCGGTGCACCGGCTTGAGACCGTCGCGTACGTCGGGCAGCGCGCGGCCGACGATGACGGCCATCGCGTAGTCGATGTAGGCACGCTGCATGGAGGTCTGCAGCTCGATCGGCTCGATGCGGCCGCCGGGGCCGGGGCCCTCGGGGGGAGTCGTCGTGCCGCCGGTGGGGGTCTCAGTCACGTGTCTTCGTCTCTCTGGTCGGTTCTACTCGAGTCTAGGAATGGTGCTAGAGACCTAGATATCGAGGAATCGAACGTCCTTGGCGTTGCGCTGGATGAAGGAACGGCGCTGCTCGACGTCCTCGCCCATGAGGATCGAGAAGATCTCGTCGGCCTGGGCTGCGTCGTCGAGGGTCACCTGGAGCATCAGGCGCTGCTCGGGGTTCATCGTGGTCTCCCACAGCTCCTCGGCGTTCATCTCACCGAGGCCCTTGTAGCGCTGGACGGCGTTCTCCTTGGGGAGCTTGCGTCCCTGGGCGAGGCCGTCCTTCATCATCAGGTCGCGCTCGGCGTCGGAGTAGACGAACTCGTGCTCGGCCGGCTTGTTCCACCGGAGCCGGTAGAGCGGGGGCTGGGCCATGTAGACGAAGCCGTGCTCGATGAGCGGCTTCATGAAGCGGAACAGCAGGGTGAGCAGCAGGGTGTTGATGTGGTGGCCGTCGACGTCGGCATCGGCCATCAGCACGACCTTGTGGTAGCGCAGCTTCTCGAGGCTGAACTCCTCGTGGATGCCGGTGCCGAGCGCGGAGATGATGGCCTGGACCTCGGTGTTGGCCAGCACCTTGTCGATGCGGGCCTTCTCGACGTTGAGGATCTTGCCGCGGATCGGCAGGATCGCCTGGACCCGAGGGTCGCGGCCCTGCCGGGCCGAGCCACCGGCCGAGTCGCCCTCGACGATGAAGACCTCGCACTCGGCGGGGTTGGTCGACTGACAGTCCGACAGCTTGCCGGGCAGGCCGCCACCCCCGAGCAGGCCCTTGCGCGAGCGCGCGAGGTCGCGCGCCTTGCGGGCCGCGATGCGGGCCGAGGCCGCCGCCTGGGACTTGCGCACGATGTCGCGGCCCTCGGCGGGGTTCTGCTCGAGCCAGGCGCCGAGCTGGTCGTTGACCAGGCGCTGCACGAAGCCCTTGGCCTCGGTGTTGCCGAGCTTGGTCTTGGTCTGGCCCTCGAACTGCGGCTCGCCGAGCTTGATCGAGATGATCGCGGTGAGGCCCTCGCGGATGTCGTCGCCCGACACGCGGTCCTCGCGCTTCTTGATCAGGCCCCACTCCTCGCCCCAGTGGTTGACCAGGGAGGTGAGCGCCGAGCGGAAGCCCTCCTCGTGGGTGCCGCCCTCGTGGGTGTTGATCGTGTTGGCGAAGGTGTGGACCGACTCGGTGAACGAGGTGTTCCACTGCATCGCGACCTCGAGGCTCATGTGGTTCTCGACGGACGCGGGGGTCTCGGCCTCGAACGAGATGACCGTCGGGTTGGCCTTGTCCTTGCGGCGGTTGAGGTGCTCGACGTAGTCGACCAGGCCGCGGTCGTACTTGAAGACCTGGACCAGCCCGCCGCCCTCGGCCTTCCTCATGGCGTCGTGGCCGGCGGAGTCGACGTCGGCCTCGACGGTGCCGTCGTGGACCGCGTCGACGAGGTCGTCGGCCGCGGGGCGCTCGTCGTGCACGACGATCTCGAGGCCCTTGTTGAGGAAGGCCATCTCGCGGATCCGGTTGCTGATCGTCTCGAGCGTGTAGCTCGTCGTCTCGAAGATCTCGGGGGAGGCGTAGTAGGTGATGGTCGTGCCGGTGCGCTCGCCGGGCTCCATCGCCCGCACCTGCTCCAGGGGACCGTCGGGCACGCCGATGCTGAAGGTCTGGCGCCACTCGTGGCCGCGGTTGCGGACCTCGGCGATCACCTTCGTGGAGAGCGCGTTGACGACCGAGATCCCGACGCCGTGCAGACCACCGGAGACCTTGTAGCCGCCGCCGCCGAACTTGCCGCCCGCGTGGAGCATCGTGAGCGCCATCGTGAGCGCCGGCATCTCCTGGCCGGGAGCGGTGTCGGTGGGGATGCCGCGACCGTTGTCCTCGACGCGGATGCCGCCGTCGGCCATCAGGGTCAGCACGATCCGGTCGCAGTGACCGGCCAGCGACTCGTCGACGGAGTTGTCGACGACCTCCCAGATCAGGTGGTGCAGGCCGCGCTCGCCGGTGGAGCCGATGTACATGCCGGGGCGCTTGCGGACCGCCTCGAGACCCTCGAGGACCTGGATCGCCGAGGCGTCGTAGTCGCCGCTGACGTTGGAGTACTGAGGTGCGTCGGGATCGACGGTGACGTCGGCAGGTGCCTGCCGGGAGACCTCGTCGGGAGCGGCGTTCTCGTCGGACACGCAAGGACCTCTTCACACGTTGAGTTGACACACATGAGGTCGCTCGACCTGGGGTGACCCAGTCACGGCGACCAATGCCCATGATAGCCCTTAAACGGCCGTCCTCCACGTATGGCGCCCAGCAGATGGGGGATCTGTGGACGAAATATGGCCCTGAGCGTCCCTTAGCGGCCGTTCCGAGCCCCTCGCAGGGGTCCCGACAGGTCCCCATACGTCGACGCGGCCCGCAGATCGTCTGAGCGGACCGCTGGGGCTCAGCCGTAGGTGTCGCGGGGACCGCGTCCGTCGCGGGTCGTGCGCCGGCCCTTCTTCCAGCTCGGCAGGTGCGGGCCCTGGACGTCGATGACGACGACCGTGCCGGGCCCGAGCTCCTCGTTGAGGCGCCGCACGACGGTCGGCGCGAGGAGCGTGAGCTGCGTCGCCCAGGCGGTGGAGTCGGTGCGGACGACGAGCCTGCCGTCGGTGAAGCTCTCCGGCGAGCAGTGCGCCGCGACCTCGTCGCCGACCAGCTCGGCCCAGCGGGCGAAGACCCCGCGCATGCGCAGGTCCAGCTCCCACCCACGCTCCCCGATCAGCCGCGCCATCGTGGAGTCGAGCAGCTGCGGGTCGCGGTCGTCGGGGTGCGAGCCGCTGACCCGGTTGCCGGTCACCGACCGTCGCTCACCGGTGAACGGGCGGCGGCGCTTGGCGCGTGAGGTGGACCCGGCCGCGGCGCGGGTCAGCGCGCGAGCCAGGTCGAGGCCGTCGTCGGCGTGCGGCTCGGCGGGCAGTGCTGGGTCTGTGGCTGCGTCGACGGCGTCGGTCGGCTCAGCCTCCTCGTCAGGCACGCGTCACCTCCCCTCCTGCCACGGCGTAGCGGACCCCGGCAAGCACCTCCGGAACGTCGGCGGCGACCGCGGCCGTGACCAGCACCTGCTCGGCGCCGGCGACCAGCTCGGCGAGCTGCGCGCGTCGTTCGGTGTCGAGCTCGGCGAAGACGTCGTCCAGGATCAGGATCGGGTCGTCGCCGTCGGAGCGCAACAGGTCGTAGGACGCCAGCCGCAGGGCGAGCGCGAACGACCAGGACTCGCCGTGCGACGCGTAGCCCTTGACCGGCAGCCGCAGCCCCCCGGCCTCCGGGGCGGCACCCAGGGTGAGGAGCAGCTCGTCGCGGTGCGGGCCGACCAGGGAGACGCCCCGGTCGAGCTCGTCGCCTCGCCGACGCTCCAGCTCCACGTGGAACGCCTCGGCGAGCGCGCCGGGGTCGTGGTCGCCCAGCTCGAAGGAGGGTCGGTAGTCGATCACCGCATCCTCCCGCGAGGCACCGCGCGCGACGGTGGCATAGGCCTTGCCGACGTACGGCGCCAACGCCTCGACCAGCGACAGCCGCTGGCTCAGCAGCTCGCTGCCGGCCTGGACGAGGTGGGAGTCCCAGGCGCTGAGCGTGGAGAGCGCGGACTCCTGGCTCGAGGAGCCGCGCCGCGCGGCACCGGCGGTCTTGAGCAGCGAGTTGCGCTGGCGCAGGATCCGGTCGTAGTCCGCGCGCACCCCCGCCAGGCGCGGGGTGCGCAGGACGAGCAGGTCGTCGAGGAACTTGCGGCGGTCCGACGGGTCGCCCTTGACCAGGGTGAGGTCCTCGGGGGAGAAGACGACGGTGCGCACCAGGCCGACCAGGTCACGCGACTTGGCCAGCGGCGACTTGTTGACCCGTGCCCGGTTGGCCTTGCCGGGGTTGAGCTCGACCTCGAGCACGGCCGTGCGCCCGTCACGGACGACCGCGGCGCGCACGATCGCCTGGTCGCAGCCGGCCTTGACCAGGGGTGCGTCGGTCGCGACCCGGTGGGAGGCGAGCCGCGAGAGGTAGTCGATCGCCTCGACGAGGTTGGTCTTGCCCTGGCCGTTGCGACCGATGAACGCCGTCACGCCGGCCTCGAGCGGGACGTCGGCGCTCGCGTAGGAGCGGAAGTTGTGCAGCGTCAGGTGGGAGACGTACAACGCGGCCCGTGCCTAGCCGGGGTTGGCGTCGCCGCCGGGCGGCGGGGGAGTGTGCACGGCGTGACCGCCGAACTGGTTGCGCATCGCGGCGACCGCCTTCATCGCCGGGCTGTCGTCCTGGCGCGACTGGAACCGCGCGAAGAGCGAGGCGGCGATGACGTTCATCGGCACCGCGTTGTCGATCGCGGCCTCGACGGTCCAGCGGCCCTCGCCCGAGTCGTCGGCGTAGCCGCGGATCCTGTCGAGATGGGTGTCCTCCTCGATGGCGGTGACCAGGAGGTCGAGCAGCCACGAGCGGATGACGGTGCCCTCGCGCCACGAGGCGAAGACCTCCGGCACGTGGTCGACGACGTCGACGGTCTCGAGCAGCTCCCAGCCCTCGGCGTAGGCCTGCATGACGGCGTACTCGATGCCGTTGTGGACCATCTTGGAGAAGTGGCCGGCACCCGGCTGCTGACCGGCGTGCACGAAGCCGGACTCACCCTCGGGACGCAGCGCGTCGAAGGCCGGTTGGACCTTGGCCACGTCCTCGGTGGAGCCGCCGCACATCAGCGCGTAGCCGTTCTGCAGGCCCCACACACCGCCGGAGACCCCGCAGTCGACGAAGCCGATGCCCTTGGCGGCCAGCAGGTCGGCGTGGATCTTGTCGTCGGTCCAACGCGAGTTGCCCCCGTCGACGACCAGGTCGCCCTCGACGAGCAGGTCGGCGAGCGCCGTGATCGTGTCGTGGGTCGGACCACCGGCCGGCACCATCACCCAGACCACCTTGGGGGAGGGGAGCTGATCGACCAGCGCCTCGAGGCTCACCGCGTCGGAGACGTCGGGGTTGCGGTCGTAGCCGATGACGGTCACGCCGCCGTTGCGCATCCGGGTGCGCATGTTGCCGCCCATCTTGCCGAGTCCGACGAGTCCGATGTGCATGCGGGTCCTCCGGGGATGCGGGGCTGCGGCGACAGGGTGGCCGTGACGACTGAGCGCGGGTGGCGTGTGCTGCGGGTGGGTCCTAGGACAGCAGGCGGCGGGGCATGAGGAGGTAGCGGAAGCCACTGTCCTCGGCGCCGTCGGTGACCGCGCCGCTGAGCACGACCGGCTTGGAGGCCTGGGTGAAAGCCATCTCGACGACCGGCTCGTCGATGGCCTGGAGACCGTCGAGGAGGAACTGCGGGTTGAAGCCGGTGGTGATGTCCTCGCCCTCGATCTGCGCCTCGATCGACTCCGAGGCCTGGGCCTCGTCGCCCGAGCCGGCATCGAGGGTGAGCACCCCGTCGCTGAAGGCGAGCTGCACCGCGGTGTTGCGCTCGGCCACGAGGGAGACGCGCTTGACCGACTCGATCAGCGCGGCCTTGTCGACCTTGGCGACGGTGAGCTTGTCGGCGGGGAACAGGCTGCGGACCTTGGGGAACTCGCCGTCCAGGAGCCGCGTCGTCGTACGACGCAGTCCGCCGGGTGCGTTGCCCTCGAAGCCGATGATGCCCTCGCCGGAGCCGCTGGCGGAGAGCGCGATCGTGACCTCGCTGCCGGCGGTCAGCGACTTGGCCGTGTCACCGAGGACCTTGGCGGGGACGAGCGCGGCGAGCGACTCGTCGGGCGACATGGGGTCCCAGCCGAGCTCGCGGTGCGAGAGGCGGAAGCGATCGGTGGCCAGGAGCGAGATCGTCGAGCCGTCGATCTCGAGGCGCACGCCGGTGAGGACCGGGAGCATGTCGTCGCGGCCGGCGGCGGTCACCGCCTGGGCGACGGCGTGGGAGAACACGTCGCTCTGGACGGTGCCGGTGGCGGTGGGCATCTGCGGGATCGTGGGGTAGTCCTCGACCGGCATCGTCTGCAACGTGAACCGCGCCGAGCCGCAGGTCAGCGTGACGCGCGAGCCGTCGATCGCCATCTCGACCGGCTTGCTCGGCAGGCTCTTGCAGATGTCGGCGAGGAGGCGGCCGCTGACCAGCGCCCGACCCTCGTCGGCGACGTCGGCCTTGAGGGTGGCGCGCGCCGACGTCTCGTAGTCGAACGTCGAGAGCACCAGGCCGTCATCGGTCGCGTCGATGAGGAGTCCGGCCAGGACCGGGGCGCTGGGTCGGACCGGAAGGCTGCGGGCAGCCCAGGCGACGGCGTCGGCGAGCGCGTCGCGATCGACACGAAACTTCACGGGGGATCCTTCGGATGGGCGACGAGGTGCGGCGAGAGCACAGGAGTTCTTGGGATGCGCATCCTGCCACGCCCGACCGACCGGCACGAGTCATCCCCAGGCAGGGGCCCAGCAGGATGTTCACGGAGGATCGATCCACGTAGAGGTCCGTAGTTGTCATAGCGTCGGTGGAAACTGTGGAGAAGGTGGGTAAGCGCAGGTCAACGCGGCGATTCGAGGTGCACAGGGGCTGTGGAGTACGGCGGGACAAGTCGCCGGCGGTGTGGATGGGGTCTCGGCCGTCCGGAGGGCCGCGTCGTCCATCCACAGCTCCTCCCCGTGTAGTTCGGACGTCGAACCACACGTTGTGCACAGGTCACGGAGCGCTCGGTGGTCGAGCGGCGGGCCGGCTGGAGCCGTCCTGACCCGGGTCGATCACACGATCAGGACTGGCGTGCCTGGAGCTTGACCCGGTTGGTGAGCTCGCTGACCTGGTTGAAGACAGCGCGCCGCTCGGCCAGCAACTGGTTGATCTTGCGGTCGGCGTACATCACCGTGGTGTGGTCGCGGTTGCCGAACTGCGCCCCGATCTTGGGCAGGGACAGGGCGGTCAGCTCGCGGCACAGGTACATCGCGATCTGACGAGCCATCACCAGATGACGACCGCGGCTCGGGCCCGTGAGCTCCTCGATGGAGAGACCGAAGTAGGCAGCGGTCTGAGCGATGATCAGCGGCGCGGTGATCTCGGGCTCACCGCCCTCGGGGATCAGGTCCTTCAGGACGATCTCGGCCAGGGTCATGTCGACCTCCTGCCGGTTGAGGTTGGCGAAGGCCGTGACCCGGATCAACGCACCTTCGAGCTCGCGGATGTTGGTCTGGATCTTGGAGGCGATGAACTCCAGCACGTCCGGCGGCGCCGTGAGCCGGTCCATCGCCGCCTTCTTGCGCAGGATGGCGATGCGGGTCTCGAGGTCAGGGGGCTGGACATCGGTGATCAGGCCCCACTCGAAGCGGTTGCGCAGCCGGTCCTCGAGCGCCTCGAGGCGCTTGGGGGCACGGTCGGAGGTCAGCACGATCTGCTTGTTGGCGTTGTGCAGCGTGTTGAACGTGTGGAAGAACTCCTCCTGGGTCTGCGTCTTGCCCTCCAGGAACTGGATGTCGTCGATGAGCAGCACGTCGACGTCGCGGTAGCGCCGCTTGAAGCGGTCCTGACGGTCGTCGCGGATCGCGTTGATGAACTCGTTGGTGAACTCCTCGCTCGACACGTAGCGCACCTTGGCGCCGGTGTAGAGGCTCCGGACGTAGTGCCCGATGGCGTGCAGGAGGTGGGTCTTGCCCAGCCCGGAGTCGCCGTAGACCAGCAGGGGGTTGTAGGCCTTCCCGGGCGCCTCGGCCACCGCGACAGCGGCAGCGTGCGGGAAGCGGTTGGAGCTGCCGATGACGAAGGTCTCGAAGGTGTACTTCGGGTTGAGCCGCGTCTCCAGGGCGCTGCCCTTGGGCTGCTCGGTGGCCTCGGGCGCGAAGGTCGGTGACGGCGACGGAGCAACGACCGGGGCAATTGTCGACATGTCGATGTCTCGACTAGTCGACGTGTCGTGATGGTGATCGGGTGCCATCTGACCCTCATCGAGGCTGGCGTCGACCGTGACGGCGATGCGGATCTCGCGCGCGAAGCTCTCCGTGAGCGCGTCCTCGAGCTGGCCGCGCAGCCGGCCCTCCAGCTGGACCCGGGTGAAGTCGTTGGGCACCGCGATGATCGCGGTGTTCTCGTGGAGGGTCACCGGCTTGCTCGCGCGCAGCCAGGCCCGCTGGTTGGGCTGGAGGTCGTTGACGACCTGCCGCCATGCCTGGTCGAGGTCGGACATCATCTGCTCCACGGATCCCGCCGCCTTCCTGTCGGGCTGTGCCCGAGTGCTGTGCCCCACCTCACCTGCGAGGTGCTGTCTCCACAAGTTTGTCCACAGGTTGTGAACCCGACTCCGTTCCTGTGGAGAGAGTCGGCCCGACCACGACCGGAACCCTGGCATCGACCGAGTCTGCCCAGGTCAGACACCCTTTTGAGCCCCGTGTGAGCGGGGTCACAGGGCCTCGGGGACCGTGGAGAACCGCGGCTGCGGGGGCACCTCGGTAGCCCGAACCTAACCCGCCGCGGCGAGCAGCGGCAAGCCGTCATCCACAGGCTTGGACACCCGGTGTCCACGCCCTGGCGCCTGGGCGCGCGCACGGGTTTGACCCTGCGGAACGCCCACGCGTACCGTTAGCCGGTCGCCCGGTGTCGACAGGTGCCGCATGTCCACGGGAAAGTCACTCTCCGTGGGTGGGCGGTGCCAGCCGAACTGTCTCATCAAGAGCGAGGCCAGGCATCCCGATCTGCCGGCGTGACCCTTCCCGAACCAACCGAAAGAGACAAGCTCGTGAGCAAGCGTACGTACCAGCCGAACAACCGTCGTCGCCACAAGGTGCACGGGTTCCGCCTGCGCATGCGCACCCGCGCCGGTCGCGCCATCCTCTCGGAGCGCCGCCGCAAGGGCCGCAAGAGCCTGGCCGTCTGAGGGTTGCGTCCTCCGGCCGTGCTGGCCTGACGCGACTCCTGTCCCCGTGCTGCCCGCGGCCCATCGGTTGACCGACGCGGCGTCGTACCGTGCCGCATCGCGCGCGGGCAGACGCTCGGGGTCGCCCACGCTGGTGGTGCACCTCGCCCCCGGCGAGGACGGTGACCTCAGGGTCGGCTTCGTCGTCAGCAAGGCCGTCGGCAACGCCGTCGTCCGCAATCGTGTGAAGCGCCGCCTGCGTCACCTGGTCCGGGACCGACTCACGTCGCTCCCGGGCTCCGGCGCGCTCGTGGTGCGCGCCCTGCCGGCTGCCGCGGGGTCCGGCAGCGCGGAACTCGCCGTCGACCTGGACCGTTGTCTCCAACGAGTCCTGGAGGCGCCTCGATGAAGTACGTCCTGATCGGACTGCTGCGTCTCTACCGCGCCGTGATCAGCCCGCTCTACGGGCAGGTGTGCCGCTACCACCCCTCCTGCTCGGCCTACGCCCTCGACGCCGTGCGCGAGCACGGCAGCCTGCGGGGCAGCTGGCTCGCCGTACGCCGGCTCGGCCGCTGTCACCCATGGGCGTCCGGCGGCTACGACCCCGTGCCACCCCGCCTCGCGGCGGGGTCCTCGTCCTCTACGCCACACCAAGGAGCCTGATCCGTGGGATTCATCGGCGATATCGGCAGCTTCATCATGACGCCGCTCTACTACATCATCTCGGCGATCCTGATCGGCTTCCACAAGCTCTTCAGCACCTTCCTCGACCCGGCCGGCGGGCTGGCGTGGGCGCTGTCGATCATCGGCCTCACCGTGGTCATCCGCACGGCTCTGATCCCGCTGTTCGTCAAGCAGATCAAGTCCAGCCGCAACATGCAGCTGATCCAGCCCAAGGTCAAGGAGCTGCAGAAGAAGTACGGCCACGACCGGGAGCGTCTCGC
>NZ_JANNML010000166.1:0-41748 GCF_031397825.1 Nocardioides sp.
CGGCGGCGCGGCCGCGACCGCGACCGCAACGGCCGTCAGGCCGGGCCGGGCGGAGCGGGTCGCAACGAGCCCGACACCACGATCCTCGAGGACGACGTGCTGGTCCCGGCGGCCGGCATCCTCGACGTGCTCGACAACTACGCCTTCGTGCGCACCAGCGGCTACCTCCCCGGCACCGAGGACGTCTACGTCTCGCTGTCGATGGTCCGCAAGTACGGCCTGCGTCGGGGCGACGCGATCCTCGGCCAGGTGCGTCAGCCGCGCGAGGGCGAGGGCAAGGCCAAGTTCAACCCGATGGTGCACATCGAGAGCGTCAACGGAGCCGACCCCGAGACCGCCAGGAACCGGGTGGAGTTCCAGAAGCTGACGCCGCTCTACGCGTCGGAGCGACTGCGCCTCGAGACCGAGCCGGGCAACCTCATCGGCCGTGTCATCGACATCGCAGCGCCCATCGGCAAGGGTCAGCGCGGGCTCATCGTGTCGCCGTCCAAGGCCGGCAAGACGATGATCATGCAGTCGATCGCCAACTCGATCACCACCAACAACCCCGAGTGCCACCTCATGGTGGTGCTGGTCGACGAGCGTCCTGAGGAGGTCACCGACTTCGAGCGCTCCGTCAAGGGTGAGGTCATCTCCTCGACCTTCGACCGCCCGGCCTCCGACCACACCATGGTGGCCGAGCTGGCGATCGAGCGGGCCAAGCGCCTCGTGGAGCTCGGCCACGACGTCGTGGTGCTGCTCGACGGCATCACCCGGCTGGGCCGCGCCTACAACCTCGCCGCTCCTGCGAGCGGCCGGATCCTGTCCGGTGGCGTCGACTCGGCTGCTCTCTACCCGCCGAAGAAGTTCTTCGGGGCCGCCCGCAACATCGAGAACGGCGGCTCGCTGACGATCCTGGCCACGGCCCTGATCGAGAGCGGCTCGAAGATGGACGAGGTGATCTTCGAGGAGTTCAAGGGCACCGGCAACATGGAGATCCGGCTGCGTCGCGACTTCGCCGACAAGCGCATCTTCCCCGCGATCGACGCCGTGCAGTCGGGCACCCGTCGCGAGGAGCTCCTGATGAGCAAAGAGGAGCTGGCCATCATCTGGAAGCTCCGCCGCGTGCTCTCCGGGCTCGACAGCCAGCAGGCGTTGGAGCTGCTCCTGGAGCGCCTGAAGAAGTCGCAGAGCAACATGGAGTTCCTGCTCCAGGTCCAGAAGACCACGCCGACGGCAGGCGGCTCGGACGACTGAGTCCGACCGGGGCTAGGCTGACCGCACTACCACCAGGGGAGAGGGACGACGTGGCACGCATCGTGGTCGCTGATGACGACGTGGACATCCGTGAGCTCGTCGAGTTCAAGCTGTCGACGCTCGGGCACGAGATCGTCGCCGTGGGCGACGGGGCCGCGGCCGTCGAGGCCTGCCAGGCGCAGCGTCCCGACCTGGCGGTGCTCGACGTGATGATGCCCGGCACCTCGGGGCTCGACGCCATCCGGCTGATCCGCGCCGACCCGGCGCTGGTCGACCTGCCGGTGATCCTGCTGACGGCTCGCGCCCAGGAGTCCGACGTCGAGACCGGGTTCGACTCCGGAGCCGACGACTACATCACCAAGCCGTTCAGCCCCCGCGAGCTGGCCTCGCGGGTCGAGGCCCTGCTCGCGCGGGCCCAGGGCGGTGTCTCCTAGCGGACTGCTCCTGGAGCTCGCCGAGCTGCCTGGACCACCCCACGCGTTGTCCCACGAGCGACCCCCGTCAACGAGTACCGTTGTGCTCGGCGGTGGGGGCCGCCGCTCGTGAGGGGGGACCGTGGTCGCAGCAGTGCGCAGCACACCGTCTCCCCGACCGACCCCGCGATCGGGGAGATCCCCGGGGAAGCCCCCCAAGGTCGAGCGCGGCCGACCGGTCGCGCGCCTCGTCGGACCGGTGTTCTTCCGCGTCGGCATGCTGGTCGCGGCGATAGCGGCCGTCTGCGTGGTCGGGGTGGTCCTCTCGGTGCGTTCCGTGGACCACCTGACCGACGACGTCGAGCGGTCGGCCGACGCTAACGCCGCGGTGCTCCTCGACGTCACCGAGATGGATGGCGCCGTGGGCGCCTGGGTGCAGAGCGGCCAGGCGTCGGCGCGCGACGACTACACACAGGCCTTCCGGAGGCTGCCGGCCGACCAGGAGATCGTCCGGCGCCTGACGGACGGCGACGCCGAGCTGGACCTGCTGGTCACCCGGTTGGAGGACACCGTGCAGGCCTGGGTCGACGGCTATGCGGCGCCGCGCATCGTCGCGGAGGGCGGTGCCGGGTCCTTCGCGCCCCAGCGCTTCCGGGTCGGGCGTGAGCTCTTCTCCGAGGTGACCTCCGCCCACGCCGAGACCGAGCGCGCGCTCGCCTCCCGGATCCGCGAGGCCCACCAGGAGGCGACCCTGCGGTTGCGCGGCACGATCGGCGGGGTCCTCCTGCTGGCGATCGCGGCCTGGGTGGTGATCGGGCGGTCGCGGCGGCGTCTGCTGGCGGAGCTCTCCGAGCCGCTGCTGGCCCTCGAGGCAGCGGTGCAGAAGATGACGAAGACCGACCTGGACGCCCGGGCTCCGGCCGGGGGACCCAAGGAGGTCCGGGCCGTCGCGATCGCGCTCAACGACTACGCCGACGGGCAGAGCCGGGCCCGTGCGGTCGAGGGCCGCATCCAGAACGAGCTGCGGGTGCTCGACACCGCCAAGGACGACTTCGTCTCCAACGTCTCGCACGAGCTCCGCACGCCCCTGACCACCATCAGCGGCTACCTCGAGATGGTCGCCGAGGAGTTCGAGGACCGCATCGAGCCGCGCCACGAGCGGATGCTCGAGGCCACCCGGCGCAACGTCACCCGGCTCAAGACCCTGATCGACGACCTGCTCGCGCTGTCCAAAGCGGAGAGCCGCGCGACCGATCTCGAGGCCTCCGACGTCATCTCGATGGTCCGCGACGCCGTGACCGACGTGCGCATCACCGGGGCCCGCCGCGGCATCCGCATCGACGTGGTCGCCCCCGACCAGCCCATGCTGGTGCTCTCGGACCGCGCCATGCTCCAGCGGGCCCTGCTCAACGTGCTCTCCAACGCGGTGAAGTTCAGCCACGACGACGGCGTCGTCGAGGTCGTCGTGGGTCGACACCTCGACGAGCAGGTCGAGATCATGGTCCGCGACCACGGCATCGGGATCCCTCGCGCTGAGCTGGACCGTCTCGGCACCCGCTTCTTCCGCGCCTCCAACGCCGTGACCAACGAGATCGCCGGGACGGGACTGGGCCTGCGCATCGTGCAGACCATCATCGACAAGCACGCCGGCGACGTCATGATCGAGTCGACCGAGGGGGAGGGCACCGCGGTGTTCATCCGCCTCCGGTTGCACGGTCCCGCCCAGCCCGTCGAGACGCTGCCCGCATCAGCCCCTGCAGCGACCCAGCCCCTGACCGCCGCGGGGAATTAGGCAGCACTCGGCGACGTTACCTATTATCGTCAGCTGGTTCCGGTTCACGCTCCCGCAGTCAGCGGGGACGACCCGGCGGCCCTCCCAGCAATGGGAACAGAGAGGACAGTCATGAAGAAGGACATCCACCCCGACTACGTCGTCACCGACGTCACCTGCACCTGCGGCGCGCAGTTCACCACGCGCAGCACCTCGACGGGCGGCTCCATCCGCACCGACGTCTGCTCGCAGTGCCACCCGTTCTACACCGGCAAGCAGAAGATCCTCGACACCGGCGGTCGCGTCGCCCGCTTCGAGGCGCGCTACGCCAAGAAGGCCGCGGCCCCGTCCGAGGCCGACGCCAAGTAGCAACCTCCGAGCGCCGACCCGCTGCCTCCATGCAGTGGGTCGGCGCTCGTGATTTGTCCGCAGCACCCCCCCAGCCCAGCACCAGCCAGGCGCCACGACCACCACAGGAGTCCTCATGTTCGAGGCCGTCGAGGGCTACCTCGCTGAGCACAGCGAGCTCGAGACCCGGCTGGGTGCTCCCGAGACGCACGCCGACGCCCGCCTCGCCAAGCGCCTCAACCAGCGCTACTCCGAGCTGAGCGCGATCATCACGGCCTGGCGCGAGTGGCAGGCCTACGACGGCGACATCGAGGCCGCGCGCGAGCTCGCGGCGGAGGACCCCACCTTCGCCGGCGAGGTCGACGCCCTGGTGGCCGGTCGCGTCCAGGCGGAGGAGCGCGTGCGCTACCTGCTGATCCCGCGGGACCCGGCCGACGACAAGGACACGCTGCTGGAGATCAAGTCGGGGGAGGGCGGCGAGGAGTCGGCGCTCTTCGCCGGGGACCTGCTGCGGATGTACACGCGCTATGCCGAGGCCCGGGGCTGGCGCACCGAGCTGATCGACGCCACCGAGTCCGACCTCGGCGGCTACAAGTCGGCCACGGTCGCCGTGAAGGCCAAGGGCACGCCGGCGCCGGGGGAGGGTCCCTTTGCCCAGCTCAAGTTCGAGGGGGGCGTCCACCGTGTCCAGCGGGTGCCCGTCACGGAGTCGCAGGGTCGCGTCCACACGAGCGCCGCCGGTGTCCTCGTGCTGCCCGAGGCCGAGCAGATCGACGTCACGATCGACGACAACGACCTGCGCATCGACGTCTACCGCAGCAGCGGGCCGGGCGGCCAGAGCGTCAACACCACCGACTCCGCGGTCCGCATCACGCACGTCCCGACGGGCATCGTGGCCAGCTGCCAGAACGAGAAGAGCCAGCTCCAGAACAAGGAGCAGGCGATGCGCATCCTGCGGGCCCGCCTCCTCGCGGCCGCGCAGGAGGAGGCGGACGCCGAGGCGAGCGAGGCACGGCGCAGCCAGATCCGCACGGTCGACCGGTCGGAACGCATCCGCACCTACAACTACCCCGAGAACCGGATCTCCGACCACCGCACGGGCTACAAGTCCTACAACCTCGACCAGGTGCTCGACGGCGACCTCCAGCCGGTCCTCGACTCCTGCATCCAGGCCGACCTCGACTCCCGCCTCGCGGCGCTCGAGGACTGATGGAGCAGCGTCGGCGGCTGCTGACGGCCGCGACCGACCAGCTGCGCTCCGCGGGGGTCGCCAGCCCTGAGCACGATGCGGCCGAGCTGCTCGCCCACACGTTGGGCAGCGAGCGTTCGCGCCTCTTCCTGGTCGACGAGGTCGCCGACGACGTCGCCGAGGCGTACGCCGTGCTGGTGGCACGTCGTGCCGCTCGCGAGCCGCTGCAGCACCTGACCGGCGTCGCTTGGTTCCGCCACGTCGAGCTCCGTGTCGGCCCCGGCGTCTTCGTGCCGCGGCCGGAGACGGAGCTGCTGGCCGGGTGGGCGATCGAGCAGGCGTCCGCGCTGCAGTCTCCCGTGGTGCTCGACCTCTGCACCGGCTCCGGCGCGATCGCCAAGTCGATCGCCGACGAGGTGCCGTCTGCGCAGGTGCACGCGGTGGAGCTCGACGAGCAGGCGCTGGACTGGGCGGCGCGCAACCTCGCCGGCACCGGGGTTGACCTGCGCCACGGCGACCTCGCGACCGCCTTCGACGACCTGGTGGGCCAGGTCGACGTGATCGCCTGCAACCCGCCCTACATCCCGCTCGACGCGTGGGAGTCCGTCGCTGTCGAAGCCCGCGACCACGACCCCCACCTGGCTCTCTTCTCCGGCGACGACGGCCTGGACGCGATGCGGGTCCTCGAGGAGCGCGCTGCGCTCCTGCTGAGGCCGGGCGGGGTCGTCGGCGCCGAGCACGCGGACGCCCAGGGGGAGCTCGCGCCCGCGGTGTTCGAGCGGACCCGGCGCTGGACCGACGTACGAGATCATCACGATCTGGCCGGGCGAGCGCGCTTCGTGACGGCACGACTGGCACGATGAGGCCGTGAGCGAGCGTTACGCGACCGAGAGTCCCGACGAGCTGGAGTCCGCGATCGAGGCGGCGAGCCTGGCCGTGCAACGTGGGCTGCTGATCGTCCTGCCGACCGACACCGTCTACGGCGTCGGTGCCGACGCCTTCGAGCCCGACGCCGTCGCGTCCCTGCTCGAGGCGAAGGGGCGTGGGCGTGACATGCCGCCTCCGGTCCTGGTGAGCTCGGCGACCACGATCGACGCGCTGGCGGTCAAGGTGCCCGGCTACGCGCGGGCGCTGGTCGACGCCTTCTGGCCCGGCCCCCTGACCCTGGTCTGCCACCAGCAGCAGTCCCTGCAGTGGGACCTCGGCGACACCCGCGGCACGGTCGCGATCCGGATGCCCGACCACCCGGTCACGCTCGAGATCCTCGAGCGCACAGGTCCGCTCGCGGTCAGCTCCGCCAACCGCACCGGCATGCCCGCGGCCACCGATGCCGACCAGGCCGAGGACATGCTGGGCGACTCGGTCGCGGTGATCGTCGACGGAGGGGAGTCCCCGGGCGGCCAGGCCTCGACCATCGTCGACGTCACGGGCAGCCAGGGCCGCATCCTGCGCCGCGGGGCCCTGTCGCTGGAGGCGCTCAACGAGGTCCTCGAGCCGCTCGGTGCGACGTTGACGGACGAGGAGTGAGGGAAGAGGCATGAGGGAGTACCTCCTGGTCTTCCTCGTCGCCGCGTCCGTCACCTACCTGCTGACGGTCGTCGCCCGTGAGATCGCGCTGCGCACCGGTGCGGTGGCCCAGGTGCGCGACCGCGACGTGCACGCCGAGCCGATCCCCTACCTCGGCGGCATCGCGATGCTCGGGGGGCTGGTCGCGGCCTACGTCGTGGCGCGCGAGCTGCCCTTCCTCTCCAACGGTGGGCCGTTCGTCTTCGAGGACGCCAAGATCGTGCTCATCGCCGGGGCGATGGTCTGCGGCATCGGGGTCCTCGACGACATCTTCGACCTCGACGCCCTGACGAAGTTCGGGGGACAGGTCCTGGCGGTCGGGCTGCTCATCTACTCCGGTCTCCAGTTCAACTTCTTCCCCCGCCCCGACGGCTACCAGCTCGCGCTCGACCCGGCCCAGGGGGCGCTGCTGACCCTCGTGGTGGTCGTCGCGACCGTCAACGCGGTCAACTTCGTCGACGGGCTCGACGGGCTCGCCGCCGGCGTGGTCGGCATCGGGGCCGCGGCGTTCTTCCTCTTCAGCTACCAGCTGGCCAACCTCAACGGCGCCAGCCTGGCCACGACCGCGGCCCTGCTCTCGGCGTCCCTGGCGGGAGCCTGCACGGGGTTCCTGGTTCACAACGTCCACCCGGCCCGGCTGTTCATGGGCGACAGCGGCTCGATGCTGATCGGTCTGGTGCTCTCGACCACGGCGCTCACGATCACCACGCAGTTCCGCGGCAACGAGCTCACCCAGGGCGCCGACGGCTCGCAGGCCAGCCTGCTGCCCTTCCTCCTGCCGCTCGCGCTGCCGGTCCTCATCCTGATCGTGCCGCTGGCCGACCTCGTCCTCGCCGTCGTACGACGCACGCGGGCGGGCCGCTCGCCGTTCGCCCCGGACAAGCAGCACCTGCACCACCGGCTCCTCGAGATCGGGCACTCCCACCGCCGTGCGGTGGCCATCATGTGGCTCTGGGCGGCCCTGATCGCCTTCGGCACGGTGCTCGCCAGCCTCTACACCGGCCCCCGGATGTGGGGGTCGTTGGGCGTGATGGCTGCGGTGACGGTGGTGCTCACGTTCGTGCTCCCGCGCTTCGCCAAACCCCTCGTCGCAGCCCCCGAGGAGAGGCTCCCGGAGCCGGATTCGGAGCGCTCCGAGACCTTGTGATAGTTTTCACGAGCACCCCGAACGACCTCCACAGAACGGCCGCCAATGATGACGACCGAGGCTCCCCGCACCGGACAGGTTGACCGCGACAGCGGTGTCAGCGTGCTCCTCGGTGCGGCTGCGGCCGCCGTGGTCCTGGGGCTCGTGGCCACCGCCGTCGGCGCGGTCGTGAGCGGCTCCGAGGCCGCCCTCGGCGCCCTGGTCGGCACCGTCCTGGTCGTCGGGATCCTCGGGTTCGGGTCCCTCGCCGTCAACGTCGTCGCGGGCCTGGTGCCCACGCTGGCGCTGATGGTCGCGATGACGACCTACGTGCTCCAGGTGGTGCTCATGGGCATGGTCTTCGCGGCCCTCTCCGGCAGCGGCCTGCTCGACACGACGCTCGACCGCGACTGGCTCGCGGGTGCGGTCATCGGCGGCACCGCGATCTGGCTCGTGAGCCAGGTCCTGCTGACCACGCGCCGCCGGATTCCGGTCTACGACCTGCCCACCGAGGGGGGTGCGCGATGACCACCAGCGACTGCTATTGTCCGGTTCGCGATGGCTCAGGAGATTCCCCCCGGGGAGCACGACGACGGACCACGCGGAGATCCCTGGAACGCTTTCGGCTACCTGGTCTCCGGGGTCCTGCTCTACGGTCTCGCCGGATGGCTGCTCGATCGCTGGCTGGGCACGACCTTCCTGGTAGCGATCGGCATCCTGCTGGGCGCGATCCTCGGGACCTACCAGACCTGGGCCCGCTTCCGGATCCCGGACAGCTCCGCCACCACCACGCAGAAGAAGCAGCAGTAGTGCACGAGAACGTAGTGAAGACACAGGAGACACGTTGAGCGGCATCGGCAGCGCACTTCTCATGCAGGGAAGCATCCGGACCGAGGGTGGAGAGGGCTTCACGCCTCCCGGACCCGCGGACTTCGACCTTCCCCCCGTATTCGGCGGCGGTTCGTCGTTCTCCTTCATGGGACAGGAGTTCGTGCTCGGCGTCACCAAGCCGATGCTCCAGGTCGTCTTGTCGGGCGTGCTGATCTTCGCCTTCTTCTACGTGGCCTCGCGCAAGCGCGCCATGGTCCCGGGCAGGCTGCAGTTCGTCGGCGAGGAGACCTACGGCTTCGTGCGCAACTCGCTGGGCCGCGACATCATCGGCAGCCACGACTTCCGCCGGTTCACGCCCTACCTCTTCACGTTGTTCACGTTCATCCTGCTGAACAACCTCTTCGCCTCGATCCCGTTCATCCAGTTCCCGACCTTCTCCCGCTCGGGCATGGTCTACGGCCTGGCCGTCATGAGCTGGATCATCTACAACTACGCCGGCATCAAGAAGCACGGCTTCGTCGGCTACCTGAAGCTCCAGTGCGTGCCTGCGGGCATCAAGGGCCCGATCCTGGCCCTGCTCATCCCTCTCGAGTTCATGTCCAACATCCTCGTCCGGCCCGTCACCCTCGCGCTGCGACTCTTCGCCAACATGTTCGCCGGCCACCTGCTGCTGATCCTGTTCGCGCTCGGAGGTGAGTACCTCATCGTCGAGATGGGTGCCGCCTACGCCCCGGTCGGCATCCTCGCGTGGGTGCTGTTCGTGGCCGTTGCCTTCCTGGAGATCCTGATCCAGTTCCTCCAGGCGTATGTGTTCGTCCTGCTCAACGCCATGTACATCTCAGGTGCTCTCGCTGACGAGCACTGAGCTGACGTAAGAAAACAACCGAAAGGAAGATTGCCGTGGATGGCACTCTGAACGGCTCGCTCAACATGGTCGGCTACGGCCTCGCTGCGATCGGCCCCGGTATTGGTATCGGTCTGATCTTCGCCGCCTACATCAACGGCGTCGCGCGCCAGCCCGAGGCGCAGTCGCGACTGCAGTCGATCGCGATCCTCGGCTTCGCGCTCGCCGAGGCCCTGGCCATCATCGGTATCGCCCTCGCGTTCGTCCTCAGCTGACCTCGTCGACCCTGACGAAGGCCACCGACCGAACACGAAGGACCTGCCATGCAGACACAGAACCCCACGTACGTGGTGAGGGCCGCCGAGGAGGGTGAGCTCAACCCGCTCATCCCGCACCTCGCCGAGATCGGGCTCTCGCTCGTCGTCTTTGGGATCCTCTTCTTCCTGGTGAAGAAGTTCGTGGTCCCGGCGTTCGAGGCTACGTATGCCGAGCGCACCACCGCGATCGAGGGTGGGCTCGCAGCTGCCGAGACCAAGCAGGCCGAGGCCGACGCCAAGCTCGCCGAGCTGGAGAAGCAGCTCGCCGACGCTCGGCACGAGGCTGCGCGCATCCGTGAGGAGGCGCGCGAGCAGGGTGCCCAGATCCTGGCGGAGATGCGGGAGCAGGCCCAGGCCGAGTCCACCCGCATCGTCGACCACGGCAAGGCGCAGATCGAGGCGGAGCGCCAGCAGGCGGTCACCTCGCTCCGTGCCGAGGTGGGCGCGCTCGCGACCGGCCTTGCCGGTCGCATCGTGGGCGAGAGCCTGGAGGACGACGAGCGCTCCGCGCGCGTGGTCGACCGGTTCCTCGCCGACCTGGAGGCCATCGAGACGACCGGAGCCGGCACCACCGGCAACGGAGCGGTCTGATGTCCGTGCGTGGCGCTTCTGCCGAGGCCGTGGCCGGTCTGCACGACCGGCTCGGCCAGGTGGCGACCCCGAGCACCGCTCTGGGTCAGGACCTCTTCGGGGTCGCGGGCGTCCTCCGGTCCGAGCCCGCCCTGCGCCGCCTGGCCACGGATGTCTCCACGGACTCCGCGGCCAAGTCCGGCCTGGTGCGCTCCATCTTCGAGGGCAAGATCGACGGGGTCGCTCTCGACCTCGTCGCCGATGCCGTATCGCGTCGCTGGACTGCGACGCGTGACCTCGCGGACGCACTCGAGCAGCTGGGGGTGGTGACCGTCGTCCGGTCGGCCGGCAGCACGCCGGCCGAGGGCAGCCGTCTCTCCGACGAGCTGTTCGGGATCGGTCAGACGATCAACGACAACCCGGAGCTGCGCAGCGCCCTGGGTGACCCCGCTCGCTCCGGCGACGACAAGCGGGCGCTGCTGCGCGCGCTGCTCGAGGGCAAGGTCCTCCCCGAGTCGCTGGTCCTCGCGGAGCAAGCGCTCTCGGGTGCCTACCGCACAGTGGGTCTCGCGATCGCCGACTACCAGAAGATCGCGGCCTCGGTCCACGAGGAGAGCGTCGCCCGGGTGCGAGTCGCCCAGGAGCTCTCCTCCGCCGACCGCGACCGCCTCCAGCGAGCCCTCGCGCGCCAGTACGGACGCGAGGTCCACCTCGACGTGCTGGTCGACTCGTCCCTCCTCGGGGGGATGCGGATCGAGATCGGTGACGACGTCATCGACGGCACGGTCGCGGCGCGCATCGATGAAGCACGACGGAAGCTGGCCGGCTGATCGCCGGCTCCCCGCCCCACCACACGATTTTCACCAGAGTCCAAGAGAGTAGGCAGACATGACGGAGCTTTCGATCCGTCCGGACGAGATCCGGGACGCGCTGCAGAAGTTCGTTTCCGACTACAAGCCGGAGGCCGCCGGCAAGGAAGAGGTCGGCACCGTCGCCGAGGCCGGCGACGGCATCGCGCGGATCAGCGGTCTGCCCTCGGCCATGGCCAACGAGCTCCTCGAGTTCGAGGACGGCACCCTGGGCCTGGCCCTCAACCTCGACACCCGCGAGATCGGCGCCGTCGTCCTCGGTGACTTCGACAAGATCGAGGAGGGTCAGACCGTGCGCCGCACCGGCGAGGTCCTCTCGGTCCCCGTCGGCGAGGGCTACCTCGGTCGCGTGGTCGACCCGCTCGGCAACCCGATCGACGGGCTCGGCGACATCGAGACCGACGGCCGTCGTGCCCTCGAGCTCCAGGCCCCCTCTGTCATGCAGCGCAAGTCGGTGCACGAGCCGCTCGCCACGGGCATCAAGGCGATCGACGCCCTGACCCCCGTCGGCCGCGGTCAGCGCCAGCTGATCATCGGTGACCGCGCGACCGGCAAGACCACGGTCGCCATCGACACGATCATCAACCAGAAGCAGTACTGGGACTCCGGTGACCCGACGAAGCAGGTGCGCTGCATCTACGTCGCCATCGGTCAGAAGGGCTCGACCATCGCCTCCGTGCGTGGTGCCCTCGAGGAGGCCGGGGCGCTGGAGTACACCACCATCGTCGCCGCTCCCGCATCCGACAGTGCTGGCTTCAAGTACCTCGCCCCTTACACCGGCTCGGCCATCGGCCAGCACTGGATGTACGCCGGCAAGCACGTCCTCATCGTGTTCGACGACCTGACCAAGCAGGCCGAGGCCTACCGCGCCGTGTCGCTCCTGCTGCGTCGCCCGCCGGGTCGCGAGGCCTACCCCGGTGACGTGTTCTACCTGCACAGCCGTCTGCTGGAGCGGTGCGCGAAGCTCTCGGACGACCTGGGTTCCGGCTCCATGACGGGTCTGCCCATCGTCGAGACCAAGGCCAACGACGTCTCGGCGTTCATCCCGACCAACGTCATCTCGATCACCGACGGCCAGATCTTCCTGCAGTCGGACCTCTTCGCCGCCAACCAGCGCCCCGCCATCGACGTGGGTGTCTCGGTCTCGCGCGTGGGCGGCGCGGCCATGACCAAGGCGATGAAGAAGGTCACCGGCTCGCTGAAGGTCGACCTGGCGCAGTTCCGTGCCATGGAGGCGTTCGCGATGTTCGCCTCGGACCTCGACGCGGCCTCGCGCCAGCAGCTGGACCGCGGGTCGCGCCTGATGGCGCTGCTCAAGCAGCCGGCCTACTCGCCCTACCCGCTCGACGAGATGACCGTCTCGCTGTGGCTGGGCACCAGTGGACGCCTCGACCGCGTCCCGGTCGAGGACGTGCTGCGCTTCGAGCGTGAGTTCCTCGACTACCTGCGTCGCTCGCACGACGGCATCCTGGCCGCCATCCGTGAGTCGATGAAGTTCGAGGACGAGACCGAGTCCTCCCTCTCCGACGCCTACGACTCCTTCCTCAACGAGTTCGAGACCTCCGAAGGTGGCTCGATCAAGGTCGGCCACGAGGCCCCGGCCGAGGCGCTGGAGGACGAGGACCAGGAGCAGATCGTCAAGCAGAAGCGAGGCTGACCCATGGCCCTCTCGCTGCGTGAGTACCGCGCGCGGATCAAGTCGACGGAGTCGATGAAGAAGATCACGCGCGCCATGGAGCTCATCGCTGCGTCCCGCATCATCAAGGCGCAGCAACGGGCTCAGGCGGCAGCGCCCTACGCCCGGGAGCTGACGCGTGCGGTGTCGGCCGTCGCGACGTTCTCGAACGTCGACCACCCGTTGACGCGTGAGGAGGACGACCCCAAGCGGGCCGCCGTCCTCGTCGTGACCAGCGACCGTGGTCTGGCAGGTGCCTACTCCTCGAGCGTGCTCAAGGAGGCCGAGCGGCTCGCCGAGAAGCTGCGCGGCGAGGGCAAGGAGATCGACTGGTACATCTGCGGTCGCAAGGGCGAGGCCTACTTCAGGTTCCGTCAGCGTCCCGTGGTCCAGTTGTGGACCGGGTTCTCCGACCAGCCCTCCTACGAGGTCGCGGCGGAGGTCGGGCGTGCCCTGATCGAGTCGTTCCTCAAGGAGCAGGGCGAGGACGGTGACGTGGACGAGGTCCACGTCGTCTACACGCGCTTCCGCTCGATGCTGGTCCAGGAGCCCACGGCCGTGCGCCTGCTCCCGCTCGAGGTCATCGAGGGGGAGGAAGCACCCGAGACGCACGAGGTGCTCCCGCTCTACGAGTTCGAGCCCTCCGCCGAGGCCGTGCTGGACGGTCTGCTTCCGCAGTACGTCCAGAGCCGGATCTTCTTCTCCCTGCTGCAGGCCGCCGCTTCCGAGCTCGCGGCCCGCCAGAAGGCCATGAAGTCCGCCACGGACAACGCCGACGAGCTCATCAAGAAGTACACCCGGATCGCCAACCAGGCCCGCCAGGCCGGGATCACCCAGGAAATCAGCGAGATCGTTGGTGGCGTCAACGCGCTGGCCGACGCCAACTCCGCCAACGACTAGCAGAGCGAGTGAGAGACATGACTGCTGTAATCGAAGAGACCCAGAAGGGCTCGGGCTCCGTGAGCACGGGCCGCGTCGCCCGGGTGACCGGCCCGGTCGTCGACGTCGAGTTCCCCTCGGACTCGATGCCCGAGATGTACAACAAGCTCGAGGTCGACCTCGAGCTCGAGGGCGAGACCAAGACGCTGATCCTCGAGGTCGCGCTGCACATCGGCGACGGCATGGTCCGCGCCATCTCGATGCAGTCGACCGACGGGCTGGTGCGCGGCGCCACGGTGACCAACACCGGCGGCCCGATCACCGTCCCCGTGGGCGACATCACCAAGGGCCACGTGTTCAACGCGACCGGTGACGTGCTCAACCTCGAGGAGGGCGAGGTCTACGAGGTCAAGGAGCGGTGGGGCATCCACCGCAAGGCGCCCGCGTTCGACCAGCTCGAGTCGAAGACCACGATGTTCGAGACCGGCATCAAGGTCATCGACCTGCTGACGCCCTACGTCAACGGCGGCAAGATCGGCCTGTTCGGTGGCGCCGGGGTCGGCAAGACCGTGCTGATCCAGGAGATGATCGCTCGCGTCGCCAAGGACCACGGTGGTGTGTCGGTGTTCGCCGGTGTCGGCGAGCGCACCCGCGAGGGCAACGACCTCATCGAGGAGATGACCGACGCCGGCGTCATCGGCCAGACGGCCCTCGTCTTCGGTCAGATGGACGAGCCGCCGGGCACGCGTCTGCGCGTGGCCCTCTCGGCCCTGACGATGGCGGAGTACTTCCGCGACGTCCAGAACCAGGACGTGCTGCTCTTCATCGACAACATCTTCCGTTTCACCCAGGCCGGCTCCGAGGTCTCGACCCTGCTGGGTCGGATGCCCTCCGCCGTGGGCTACCAGCCCAACCTGGCGGACGAGATGGGTCAGCTCCAGGAGCGGATCACCTCGACGCGAGGCAACTCGATCACCTCGCTGCAGGCGATCTACGTCCCGGCCGACGACTACACCGACCCCGCGCCGGCCACGACGTTCGCCCACCTCGACGCGACCACCGAGCTCTCGCGAGAGATCGCCTCGCTCGGCATCTACCCCGCGGTGGACCCGCTGACGTCGACCTCGCGGATCCTCGACGCCCAGTACATCGGGCAGGAGCACTACGACTGCGCCATCCGGATCAAGCAGATCCTGCAGCGCAACAAGGAGCTCCAGGACATCATCGCCATCCTGGGCGTCGACGAGTTGTCCGAAGAGGACAAGATCATCGTGTCGCGCGCTCGTCGCATCCAGCGCTTCCTGTCGCAGAACACCTACGTCGCCAAGCAGTTCACCGGCCTCGAGGGCTCGACGGTTCCCGTCAAGGACACCATCGAGGCGTTCAACAAGATCGCGGACGGCGACTACGACCACGTGGCCGAGCAGGCCTTCTTCATGTGCGGCGGTCTCGACGACGTCGAGGCGAAGTGGGCCGAGATCCAGAAGAACCTCTGATGGGTGACCTGCAGGTAGAGCTCGTCGCGGCCGACCGGACCGTGTGGTCCGGCGCGGCCTCGATGGTCATCGCCCGCACGGTCGAGGGCGACGTGGGTGTCCTTCGCGGGCACGCCCCGATGCTCTCGCTGCTCACTGAGGCGACCGTGGAGATCTCCGAGGTCGACGGCCCCGTCGTCGTGGCGGCGGTCGACGCCGGCTTCCTCTCGGTCGCGAACGACCGGGTCTCGATCCTGTCCGAGTACGCCGTGCTCGCCCAGGACATCAAGATCGACGAGGCCAAGGCCGAGCTCGACGCGGCGCACGGTCTGCCCACCAGCGACGAGCGCGAGCTGCGCATCCGTCGGGCCGAGGCCCGCATCCGCGCGGCCGAGAAGGCGTCCTGACCGTGTTCTGATCGCAGCACCGATCATCGGCACCGCGCGTTGCCCCCGGCCCACCTGTGGGTCGGGGGCAACGTGTTCGTTAGGCTGGCGCGACCGAAGGGAGGGAGTGACCGGATGCCGTGGTGGCAGTGGCTGATCGACATCGCCGGCGTCCTCCTCCTGCTCGTCCTCAGCTATGGGCTCGCACTGGTCATCAGGCGTCGTGCTCTCTCGCGTCATGGCGGCACCTTCGAGCTCAGCTTTCGCGTGCGCTCCGACAGGGCCGGCCGCGGCTGGGTCCTGGGCCTGGGTCGCTACTCCGGGCAGACGCTCGAGTGGTTCCGTGTCTTCTCCGTGGCACCGGGGCCCCGGCAGATCTGGGCGCGCGAGACGCTCAGCTATGACGGTCGGCGCGAGGCGCTCGGGGCCGAGCAGATGTCGCTCTATCCCGATCACGTCGTGATCCACTGTCAGACCGCGTCGGGCGAGATCGAGCTTGCGATGAGCGAGGCCTCCTTGACCGGCTTCCAGTCCTGGCTCGAGGCCCGACCGCCCGGCACCGACTGGTCGCGATGACGCCCACGCTGCCGTCCTCCAAGCGTTCGGTGGCGGCGGTCTTCGCGCTCAACGGCGTCCTGATGGCCTCGTTGATCTCGCGGATCCCCTCGTTGCGCGAGCGCCTCGACCTCGACAACGGCGCGCTCGGCCTGCTCCTGCTGGCGATCGCGGCCGGCTCCGTGCTGGCCCTGCCGACCGCGGGGCTGCTCATCGCGCGTACCAGCGCCGCCGACGTCGTACGCCTCGGGGCCGTCGTCTCCGCGGCCGGACTGGTCACCTGCGCACTGGGGGCCTTCACCGCTGGTTCGGTTGCCGGTGCTGGCGTCGGGCTCTTCCTCTTCGGGGTCGGCAGCGGCCTGTGGGACGTCGCGATGAACGTGGAGGGTGCCGAGGTCGAGCGGCTGCTCGGGCGCACGATCATGCCGCGCTTCCACGCCGGCTGGTCCTTCGGCAACATCGGCGGCGCCGCGGTCGGCGTCGCCATGGCCGCGGCCCACGCGCCGGCCGTCGCCCACCTCACGGTGGTGTCGCTGCTGGCGCTCGCGACGGTGCTCGTGGTCGTGCGCGACTTCCTGCCGGTGCGCCCCGAGGAGCCGCACGAGGACGGACCCCCTCGCTCGGCCTGGACCGAGCCCCGCACCCTGGCCATCGGGCTGATGGTGCTGACCTTCGCGATCGCCGAGGGGTCGGCCAACGACTGGCTCTCGCTCGCGCTGATCGACGGCTACGACGCCCGCCACTGGGTCGGGGTCGGCGGCTACGCCGTCTTCGTCACCGCGATGAGCCTGGGGCGGCTCTTCGGGCCGGTCGCCCTGGACCGCCTGGGTCGCCGCGTGGTCCTGTGGGTCTCGGCTGCCGCCGTCGCCTCCGGCACGTTGCTGACCGTGCTGGGGGAGTGGACCCCGCTCGTCGTGCTCGGCATTCTGCTCTGGGGACTCGGTGCCGCCCTCGGGTTCCCCGTCGGCATGAGTGCCGCCGCCGACGACCCGCGGCGCTCGGCGGCCCGGGTGAGCGTGGTGTCGACCGTCGGCTACGCGGCGTTCCTGACCGGCCCGCCTCTGCTGGGTGCGCTCGGTGACCGGGTCGGGACCCTGGACGCGCTTCTCGTCGTCACGGTGCTGATGGCGCCCGCGGCCGTGGCCGTGCTGGCTGCCGCGCCGGCCCCCGGCAGGGTGGACGTGCCGTCGCGCTGAGCGGGCTGCGCGGCTCAGCCTCGGCCGAGCGCGTCCTGCACACTCAGGACCAGCTCGGCGACGACCTGCCCGTAGACGTCGGTCCGGTCCTGGTCGGTGAAGGCGGCGATCGGCACCGACAGGACGACGTCGTCGACCTGGTCCGGCGCGGGCCACGGCGTCAGCACCATCTCGTCGGCCTCGCGGACCTTGAGGTGGAGTCCGACGTCGGCGATGGCCTCCCGACGTCGCTGGAACTCGGGGTCGGCCTCGAGGCGCAGGACTGCCTCCGTCCACGCCGGGTCGAGCGTCACGGAGTGGCCGTGCCGAGGGTCGTCGCCTGCCCAGTCAAGAACGGGGTCGAACGTCGATTCCATGTCGACCGGGAGGTCGAGGGCCTTCCACTCGAGGGTGATCCCGATCCGTGTCCCGGGAAGGGGTGAGTCCGCCTCGTGCGGCATGCCGGCGACGAGCAGGTTCTCGGCCTCGGCCCATGCCCACTCGTCCGGGACGAGGGGCGCGCCCGAGGCGAGCACGCGGTCGTGCTCGGCCCGTCCGGCAGCGATGACAGCCGCGGCGATCCACTCGGCCGTGTCGCCCTGGTGCGAGGCGGGCACCTCGCAGCGCTCCAGGATCCGCTCGACGTGTTCCTCGACCAGGTCGAGGAAGTCCTCGCCCTCGCCGGACTCGCCCAGCGCGCGGTCGAGGGCCGGGGTCGTCGTGTCGTCGGCGACCCCTCCCAGGGTCCCCACCAGCTCCCAGAAGCGATCCGGGAACATCCTCAGCGCTCGCCGCCCGGGACCCACAGCACGTCGCCGGCCTCGCGGTTGGCGTGGCGGGCGAGGATGAAGAGCAGGTCGGAGAGCCGGTTGAGGTAGGTGATGGCCACCGCGCTCATCGTCTCCCCGTGCTGCTCGAAGGCCGCCCACGCTGCCCGCTCCGCCCGTCGTACGACGGTGCGCGCGACGTGGAGGTGGGCGCCGCCGGGCGTGCCGCCGTTGAGGATGAACGAGCGCAGGTTGGGCAGCGACTCGTTGTAGTGGTCGCACCAGGCCTCGAGCCGGTCGACGTAGGCCTGCTCGATGCGCAGCGGCGGGAACTCGGGGTCGGCCACGACCGGCGTGCAGAAGTCGGCGCCCACGTCGAAGAGGTCGTTCTGCACGTGGGTGAGGACCTTGACCACGTCGTCGTCGAGCCCACCGGTGGCGATCGCGACCCCGAGCTGGGCGTTGGCCTCGTCGACGTCGGCGTAGGCGTGCAGCCGGAGGTCGTTCTTGGTGGTGAGGCTCATGTCGCCCAAGCGCGTCTCGCCGGCGTCGCCGGTGCGGGTGTAGATCCTGGTGAGGTTGACCATGGGTGCGAGGGTAGCCAGCATGCGCCAACCTCGTGCCCTCGGCCTGCTCGTCGCCCCTCCCGGCGCTGTCGCTCGCAGTGGCCGGCCTGTTCCACCCGCACAGCCTGGGGGCCGACACCGCCCAGCGGTGGTTCGGCCTGCACGTGGCCGGGCTGCTGGTCTTCCCGCTCGTGGGGGTGGCGCTGGCCGCGCTGGTCCGTGGGCGTCGCGACCCGGTGGCGTGGGTGGTGCGGCTGGCGGCCTACGTCTATGCGACCTTCTACACCGCGCTCGACGTGGTCAGCGGGATGGCCGCGGGCTACGTCACCCGCGAGCTGGGGCCCGGCGTGCCGCGCCCCGACGAGGTGCGGCTGCTGTTCCGGATCGGGACCCCGATCGGGGAGGTCGGGTCGTGGGCGCTGCTGGTGTGCGTCGTGGTGCTCGTGGTCGACCTCCTGGTGCGCCATCGGGTGACCGCCCTGCCCGCCCTCCTGCTGGTGCCGGGTGCGTGGCTGGTGCACACCGACCACATCTTCTCGCCGCTCGGCGTGGCCGGGATGGCCCTGATCGGGGTGGGCTGCGGTGCGCTCGTGGCGGCGCGCCCGGAATTGGTTGCAGTCCAGGTGCAACCTTCTGCGTATGTCGCGCGTCATAGTGGGTAAGCGGTAAGAGACGGCTTCACTCGGGAGGACGGCAGACCATGGACATCACGACCGACGGCCCGGCACTCATGTTGAGCGGCGACTTCGACGTGCGCAGCACGTGGGAGGTCCGCAACGCGATCTACGACCACCTGCGCGCCCACGACTCCGACGTCGTCGTCGACCTGACCGGCGTCTCCACGGTGGACCACACGGCCCTCAAGGTGCTGGCGATGGCGACCCGCAACGCCACCCGTGAGGGTCACCACCTGACCCTGCGCGGCTGCGGCCCGGCCGTGCGCCGGATGCTGCACATCTCGCGCCTCATCCGCGTCGTCGAGCTCGAGCGGGAACGCGTCCCTGCCTGAGGGCCCCGGCACGGCTCGCGGCCCCATGTCGGATAAGCCACACCGAGACCCGTTACTTCTGGGTAGCCGACGACCTACCCTCAGGGCATGACCGAGAAGGATCGCCCCTGGGTGATGCGCACGTACGCCGGCCACTCGACCGCTGTCGCGTCCAACGCGCTCTACCGCACCAACCTCGCCAAGGGGCAGACCGGTCTCTCGGTCGCCTTCGACCTGCCGACCCAGACCGGCTACGACCCCGACTCGCCGCTCGCGCGTGGTGAGGTCGGCAAGGTCGGCGTCCCGGTGCCGCACCTCGGGGAGATGCGCAAGCTCTTCGACGACATCCCGCTCACCGAGATGAACACCTCGATGACGATCAACGCCACCGCCATGTGGCTGCTCGCGATGTACCAGGTGGCGGCCGAGGAGCAGAACCCCGACCTCACGCCCGAGGAGGTCGCGGGCCAGCTGGCCGGCACCACCCAGAACGACATCATCAAGGAGTACCTCTCCCGGGGGACCTACGTCTTCCCGCCCGAGCACTCCCTGCGCCTCATCGGCGACATGATCTCCTACACGGTCCACCAGATCCCCAAGTGGAACCCGATCAACATCTGCAGCTATCACCTGCAGGAGGCCGGCGCGACGCCGACGCAGGAGCTGGCCTACGCGCTGTGCACCGCGATCGCCGTGCTCGACCAGGTCCGGGGCTCCGGGCAGGTCTCCGAGGACGACTTCGAGAAGGTCGTCGGCCGGATCTCCTTCTTCGTCAACGCCGGGGTCCGCTTCATCGAGGAGACGTGCAAGATGCGCGCCTTCGTCGAGCTGTGGGACGAGATCACCCGTGAGCGCTACGGCGTCCAGGATCCCAAGATGCGCCGCTTCCGCTACGGCGTGCAGGTCAACTCCCTCGGTCTGACCGAGGCGCAGCCGGAGAACAACGTGCAGCGCATCGTGCTGGAGATGCTGGGCGTGACGCTCTCCAAGAACGCCCGCGCCCGCGCCGTGCAGCTTCCCGCCTGGAACGAGGCGCTCGGCCTTCCCCGCCCGTGGGACCAGCAGTGGTCACTGCGCCTGCAGCAGGTGCTGGCATTCGAGTCCGACCTGCTGGAGTACGACGACATCTTCGAGGGCTCGGTCGTGATCGAGGCCAAGGTGCGCGAGCTCGTCGACGGCGCCCGCGCCGAGATCGACCGGGTGCAGGCGATGGGCGGTGCGATCGCGGCCGTCGAGTCCGGCTACATGAAGCAGGAGCTCGTGTCCGCGCACGCGGCTCGGCGCGGCCGCATCGAGAACGGCGACGAGAAGATCGTCGGCGTCAACATCTACGAGACCACCGAGCCGTCGCCGCTGACGGCCGACCTCGACGGCGCCATCATGGCCGCCGACCCGCAAGCCGAGCAGTCGGCGCTGACCTCGGTCGAGGAGTGGAAGGCCGCCCGCGACGAGTCCGCGGTCACCGCGGCGCTCGCCGCGCTCGCGGCCGCCGCCAAGACGACCGAGAACCTGATGGCCGCCACGCTGGTCGCCGCCCGGGCAGGCGCCACCACGGGGGAGTGGGCCGGCACGCTGCGCGAGGTGTTCGGGGAGTTCCGCGCGCCAACCGGCGTGAGCGGGGCAGTCGGCGTCGCGGAGGCAGGCGCCGAGCTGACCGCCGTACGCGAGAAGGTGCGCAGCACCGGCGAGGAGCTTGGCGGACGTCTGCGCCTGCTCGTCGGCAAGCCGGGCCTCGACGGTCACTCCAACGGTGCCGAGCAGGTCGCGGTGCGAGCCCGCGACGCCGGCTTCGAGGTGATCTACCAGGGCATCCGCCTCACCCCGGAGCAGATCGTGTCGGCCGCCGTGGCCGAGGACGTCCACTGCGTCGGCCTCTCGATCCTGTCCGGCTCGCACATGGAGCTGGTGCCGGCCGTCCTCGACGGTCTCCGCGAGGCGGGGCTGGCGGACGTGCCGGTCATCGTCGGCGGGATCATCCCCGACTCCGACGGTCGCCGGCTCAAGGAGCTCGGCGTCGCCGCGGTCTACACCCCCAAGGACTTCGGCCTCACCGAGATCATGAGCGGGATCGTCGACGTGATCCGGCAGGCCAACGACCTGGCCTGAAGCACCTGGCCTGACGCACCTGGCCTGACGGTGGGAGCCGTTCCGGTCCTGGGATCTGGATCACTTTAGGTAAGGCATGCCTAAGGATTCTGCTACGCTGCCGTCATGGGAAAGTCCAAGGGTGCGACGCGCAAGCTCCCCAAGACCGAGTGCTGCGTCTCCTCGTCGAAGTGCGGCCGTTGCCCGCTCCGGATGCTCAGGGAGGGCACGCTGCCCGACGGGTACACCGTCAAGAAGCGCAAGCTCGTCCGCGTGGACGGCAAGAAGCTGACCAAGAAGAAGCTCGCCAAGGCCGCCTGACCCGGTCCCGCGACGACGACCAGGAGACCACCAGGTGCCCGCACCCCGTTTTGCCGACCAGCTCAACACCCAGATCGGTAACGAGCTCGCCGCCCACAGCCAGTACCTCGCGTGCGCCGTCTACTACGACGCGCTGACGATGCCCCAGATGGCCGCGTTCTTCTACGGCCAGGCGCTCGAGGAGCGCGAGCACGCGCTGATGATGGTGCAGTACCTCCTCGACACCGACGCCGACGTGGTCGTGCCGGGAGTCGAGGCCCCGGTCAACGGCTTCGACGACGTCGTCGCTCCGGTCGCCCTCGCGCTGGCCCAGGAGAAGCGGGTCACCGAGCAGATCAACGGCCTGCTGCGGATCGCTCGCGAGGAGAGCGACTTCGCCTCCGAGCAGTTCATGCAGTGGTTCATCAAGGAGCAGGTCGAGGAGGTCGCCACGATGAGCGACCTGCTGGCCGTCGTGACCCGCAACCGCGAGGACGTCGAGGACATCGAGGAGTACGTCGCTCGCGAGCAGAGCGCCGAGGGTGCCGACCCGACCGCGCCGCGGGTCGCCGGCGCCTGATCGCGCACGATCTCGTCCGTCCGTCTCAGCCTGGCGGCCGCGAGGTGGCCGTCGAGTTGGGGCAGAACGCCTCGCGAGGGGAGCCGGTGTGGATCTCCTCCGGCAGCGCGACCTCGACGACGTCGTCGAAGAGACCGGCCTGTCGGGTGCGCACCGCGATGGTGGTGACGAACGACCCGGCTCGCGACGACAGGGTCTCGCACCCGCCCATCGTCAGCGACAGCGTGACCTCCCCTGACTCACCCGCGCCGATCGAACGCCGCGTGAGACCGGCCAGGCCGAAGAGGCGGGGATCGGCCTGCTCCTCGTCGAGGCCCAACACCGTGACCGGGAGGCGCGAGTCGTTGTCCAGGCGGAAGGTGTAGCGCAGCGTCCCGCCGTCGGCGTAGCGCACCTGGCGCACCGTGCGATCGGCGACCTGGAAGACCGCGCTGGCCTCGGTCCCGGTCACCGAGACCGGTCCACCGGCCACGAGATCGGGGGTGCTGCGCGCCAGCGCCACGGTCGCGCCGCCGGCCATGAGGGCGAGGACGGCGACGACGACCAGAGCGCTACGCAGCGCGCGCACGACGACGACGTCCCAGTCCCAGCAGGAGGAGCAGGCCTCCCGCGGCGGCGAGCAGGGGAGCACCACCGGCGCTCGCGTCGACGGCCCGCGACGGGGCGGGCGCGGCGGCGGTGACCTCGCCCGTCGTACGGGCGGAGGAGGGGCGCGACGGGCTGTCGAACCAGTTGCAGCCCGCGGGGTGGCGCAGGACCGGGTCGGCCCGGTCGTACTGGCTGCAGGTCAGGAAGCCGGCGTCCTTGACCGTCATGCCGGGCAGGAAGACCGAGCCGCCGGCCGCGCAGCTCGCGGGCGGGAGGACGAAGTTGTCGTCCTGGCTGCCGTCGGCGTAGACGTTCCGCTCCCAGCAGTTGCCGACCCCTTGGTCGTCCCACCAGTGGTCCATCCCGTTCTCCAGGACCCGTCCGTCGGGCGTCGAGCCCATGTGGTTGGCGAAGGTGTGGTTGTCGTTGGAGGTGTCGTAGAGCTTGCGGGGGTCCATCTCGTCGCGCAAGGGCGCCGGCACCCAGAACTGCATGGTGCCGAAGCGCCAGTTGTCGTAGATCCAGTTGTGGTCGGTGGAGTTGGAGTTGCCGCCGGCGATGAGGACCCCGGTGCCCACGGGGGTGGGCACGACGGGACACACGGCACCGTCGATGTAGCCACGCTCGGGCATCGGGCGGTCGCACACGCCCGTGTCGACGTAGTCGGTGTACCAGTTGGTGTTGTTGCGGAAGATCTCGTTGTTGTTCCAGCGGGCGTGGTCCTGCGGCAGGCCGGGGTGACCGGGGAAGAGCGAGTCCGTGGCGATACCCGTGGCGTTGTCGTAGAACTTGTTGTGGTGCGCCCACACCGAGTTGCCGGCGGTGCCGGAGTAGCCGAGCGTGTTGTGGTGGCTGCGGTTGTTGCGGATCTCGATGGCGTAGCGCGTGACCTCGAAGTTCGGGTTGTCGGCGTTGAGGTCGGAGGCGGAGCCGGGGTAGATGCCGGAGTCGCCGTTGTAGTAGGCGTCGGAGCGCTGGATCAGGCCGTGGTCGCTGGCGAAGGCGAGGATGCCGTACTCGTCGTTGCCCCGGGTGCGCAGCCGATCCAGCACGAACCCGTCGGTCTCGAGGACGTAGATGGCGTTGAACTCCGCCTGTTGCAGCGTCATGTTGGTGACGTAGGCACCGCCCGCTCGGTCGAGACGGATGGCGTTGAGCTTCTGGAAGTCGTTGTCGATGACCACGTCGGACATGCGTCGACCCGTGCCGACGATCTGGGTGCCGCAGAACTGGCTGTCGCAGGCGATCGAGCTGTTGCCGGGCGTCTTGTCCCCGAAGACGGAGATCAGGTTGAGGTTGGAGAAGCACCGGCGCTGGTCGGCGTAGGACAGCGCGATCGGGTCGGTCTCGTCTGCCGCCGCAGCCTGGCCGTCCGGGGCCGGCGTGCCAGGGGAGGAGATGGAGCCGATGTACTCGGAGCTGAGCAGGGGTGCGTCCGACTGCGTGCCCAGGTGCGAGCAGTAGTCGCTGCGCCGCCGCTGACCCCACTTGCGCTCCTCGTAGACCCCGGGCAGGACGTAGACCGAGGTCCGTCGCCGGGTGATCGAGCGGACCGCGTCCTGGATCGAGGAGAAGCGACACTGCGGCAGCAGTCGCAGGTTGCGCTGCTTGGCCGCACCGGCCGGCATGGCCCGGATGCGACGGGCGCTCTCGTCCCCCTTGCACACGACGCGCTTGCGCGGGTTGTCGTAGCCCAGGAACGCCGGGCGGGCGCCGTTGCCCTTCGGGAAGACGGCCGGCCGCTCCTCGTGGGCACCGGCTGGGCCGCCGCTGAGGGTGAGGGCAGTGCCGACCAGGGCAGGGACGACCAGGAGGGTCAGGAGGAGTCGCACGATCCGGGACATGGGGGACCTTTCGTCGTCGGCCCAACGACGACCCTGTGACCTGGGTTACGCCGACGTCCCACCGATGGGGGAGACTCGAGCCATGAGCCGCGTGATCGTCGTGGGGGCAGGAGTCGTCGGCCTGTCGTGTGCCGTGCGCCTGCTCGAGGCCGGGCACAGGGTCGACGTCGTCGCGCGCGACCTGCCCCGGGAGACGACCTCGGCGGTCGCCGCCGCGATCTGGTACCCCTACCGCGCCCTGCCGCAGGACCGCGTCACCGCCTGGTCCGCCACGACGTACGACGAGCTGGCGGCCCTGGCGCTCGGCGCACCGGAGTCAGGGGTGCGGATGGTCCCGGGGACCGAGGTCGTCCCGGCCGCGACCCCCGACCCGTGGTGGGCCTCGGCGGTGCCGACGCTGTCGCGCGTCGAACGGGGCTGGAGCTTCGTGGCCCCGGTCGTGGAGATGCCGGTCTACCTCGGCTGGCTCGCGGGCCGCGTCGAGGCGCTGGGCGGCACGTTGACGCGGCTCAACCTGCGGGTCCTGCCTGACGGGGGAGACCTGGTGGTCAACTGCTCCGGGATCGGGTCTCGGCTCCTCGCGGCCGACCACGGTGTGACTCCCGTGCGCGGTCAGGTGGTCTACGTCGACCAGATGGGCCTGGACCGGTGGTGGCTCGACGGCGACGGGCCGACCTACGTGGTGCCGCGCGAGCACGACATCGTCGTCGGGGGAACCGCGGAGGAGGGCGACTGGAGTCGCACCCCGTCGGCGCAGACGGCAACGGCCATCCTGGAGCGGGCGAGCGACCTCGTGCCCGAGCTGGCGCTCGCCCGGGTGCGCGGGCACAAGGTCGGGCTGCGGCCCGCCCGGCCCGTCGTGCGGCTGGAGCGCGAGGGGCGGGTCGTCCACTGCTACGGCCACGGCGGCTCCGGCGTGACGCTCAGCTGGGGCTGCGCCGCCGAGGTGGCCACCCTGGCCCGGTGAGGGTGTTGCGAGGACGGGTCAGGTCGGCCGGCAGTAGGGTCGTGACGTGCAGGAGACTCGACTGGATGCTGCGCTGCTCGGGAGGCTCCTGGACGCGGCCCCCGACCCCACGGTCGTGGTCGACGAGAGCGCGACGATCGTCCTGGTCAACCAGCAGGTGGCCCACGTGCTCGGCCACGACACCGGGTCCCTGGTCGGGCGTCCCCTCGAGGTGCTGGTCCCCGACGGCCTGCTCGAGGTCTACCGGGGCTGGCGCGACGACGTCCGGGCCACGGGGGACCTGGGACCTGCCCTGCCGGCCCGCGAGGTCACGGTCCTGCACCGCGACGGCCACGTGGTCCCGGTCGAGCTGACGCTGTCGAGCCTGCGCGCCGACGGCGCGCTGCTGGTGTCGGTCGCGGCCCGCGACATCACCGAGCGCAAGCGGCTCCAGCAGGACACCACCCGCCTGCGCGAGGACATCATCGCGACCGTCTCCCACGAGCTGCGCACCCCGCTGACGTCGATCATCGGCTACGCCGAGCTGCTCGAGGACCTCGAGGAGGACCAGCTCGGCGCCCGGGCCCGCCAGATCGTGTCGGTGATCCAGCGCAACGCCGCGCGCGAGCTGCGCCTGGTCGACGACCTGCTCACGCTCGCCTTCCTCGACGACGAGCGACACCAGCTCACCCTGACCCCGGTCGACCTGGTCGAGGTGGCGCGCCGCGTGCTGGTCGACCGCGGGCCGCTGGCGGCCGGGGCCCAGCTGGAGGTGCGCTTCGAGGTCGAGCAGGTCCTGCCGGTGCTGGGCGACTTCCTCCGGCTGGTGCAGGTCACCGAGAACCTCCTCGGCAACGCGTTGAAGTTCACCGAGCCCGGTGGCACCGTCACCCTGCGCGTCGGTGACGCGGGCGCGATGGCGCTGCTCGAGGTCACCGACACCGGGCGCGGGATCTCGCCCGAGGAGATGCCACACCTCTTCAAGAGGCTCTACCGCGGGCCGGACGCGGTCGTCGCGCAGACGCCCGGTGCCGGGCTGGGACTGCCCATCGCGCAGACGATCGTGCAGGCCCACGGCGGCCGGATCGACGTCACCAGCGAGGTGGGCGTCGGCACGTCGTTCCTGGTGTACCTGCCCTACGCCTGACGACGGGTCAGCGGCGGCGGTGGACCACCACGGCCGCGCCGACACCGGCCACGAGCCCGACGAGCAGCCCGACGGAGGCGCCGAGGTCGGGCTCGACGGCCGAGCCGACGAGGGCGCCGAGCACCGCGACGCCCATGACGAGCAGGGCCAGCACCACCCGTCGTACGACCTCGGCGAGGAAGACCTGGGAGAACGTGGCCTCCTCGCCGTCCGGTGCGACCGGGCGGCCGTCGAGCGGGATGACGGTGACGACCGCGTCGGGGGAGAGCGGGCCGTAGACGTGGGGGAACGTCTCAGCGCTGTCGGCGACGGGCTCCTCGACCACGGGCACGGAGAGGCGGTCGGTCTCGATCACCAGGAGCACGAGGGGCTCGGTGACGTCGGCGTAGAACCGGTCGCGCACGCCCTGCCACTGGTCGCCGCGACTGGCGTGCAGGAAGCCCTCCTCGGCGAGCGTGCGCCCGATCGTGGAGGTCGTGTAGGACCCCGAGACGCGGGCGGCCTCCCAGTCGACCCGGGTCGCGATGTGGAAGATCCGCATCAGAGCGGGCGGCGCGAAGGGGCGTCGGCTGCGCAGGTCACGAAAGCTCGGGAAGGCGCCGGACGAGCTCATCGAGCATCGTGTCGATCCGGTCGAAGCGGCTGGTGTGCTCGGTGAGGGTGCTCTCGGCGCCGGCGAGCAGGCTGGTGTGCTCGGTGAGGGTGCTCTCGGCGCCGGCGAGCAGGCTGGTGTGCTCGGTGAGGGTGCTCTCGGCGCCGACGAGCAGGCTGGTGTGCCCGGTGAGGGTGCTCTCGATCCGGTCGAAGCGGCTGGTGTGCTCGTCCTGGGTGGAGCGGACCTCGGTGACGAGCTCGATTAGCGACTCCGTGTCGTTCTCGAGCCGGGTCACCCGTCGGCCCATGCCGGGATCGGTCGTCATGGCTGTCACCGTATGCCGGTTGCTCGCACGCCGCCACCGCGCCCCGCGTGCCTGTGGACAGCAGCGCCCGACGCTCAGAAGAGGCGGTGCGAGGGGTCGTCGAGCCCCCGCAGCGCGTCGTAGTCGACGATCGCGCAGGCGATGCCGCGGTCCATCGCGAGCACGCGCGCCTGGGGCTTGATCTCCTGGGCGGCGAAGATGCCGCGGACGGGGGCGAGCAGCGGGTCGCGGTTGAGCAGCTCGAGGTAGCGGGTGAGCTGCTCGACGCCGTCGATGTCGCCGCGGCGCTTGATCTCGACGGCCACGCTCGAGCCGGCGGCGTCGCGGCACATCAGGTCGACGGGACCGATGGCGGTGGGGAACTCGCGGCGCACGAGGCTCAGCCCCTCGGACAACGTGGCGGGGTGCTCGGCGAGCAGCTCCTGGAGGTGCTTCTCGACGCCGTCCTTCTGCAGGCCCGGGTCTACGCCGAGGTCGTGGGAGGAGTCGCTGATGATCTCCTCGAGCAGGATGCGCAGCGTGTCGTCGGTCTTGGGGTTGGTGACGATCCACTCGACCTGGCCGTCCTCCGTGGTGCCCTCGCGCAGCGTGCACGGCGGCGACATCCAGTTGAGCGGCTTGTAGGAGCCGCCGTCGGAGTGCACGAGCACCGACCCGTCCGCCTTGATCATCAGCACCCGGGTCGCCAGGGGCAGGTGGGCGGTCAGCCGACCGGCGTAGTCGATCTGGCAGCGCGCAACGACGAGTCTCACGGGCGACGAATCTACAGTGGGGCCGTGCCGTCCCTGGAGCCCCGCCATGTGGTCCGCCATGCCCGCGCCGCCGACCTGCGGCGGATCGCTGCGATCGAGGACAGCGGGCTCCCTCTCTTCGAGGAGGGCTTCGGGGACCTGAGCGGCGACGCCCTCGCCTCGCCCGCCGAGGAGGGCCGCGACCGCATCGAGGTGCCGGGCTTCCTCCTGGTCGTGGGGGAGGTGGGGGAGCCGGTCGGCTTCGCCCACGTCGTGTACGCCGAGGGGCTGGCGCACCTGGCCCAGCTCTCGGTGCTACCGAGCAGGGCGCGGGAGGGCCTGGGCAGCGCGCTGGTGCGCCGGGCGCTGGTCGAGGCGTGGCAGGACGGCTTCGACGCCGTGTCGCTCACGACCTACCGCGACGTGGCGTTCAACGGTCCTTTCTACGCCCGCCTGGGCTTCGAGGAGGTGGGCGAGGACGAGCCGTTCCTGCGGCGTCAGCGCGACGAGGAACGGGCCATGGGCCTCGACCGGCACGGTCCCCGGGTGGTCATGCGGGCGCGTCTGGGACGACCGACCCGGCGCCACGTTACCGGTGGGTGAACTAACGCTCCCGACCTCTGCGGGCCGTGGAATGATGCCCGCCATGACGAGCACGCCTGAGACATCTGCCCGCACCTTCCGCACGATCGGCGTCGTCGGTCTCGGCACCATGGGTGCCGGCATCGCCGAGGTCTTTGCGCGCAACGGCTTCGCCGTCGTGGGCGTCGAGCTCAACGACGAGGGCGTCGCCCGCGGCCGCCAGCACCTGGAGAACTCCACGGGACGGGCGGTGAAGCGCGAGAAGCTCACCGAGGCCGAGCAGGCCGAGCTCCTCGGGCGCATCACGTTCACCACGGAGCTGAAGGACCTCGCCGAGGCCGACCTCGTGGTCGAGGCCGTCGTGGAGTCCGTCGAGACCAAGAAGTCGATCTTCAAGGAGCTCGACGCGATCGTCGCCCCCGACGCGATCCTCGCGACCAACACCTCCTCGCTGTCGGTCACCGAGATCTCGACGGCCAACTCCTCGCCGGGTCGCGTCATCGGCGTGCACTTCTTCAACCCCGCGCCCGTGCAGAACCTCGTCGAGATCATCAAGACCGTCGTGACCGAGCCGGCCGTGCTCGACGACGTGAAGGGCCTGGTCGCGCAGGTCGGCAAGAGCCCGGTCGTCTGCGGCGACAAGGCCGGCTTCATCGCCAACACGCTGCTCTTCGGCTACCTCAACCACGCCGCCTCGATGTTCGAGGGCAAGTACGCCTCGCGCGAGGACATCGACGCCGCCATGCGCTTCGGCTGCGGCTACCCGATGGGCCCGCTGGCGCTGCTCGACCTGATCGGTCTCGACACGGCCTACGAGATCCTGGAGACGATGTACCGCCAGGGCCGCGACCGCCTCCACGCGCCCACCCCGATCCTCAAGCAGATGGTCACCGCCGGCCTGCTCGGTCGCAAGACCGGCCGCGGCTTCTACACCTACGAGGGTCCGGACACCTCGGCCGTCGTCGCGGACGACAAGACCCCGTCGGCCGACGAGAAGCCCGAGCTCAAGCACGAGATCACGCAGGTCGGCGTCGTCGGCACCGGCACGATGGCCAGCGGCATCGTCGAGGTCTTCGCCAAGGCCGGCTACGACGTGCTCTTCGTCGGCCGCAGCGCCGACAAGGTCGCGGGCGTCACTGCCGCGATCACCAAGAACTTCGACAAGCAGATCCAGCGCGGCCGCGCGACCGAGGAGACCAAGACAGAGGTCCTGGCGCGCGTCAGCGGCACCACCTCGCTCGACGACCTGGCGTCCGTGGACATCGTCGTCGAGGCGATCGCCGAGGACCTCGCGATCAAGACCACCCTCTTCGAGAACCTCGACGAGATCTGCAAGCCCGGCGCGATCCTGGCGACCACCACCTCGAGCCTGCCGATCATCGCGATGGCCAAGGTGACCAAGCGTCCCCAGGACGTCATCGGCATGCACTTCTTCAACCCGGCGACGATCATGAAGCTGGTCGAGGTCGTCTCGACGGTCTCGACCTCCGAGGACGTCACCGAGAGCACCCAGGCGCTGTGCGCCAAGGTCGGCAAGGTCGCGGTCTCCTGCGGCGACCGGGCCGGGTTCATCGTCAACGCGCTGCTGTTCCCCTACCTCAACGACGCGGTCAAGATGCTCGAGGCCCACTACGCCACGGCCGACGACATCGACCTCGCGATGAAGCAGGGCTGCGCGCTGCCGATGGGCCCCTTCGAGCTCCTCGACGTGGTCGGCAACGACGTGTCGCTCGCCATCCAGCGCGAGCTCTACCTCGAGTTCCGCGAGCCCGGCTTTGCGCCGGCACCGCTGCTCGAGCACCTCGTCACCGCGGGCTACCTCGGCCGCAAGACCAAGCGCGGCTTCCGGGACTACAGCGCGCGCTGACCGGCCCTGCGGGGACGGCCTGCAACGCTCGGCCCCGTGCCGGACATGAGCAGGTCGTGAGCGAGCGCCAGGAACGGTTCCGACGGTTGTATGCCGGGCAGTTCGACCCGCTGCTGGGCTATGCCCTGCGGCGGGCCGACCGACCCGAGGACGCGGCCGACGTCGTGGCCGACACGTTCCTGGTGGCCTGGCGACGCCTGGACGACGTGCCCGACGGGGACGAGGCGCGGCTGTGGCTCTACGGCGTCGCGCGCCGCACCCTGGCCAACCACCGGCGCGGCGATGGTCGACGCTCGGCGCTGGGGGAGCGACTGCGCCAGGACCTGGCGTCCGCCGTGCCCGACCACGCCCCTGCGGTCACCGAGCAGGAGACCGTGCGCGCGGCCCTGCTACGGCTGGCCGACCGGGACCGTGAGGTCCTGGAGCTGGCGGCATGGGAGGGCCTGGAGCCGCGCGAGATCGCGGAGGTGCTCGGCATCTCGCCGATCGCCGTGCGCAGTCGGCTCTCGCGCTCGCGGGCCCGGCTCCGTGCCGTGATGAGCGAGGCCGGCAACGATGTCGCATCACCCGGACATGTCCCCAACAGACACTCGCAGCTCGTCCGGCAGGAGGACCGATGACCGACCCCGCGCCGAGGATCACCGACGACGAGGTGGCCGCACTCCCGGTCCACGCCGGACGGGCCGACCTCCTGGAGGACCTCATGGCCACCCCCGTCATCGACCGCACCGAACTCGTCCGGCCTCGCGCGCGCCGGCTCACGCCGACGTGGCTGGCGATCCCCGCTGCAGCGGCCGCGATCGCCGCGATCGCTGTCGTCCCGGCCCTGCGCGGGGACGACGGGCCCAGGCCGGGCCCCGGCTCGTCGGTCTCCGAGGCCCCCGCCGCAACGGACGGCGAATACCTCCGGCTCGACGCCCGCGGCTGGAAGGTCGACGACGTCGGCGAGTCGGGAGGGCTGCTCTCCGTCTCCTTCGAGAAGGGCGACCTCACGCTCGAGGTGAACGAGTATCCCGCCGAGAGCTACCAGTCCTACTACGACGACCGTCTCGACGTGAGCTCGGCGCGGCAGAGCACGCTGCTGGGACTGGCGTCCTCGACGTTCACCTACTCCGCGCGCGACCACGCCACCATCCGGCCGGCCGAGGGCGACAGCTTCGTCGAGGTCCGGGCGGACGGGATGGGTCTGGCCGACTACGAGGAGCTCCTGGGGCGGCTCGAGGCGACCGACGTCGCTGGCTTCGCCGAGATCGTCCCGCCCGGCACCCTGACGCCCGCGACGCGTGACAGCGACGTCGCACGTCTCCTCGAGGGGGTGAGGGTGCCGGAGGGCTTCACCGCCGCCGACGTGGAGGCAGACGGCTTCCTCGACGCCTACAACGCGATGACGACGGTCGCGGGCGCGGTCGGCTGTGCCTGGCTGGAGGCCTACGACGCGGGCGACGCCCCGGCCAGGCAGGAGGCGCTCAGGGCGCTCGACGGCAGCCGCGACTGGCCGTTGCTGGTGGAGCAGGAGGCCGTCGGGGACTATCCCGAGGTGTTCTGGACCCTGGCCGGCGACCTGCGCGCCGGCGCCCGCGGGGCCGAGTTGCACGGCGCGATCGGCTGCTGAGTCCTCAGGCGTGCGGGTAGCCGCGACGCACGGTGCGGTCGAGGATGCCGAGGGTGCCCCGCAGGGCACCCTCGGAGATGACCGGGCAGATCCCGGCATCGCGCCACTCGGGGGCGATGTCGGACCAGTCGTAGAACGACGTCACCAGCGTGCCCGCGGGCTCGTCGTCAGTGGCGTCGGCTGGCTCGAGGCGGTAGCCGTAGACGTGGCCGATCTGGGGACGCACCCGCCCGAGGATGGTCCAGGAGATGAGCCGGTCAGGCTCGAAGTCGCGGATCGTGACCGTGACGTCGTAGCGGCCCATCTCCGGGAAGTCGCCCAGCGCCTCCCGGTCCATGTGGACGGTGAAGGAGTCGCCGGCCTTGCCCACGGGCTCGCCGGTGCAGTCCTGGAGCATCCCGGAGGAGTCGATCGCCACGTGGCCGTGCGGGTCGCACAGCAGCGCGAAGACGTCCGCGGCAGGGGCGGCGATGCGGCGGGTGCTCTCGAGGCGGGTGTCGGTCACGAGCGTGATCATCCCAGCCTGGGCTGATGGTCGCGCGGAGGACCACCCTCGCGGGCGCCGAGCGGACGATCACCACCCCATGAGGCGATCATCCGCTCGGCATCCTCGCTGCCTGGCCTAACGCGTCAGCCGGGCCGGGGTTACGCCCGCCCGCGCAGCTGGGCCACCTGCAGGAACACGACCCGGCCGTTGACCGAGTCACTGTCCACCGTGTCGGGGTCGGAGGCGGCGTAGTCGCCGGTGACCTCGACGGTGTAGCGGCCCGGCGTCAGGCCCCTGACGAGGGCAGTCGCGATGCCGGTGGCGTAGAGGACGTCGGTGCTGGTCGTGCCCACGACCTTGCCCGCGGCGTCGCGTACCGTGCCGGTGAAGCTGGCCAGGTTGGCGGCTGTGCCGGGCGTCGGGTAGACGAGCGCGACCTTGAGGGCCGTGGAGCCCTTGGCCAGGGTCACCGTGCGGGTCCGGGTGTAGGAGCCGCCGAGGGAGAGAGCCGGCGCCGCCTCCTGCCACAGGTCGGAGCGCGTCACCGCCCAGGAGTCCTGGGCCAGGAGCCGGGCGGTGGCCCGACGCTGCGCTGCGGCCAGCCGGGACTTCCAGTCAGGGGAGCGCACGAGCGCGACCGCCCGGTCGAGGTTGACGTGGCCGTAGCCGACCTGCGAGGAGGACAGGCGCTTGCCATCGGCGAGCATGGGGGTGGCGGTCGCGGTGAGAGCCTGCTGGACCTGGGCGACGCTCAGGCGTGGCTTGGCCTGGGTCAGCACCGCGGCGGCCCCGGCGACGTGCGGCGAGGCCATCGACGTGCCGGACGCAGTCGCGTTGCCGCCCTGCGGGCAGGGACCGATGACCGAGCCGGTGCTGTCGCAGGTGGAGGAGATGTCGACGCCGGGTGCCGACACGTCGGGCTGCGTGTTGCCCACGCGGTCGCCGACGAAGACGGTGTGGCCGCCGCGGCCGATCGGGGCCGCGCGGCCGTTGTCGAGGGCCAGGCCGTTGGAGGAGAAGCTGCCGCGCTCGCGCTCCAGGTCGCTCGCCGCGACCGAGAGCACCCAGGGAGCCTGGTTGAAGGGGCTGACGCTGGCCTCACCGTCCTCCGAGCCGGAGTTGCCGGCGGCGAAGACCACGACGGCACCGCGCTTCGCGACCGCCTTGGTGGCGACGTTGACCGGGTCCCGCGGGTCGAACTGGCGGAACGAGTTGCCCCAGGAGTTGTTGACCACGTCGATGCCCAGCATCCCGGGCTGGTCGAGCATGTAGTCGAAGGCGGTGACCACGGCGGTCGTCGTGATGACCGCACCGATGGCGAAGCAGGCGAGCTCGGCGTCGGGCGCGACGCCGAGGTGCTCGGGACCGGACGTGCCGTCGGCGGCGATGATGCCGGCGACGTGCGTGCCGTGGCCGCTGCCGAGGTCGGTGTTGCTGTAAGGGCCCTTGTCGAGCGGGGCGACGATCGTGGGGCTGGTGCCGGCGTTAACGTACTCCGGGCTGACCAGGACCACGTTGGTCGTGATGTGGTCCGCGAGGTCGGGGTGGGTCCCGTCACAGCCGGAGTCGACGACGCCGACCGTGACGCCCTTGCCGGTCAGGCCCTTCGCGCGCAGCGCTCGGGCAGCCTCGGGGGAGGACGAGACGACGTCGGCGGACGCGGTGTCGAGGTAGTCCAGCTCCTCGTCGGGGTAGACGTCGAGGCCGATCCCGCTGGACACGGCGCTCACCAGCTGGGGCACGGTGCCGGCGACCAGGGCGAGCGGCAGCCGCTCCATCGGCTGGACGACGAGACCCAGGGCCCGCAGGGCGGCGACCTCGGCGCCGCTCGGCACCGAGTCGAAGGTGACGATGGCCCGGTTGCCGTAGGTCCCCGCGGCAAGGAGGCGGTCGAGACCGACGTGGGTCGCGCGGAGGGAGGTGAGGCTGGTCGTGGCGGGGGTGGAAGTGGTGGCTCCCGTGGCGGCGGCGGTCGCGGTGGCACTGCCGGCCAGGGGGAGCGCGACGGCGGCGGCGCAGGTGAGCGCGGCCATCCGTGAGCGCAGGTGCGACATCGGATCCCTTTCGTGGACTGGCCTGCTAACGCGCCTCCGCCCGTCGGGGTTACGACGTACCGTGCCTGCATGAGGCGTCTTGCGGTGATCGGTGTCCTGCTGGTGCTCGCGGTCGGCGCGTCGGGTCCGTCGTACGCCGTCGAGGGACTGCCGGTCGGGACCGACGTGGACTACCAGCTCGGCGGTGACCGCGACGCGCCTGCGCACGTCGGGATCGTGGTGCGCGACCGGACCTCGCAGATCCAGGAGGGGCGCTACAACGTCTGCTACGTCAACGGCCTCCAGACCCAGCCCGACGCCCGTGGCTTCTGGCGCCGGCACTGGTGGCTGGTGCTGAAGAGCGACGGCCGGCCGGTCGTCGACGAGGCGTGGGGCGAGTGGCTGCTCGACGTCCGCACCGCGGGCAAGCGCCGGGCGCTCGCCCGGATCGTCGGGCGCTGGACCGCCGGGTGCGCGGCCGACGGCTTCGCCGCCGTGGAGTACGACAACCTCGACTCCTTCACCCGCAGCGGTCGGATGGTCACCCGAGCGCAGGGTCTCGCCTTCGCCCGGCTCCTGGTGGCGCGGGCGCACCGCGAAGGCCTGGCGGCCGGGCAGAAGAACCTCGCGGGCTACGACGGCACCGGGGTCGGCTTCGACTTCGCGGTCTCCGAGTCGTGCGCGCAGTACGACGAGTGCGACGCCTACGTCGACGACTTCGGCGACCAGGTGCTGATGGTGGAGTACCGCCTGCGGGACTTCCACGAGGCCTGCCGTCAGCACGGCGACGAGGTGGCGATCGTGCTGCGCGACCTGGACCTCAGCCCCGACGGGGTGCACCGCTGGTGCTGAGCGGGGTCGGGGCCTGAGGGTCGGGGCCAGGACGGTGGATAGCCTGACGTGGTGAGCCAGAAGATCCGCGCCAACTCGGTCCTGCCCGCGCGACGCGAGCGGCTGACGCTCGAGACCGCCGACGGCCTCGGGCTGGTCGCGGAGCTGGCACTCCCGGTCGAGGGCGAGCCGGTCGCGACGATCATCTGCCTGCACCCGCTGCCCACGCACGGCGGGATGATGGACAGCCACGTCTACCGCAAGGCGGCCTTCCGGCTGCCTGCCCTCGCAGGCGTCGCGGTCCTGCGCTTCAACACCCGCGGCACCTGGAGCGAGCAGGGCACCAGCGAGGGTGCCTTCGACAACGCGGTGGGGGAGCGCTACGACGTCGCTGCCGCGATCGAGTACGCCGAGTTCCACGACCTGCCGAACATCTGGCTGGTGGGCTGGTCCTTCGGCACCGACCTCACCTTGATGTACGGCCTCGACCCCGCCATCCAGGGCGCGATCCTGCTCAGCCCGCCGCTGCGCTTCAGCGAGCCCGAGCACCTCGAGCCGTGGGCGGAGTCCGGGAAGCCCGTGCACGCGTTCGTGCCCGAGCACGACGACTACCTCCAGCCCGCCGAGGCCCGCGAGCGGTTCCGCGCGATCCCGCAGGCCGAGGTCGTCGGCTTCGACGGCAGCAAGCACCTGTGGGTCGGCGACGCCGAGAAGGTGCTCGACGAGATCGTGCGCCGGGTCGCGCCCGGGGTCGACGTGCCGCTGCCGCGCGAGTGGGACGGGCCGATGGAGCTGGCCGACACCTCGGCGTACAACGCGCACAACCTGGCGGCCTATCGCGACGTTCCTGTGCCTGGCCCTGCCCAGACCTGAGCGAGCCTCAGCCGGCGGTGGCCTGGCGGGCGCGGTAGGCCGCGACGGCGTTGCGGTTGCCGCAGGGCGTCGAGCAGAAACGGCGCGAGCGGTTGCGGGAGAGATCGAGGACGACGCCGTTGCAGTCCTCGTCGGCGCAGTGACCCAGGCGTGACATCTCGTCGGCGCGGATGACGTCGATCATCGCCATCGCGGTCTCCACCAGGATGCGGGTGGCGAGCGGAGCCTCGTTGTCGACGGCGTGCAGGTGCCAGTCGAAGGGCTCGTGACGCACGAGCTGGGGGAGGGCCCGGCCCTCTCGGAGCATGGTGTTGACCAGGTCGACGGCATCGTCGCGCTCGGCGGTCAGGAGCTCGCGCAGACGCGTCCGCAGGGTCCGGATGGTGTCGAGCTCGGCCCGGTCGGCGTCGTGGCGACCGGTGTAGGAGAACTCGTCGTAGAAGCGTTGCAGGTCCGCGACGGTCGCCAGGGTGTCGTCGGCCGGGTCCTCGGTGTTGACCAGCGTGACAGCAGCCTGGAGGGACATCTCGGTGTCATGAGCGAAAGTCACATTGACAGGTTACTGCACGAGCCCTACCGTCATGACCCATGACGACCTTGACTCGTGACGACGCCGCGACGGCCGGTGCGTCGCGCACCGTCACCGGGCTGCTCCTCGCGTTGCTCTCCGCGGTGACCTTCGGGCTCTCCGGCGCGCTCGCGCGTGGCCTCCTCGACACCGGCTGGACCCCGGGCTCGGTCGTCCTCGTGCGCATCGGGCTCGCCGCCCTCGTCGTCGCTCCCTTCGGCTACGTCGCGCTGCGGGGACGCTGGGACCTGCTGCGCGCCAACCGTGGGCTGGTCCTCGTCTACGGCCTGCTGGCCGTCGCCGGCGCGCAGTTCTGCTACTTCTCCGCCGTCGGCTACGTGCAGGTCGGTCCGGCGCTGCTGATCGAGTACACCGCACCGGCGGCCGTCGTGGTGTGGCTCTGGCTGCGCCATGGTGAGCGTCCGGGTGCGCTGACCCTCGTCGGTGCGGGCCTGGCGGCGCTGGGCCTGGTGCTGGTCCTCGACCTGGTCAGCGGCGCGGAGCTCAACGTCGCCGGGGTCCTGTGGGCGCTCGGCGCCATGGTCGGCTGCGCGGTCTACTTCGTGATCTCCGCCGACGAGGACAACGGGCTGCCGCCGCTGGCGCTCGCCGCCGCGGGCCTGGTGATCGGCGGGCTCTCCCTGGGGCTCCTCGGCCTGGTCGGGCTGCTGCCCATGACGGCCACCACGCAGGACGTGACCATGGCCGGCTCCTCGGTCGCCTGGTGGGTCCCGCTGGTGCTGCTCGGCCTCGTGACGGCCGCCATCGCCTACGTCTCGGGCATCGCGGCCAGTCGACGACTGGGGTCGCGCGTCGCGTCGTTCGTGGCGCTGACGGAGGTCGTGATGGGCGTGCTGTGGGCGTGGCTGCTCCTCGACGAGCTGCCGCGCCCCGTCCAGCTCGTCGGTGGACTGCTGATCATGGCCGGCGTCGTCGCGGTCAAGCTCGGGGAGCGGTCGGTCCCGACCACGCCGGAGCTGCCCGCGTAGGTTCGGCCCCATGACTCGTGACCGGCCCCGCGCGCGGCCCCGCGAAGGGCCCCGCGAAGGGCCCCGCGATTGGGATGCCACCACCTACGACTCACTCACGCTGCCCCACGAGCAGTGGGGTCGCGGCGTCCTCGACCGGCTCCGGTTGACCGGTGACGAGGTGGTGCTCGACGCGGGGTGCGGCACCGGCCGCGACGCCGCCGCGCTGCGCGGCCGCTGGCCCGACGTACGGCTCGTGGCGCTGGACGGCTCGCAGCAGATGCTGGACGTCGCGCGCACCCGGCTGGGGGACAAGCGAGTGTCCTACGTGCACGCCGACCTGATGGAGCCGCTGCCGGTCGACGAGCCGGTCGACGCGGTGATGAGCGTGGCGGCCTTCCACTGGGTGCCCGACCACGAGCGGCTCCTTGCGCACCTCGCTGCGGTCATGCGTTCGGGAGCCCGGTTGGTGTCGGACTGCGGCGGTCGCGGCAACGTGGCCGACGTGACGCGGGCGATCGCGTCGGTGACGGGGGAGGCGCCGTCCGACTGGGAGTTCGCCGACGACGTCGCCACCCGGTCCCGGCTCGAGGCGGCCGGCTTCGACGTCGAAGACGTGCGGCTGCGGGTCGACCCGTTCCGCTGCGACGACCCAGCGGTCCTGGAGACCTACCTCGCCACCGTCGTGCTCGGCTCGCACCTCGACGAGCTGCCGGTCGACGAGCACGAGGCGTTCGTGCGCGAGGTGCGGGTGGCGCTCAGCGCGCCGGTCGTCGACTACGTGCGTCTCGAGATCGAGGCCGTGCGGCGCTGAGCATCTGAGGGAGGTCTCTCGGCGGGTGGTCAAACGATTGACCACCCCTCATGCCAGAAGGTCCGCGGCACGGCACGGCACCTGCGTCCGCTCGCGCGTCCGTCGTGCGTGGATGGAGCCGTGAGCACGCGAGCGACCAGACGCGAGCGACCAGACGCGAGCGACGTGTCGTTCGACGAGTGGGTCGACGCACGCGTGCCGGCACTGCTGCGCTTCGCCTTCCTCGTCACCGGCTCGCAGCACGACGCCGAGGACGCGGTGCAGGCGGCACTGACACAGGCCTGCGAGAAGTGGTCGAAGGTGAGCCGTGCCGACGACCCTGATGCTTACGTACGCCGGATGGTCGTCAACGCCCACGTCTCGCGCTGGCGTCGGGCCGGTCGCCGTGAGCTGTCGGTCGCTGAGGTGCACGACACGGCACTCACCGACGTAGCCGAGGGCGTGAGCACGTCCGACGCGGTCTGGCGGGTGTGCTCAGCGTTGCCGCGACAGCAGCGCGCGGCGGTGGTGCTGCGGTTCTACGAGGACCTGGACTACGACGAGATCGCGGCCGTGCTGGGGGTCTCGCAGGTCACGGTCCGGGGCTACGTCCACCGAGCGCTCGCCGCGCTGCGCGCCCTGCTGACCGACCCGAACGACCCGAACGACCCGAGCGAGGAGCACGACGATGGACGACGCTGAGCTGGAGCGGGCTATGCGGGACGGGCTCGAACGCCGTGCGGCGCTCGCCGACGACTCGGTCCCTGTCACCGACCGGGCGAGGACCGCAGCCCGACGTCGGCGCGGTGGGCGCATCGCGATCGGGCTTGTCGCGGCCTCGGTCGCTGCCGTCTCGCTGGTCGGCGTCGTGCTCGACGACGACCCGTCGAGGCCGAGCACATCCGCGAGCGACGGCGGCTCGGCCGCGGATCCTGGCGCGGCCGGCTGGCGCACGGAGTACTGGGCCGACCTCGCCGTCGACGTGCCTGCTGACTGGGGATGGGGGTCGGCTCCTCCCGTGTGCGGCCCGCGTGCGAGCCGCACGGTGGACGGTCGACGTGTCGTCGCCTTCGATGAGGCGGTGCCCTACGTCGGCCGCCCACTCGCCCAGACGGACATGTGCGCGAGCCTGGACGGCCCGCCACCTGCCCCCTACGTCTGGCTGGGCGCCGACGTCGAGACCGGCACGGTCGATCTGGGCGACGACTGGGTGCAGGAGACCGTCGAGGTCAACGGCAGCCGGCTGACCGTCGCCACCGACGACCCCGCCCTGCGCGCGCGGATCCTGGGCTCGGCCCGAGGGGGAGCGGCCTGCCTCTCGGAGGTCGAGGTGAGCGGCACGCTCGACCACGATGGGGGAGTCGACGCCACCCGGCAGCCCAGCGGCCTTCGCGTGTGCGTCTACCGGACCACGGAGGCGGGCGAAGCCGTGGCTCGTCTGGCCTACGCTGCCGTCCTCGGAGCCGCGCGCCTCGCGAGCTACCGCGCTGCGCGGGGCGCCGGGGAGCAGCCGCGTGACCAGTGCCCGAGTGCTGATGTCGTCGAGAGCGAGTGGGTCGTGCTCGAGCAGGTGACCGACGACGGCACCGTCACCGACCGCGACGTCGTCCATCTGGTGTGTCCGGGCATCGACCTCGAGGGCGCCGACCTCGGCGGCTTCGAGACCGTCCGGCTCATGCCGGAGATGGTGGCGCCGTGGGCCGTCGGCGGCGTGCCCGCAGTGGTCTACGGCCCGTCGGTCAGCAGCCCGGGCTTCGCCGACTATGTCATCGGCGGTCTCGGGTGACTCGTCGGGGACCCTCCTACCGCGCGTCCTGCCGTCGTACGACGACCTCGCGCAGGATCAGCAGGATGGCGGCCGCGGTGGGGATGGCCAAGAGCGCGCCGACGACGCCCAGCAGGCCGGCGCCGACGAGGGCCGCGATCACGATGACCGCGCCGGGCAGGTCGACCGACTTCGACATCACCCGCGGGTAGATCACGTAGTTCTCCACCTGCTGGTAGATCAGGAAGAAGATCGCGCAGATGATGCCGGTCTTGACGTCGGTGGCGAAGGCGATCGCGGTCACGATGACGGCGCCGAGGGTGGCGCCGATCATCGGGATGACGTCGAGCAGCGCCACCACGAAGGCCAGGGCGACGGCGTACTCGCCCAGGCCGACGGCGAAGAGGAACACCAGCGAGGAGATGCCGGCGCAGAGCGCGACGATGAAGGCGCCAGAGACGTAGCCGCCGACGTTGCGCACGATCTGGTCGCCCAGCAGCGAGACCCGGTGACGACGCGAGGCCGGTGCCAGGCGGTAGAAGGCGTTCTTGGTCTTGTCGAGCGAGCTCAGGAAGTAGAGCGTCAGGACCAGGATGATGAACGCGTTGAACAGGGCGCCCAGGATCTTGAGTCCGACCCCCAGCACGCCGCCGAAGATGCCGCTCAGGAAGTCGCCGTTGGC
>NZ_JANNML010000186.1:0-3754 GCF_031397825.1 Nocardioides sp.
CGGGCGCCACGACGTCGTAGGAGGCGCGCACCGCCGCGGCGAGGTCGAAGACGCGGTCGTGGTGGACGAAACCGTCGCTGTCGACCCGCGAGAGGGTGAGCAGGTCGTCGATCAGGCCGAGCAGCCGCGTGGTGTTCTCCGAGACCCGGCGCACCGCGTTGACCTGACCCTCGTTGAGCTCGCCGTAGGCACCCTCGCCGAGCATCTCGAGGTAGCCCAGGATGCTCGTCATCGGCGTGCGCAGCTCGTGGCTGACGCTCGAGACGAAGGCGTCCTTGACGGCGTCGACCTCGCGGAGGCGGTCGGCCGCCTCCCGCTCGGACTCCAACGCCTCCTCGAGGGCCCGTTGGGCCTCGACCTGGTCGGTGACGTCCTCGGACGTGCTGACATAACCGGTCGTGCGTCCCCGGTCGTCGACGATCCGCGACAGCGTCATCGCGTGCATCCGCTCGACACCGTCCTTGCGCACGAAGCCCAGCAGGGTCCCGGCGTGCTCCGGACCGATCAGCGCCTGCGCGACCACGTCGAAGTCGTCGACCACACCGACCTCGGCCGCCTTGCGGCTGACCGACAGCGGCGAGTGGAGCATCCGTGTCGACCGGCCGAGCACGTCGTCCAGGTCGTAGCCGAGCAACAGTCGGGCTCCGGGGTTGAACAGGGTGACGAGGCCGCGCTCGTCGGTGCCGATGATCGCGACGCCGGTCGCGCCGTCGACGATGCGCTGCACCTTGTCGCGCTCGGCCGCAGCGACGCGCGCCGTGGCGATCTGCTCGCCCACCCGGATCATGAGCGGCACCACGATGATCACGCAGGTGATGGCGAAGGAGGCCAGCAGCACGCCGCGGGCGTCGACCGGGAGGCCGTAGCGGACGGGGACGTCGGCGAAGGGACCGCTCCCAGCGGTCGTCATGAAGATCGCGAAGGCCACCACGGCCACCAGCTGGGCGAGCGACTCACGCGGGCTGATCCGCAGCGCGCCCCATGCGAGCACCGGGATCGCTGCGAACACGACCGACGGGAAGTCCTGGGGAAGGAACACCATCGGGGTCACGACGAGGATCGCCAACCACTGGATCAGGCGCTCCCCCGATCCGGCCACCGACTCCTGGTTGGGGAGGCGACAGAAGAACGGGATCAGGGTCAGGTTGGAGGCCAGGTGGGCGGTGCCGATCGACGCCGCCACGAGCCCGGGGCTGCCCCAGTCGGTGACCGCGGAGGTCGCACAGCCGATCGCTGCTGCGACCACGCCGCCGGCTCCTGCCGAGAGGAAGTAGGCCCGCAGGTCGGCGTCGGAGCGCAGGTCGGGCTTCTCGCCGGCGCCGTCGGTGAACAGGCGCGAGACCACCAGGGCCTCGAGCGCGCTGCCCAGGGCGAAGCCGGCGGCGACGTCCCAGGGTCGGCCCCCGAGCCAGATGGTGAGGAAGGCGACGACGACGACGCCGGAGACGATCGCGGCAGTGTGGCGCCGGCGAGCCAGCAGCAGGCAGCCCGTGGCCAGACCCGCCGGCCAGATGCCGGTAACCCGACCACCTTCGGGTGCGCCCCAGACCGCGATGAACCCGAAGAGAGCCATCAGCGCAGCCACGATCCACAGGCGCGCCACCCAGGACGTCGGCACCGGTGACATCCCTCCCCAGGTAGGTCCCCCCAGCATCAAACCGCACAACGACCCCCGAGGTGGGCGAACTGGGGCACGCCACACCGGTGCCGTAGGTTCGCCTGCGTGAGCTCAGCACGCAAGCACTACGACGCCGTCATCGTCGGGGGCGGCCACAACGGCCTGGTCTCCGCGGCCTACCTCGCCCGCGCCGGGCTCTCGGTCCTGGTCCTCGAGCGCCTCGCGCACACCGGAGGAGCAGCCGTGTCCGCGGCAGCCTTCGCAGGCCGCGACACCCGCCTCTCCCGCTACTCCTACCTGGTCTCGTTGCTCCCCACGCAGGTCGTCGAGGACCTCGGGCTCAACCTCGCGCTCGCCTCGCGTGCCACCGCCTCCTACACCCCCGTCGTCCGGGACGGACGCGCCGGCGGCCTGTTCATCGAGCACGAGGAGGGCGAGGCGACGCAGCGCTCCTTCCGCGAGCTGACCGGCTCGGAGACGGAGTACGAGGCCTGGCGCGAGTTCTACGCCGACGTCGCCGAGCTGGCCCACGTCGTCGCCCCGACGCTCACCGAGCCGCTGCCCGTCGAGCGCGCCGTGCGCGACCGCGTCGACCCAGGCATCTGGCGTGACCTCGTCGTCAACCCGTTGGGCGCCACGATCCAGGAGCGCTTCCGCGACGACACCGTCCGCGGCGTCGTGGGGACCGACGGCCTCATCGGCACCTTCGCCTCGCTGCACGACCCCTCGCTGATCCAGAACCGCTGCTTCCTCTACCACCTGATCGGCAACGGCACCGGCGAGTGGCGGGTGCCGATCGGCGGCATGGGTGCGGTCACCACCGAGCTGCACCGCGCCGCTGCCGACGCCGGGGCCGAGATCCTCGTCGACGCCGGTGTGAGCCGGATCCAGCCCGTCGACCAGGGCGGCTACGTCACCTGGCACGACGCGGACGGCGCCCACACCGTCATGGGCGGCACGGTCCTCGCCAACGTCGCCCCGTGGGTCCTCAAGATCCTGCTCGGCGAGCAGGAGGACCCGGCCACCAAGCCCGAGGGAGCCCAGCTCAAGATCAACTTCCTGCTCGACCGGCTGCCGGCGCTGAGGTCGGGCATCGACCCTGCCGTCGCCTTCGCCGGGACCCTCCACCTCGGCGAGGACTTCACGCAGCTCGAGACGGCGTACGACGACGCGGCCGCTGGGCGGGTGCCGACGAGCATGCCGGGCGAGATCTACTGCCACTCGCTGACCGACCCCTCGATCCTCGGCGACGTGCCGGCAGGCACCCACACGCTGACCTACTTCGGGCTGCACACGCCCGCGTCGCTCTTCGTCGAGGACCCCGAGGGCGCCAAGGCGCTCGCCGTCGAGCGCGCCATCGCCGCCCTCGACGAGCACCTCGTCGAGCCGATCATGGGCTGCGTCGCCCGCGACGCCCACGGCGAGCCGTGCATCGAGGCCAAGATCCCCCAGGACGTCGAGCGCGACCTCGCGATGCCCGGCGGCCACATCTTCCACGGCGACCTCGAGTGGCCCTGGGCAGCCAACCGCGCCCGCCTCGACACCCCCGCCCAGCAATGGGGTGTCCAGACCGAGCACCCCCACGTCCTGCTGTGCGGATCCGGTGCCCGCCGCGGCGGTGCCGTGTCCGGCCTCGGTGGTCACAATGCGGCCCAGGCCGTGCTCGCCTCTCGCTGATCCTTGCAACATCGCGCCGACTCGGCCCCGATTTTTCCCGACCGCCGTCCGCTGGTAATGTCTGCGTCGCTTCACCGCGCGGCATTAGCTCAATTGGCAGAGCAGCTGACTCTTAATCAGCGGGTTCGGGGTTCGAGTCCCTGATGCCGTACGACCGTCACCGGGCCGGACATCCTCGATGTCCGGCCCGGTGCCATTTCGCGCCCGTTCACCCCCAGGGTGCAGGGTGGGGCCATGCGCCGACTCTTCGTGACCCTGGCGCTCTGCCTCGCCTGCGTCGCGAGCGTCGTGCTCGTGCTCCGCGAGGGCTTCCGCCACCAGGCCCGCATCGCGCGCCGGGTGATCGGCAAGCCGCTGGGCGAGGACCCGCACTCGGCGGACCGCACCTACAAGAAGACGTACGGCGACCCGATCGAGCTGTTGCTGCTGGGCGACTCGATCGCGGCCGGCCTCGGGGCC
>NZ_JANNML010000039.1:0-2644 GCF_031397825.1 Nocardioides sp.
ACTGGGTGACCGAGATGCACGTCGACGGCTTCCGCTTCGACCTGCTGTCCGCGCTCACCCGGGTCGACCACGAGATCGACATGGGCTGTCACCTGCTCACCGCGATCGGCCAGGACCCGGTGCTGCGGCACGTGAAGCTCATCGCCGAGCCGTGGGACGCCTCGATGGACGGTTACCGCGTGGGCGACTGCCCCCCGCCGTGGGTCGAGTGGAACGACCAGTACCGCGACGGCATCCGCGACTTCTGGCGTGGGCACTCCTCGGGCATCCGCACCGTCGCCACCCGTCTCGCGGGCTCCTCGGACCTCTACGCCGACGACGGCCGCTCGGCGTACGCCTCGGTCAACTTCGTGACCGCGCACGACGGCTTCACCGTGCGCGACCTGGTGAGCTACGAGCACAAGCACAACGAGGCCAACGGCGAGCGCAACCGCGACGGGACCGACAACAACCGGTCGTGGAACCACGGCGCCGAGGGCGAGACCGACGACGCCGCGATCGTGGCGCTGCGACGCCGGCAGGCGGCCAACCTGATGGTCACGCTGTGCTTGTCCAACGGGGTCCCGATGATCACCGCAGGCGACGAGCGCGGGCGCACCCAGCGCGGCAACAACAACGCCTACTGCCAGGACAACGAGACGTCGTGGATCGACTGGCGGCCCGACGACGCCTGGCTCGACGTGTACGACGTGGTGAAGACAGCGCTGCGGCTGCGCCGCGAGCACCCGGCCCTGCGCCAGCGGCACTGGTTCGAGGGGCGCCCCGCGATCCGGGGCGGGCCCAAGGACCTCGCCTGGCTGCACCCGTCCGGGCGGGAGATGAGCGCCGCCGACTGGCACGACCACCAGCTCGCCACCGTCGGGATGTTCGTCTCCGGCTCACCCCTGCGCTCCCCCGGCCCGCGCGGCGAGCAGCAGGTCGACGCGTCGTTCATGCTGTGGTTCAACTCCGGCGCCGAGCCGGTCTCGGTCGGGCTGCCGGAGAACGACTGGGTGCAGGCCGGTGAGATCGCCCTGACTACCGACCCGGACCTGGTCGTCGGCACCCCGGTGGTGGCGGGCACCGAGCTCACGCTCGGCGCCCGCACCGTGCTGGTGCTGCGGGGCACCTGAGGACGCGTCGCTCGACGACCAGGCCAGCGGTGCTGACGGGGGCGGGGACCCACGGGCGATCACCACCGCGCCACACCCCCACCACTCACCGCCCACCCGCGTCACCGCCCACGGGCGGTGACCTACGGGTCCTCAGGCCATCGCCACGACACCCAGCTCGGCGCTCGAGGTGAGCAGCTCGTTGCTGGGGACGATGCGCACGGTGTAGCCGAAGGCGCCGGAGTGGTCGAGCGTGACCTCGCCGTCGAAGCGGTGCCGGCCACCGTCGTAGGTCTCGGCGAGCGTCAGGGTCTGGATCACCGTGTCGGTCAGCTCGTCCTCGGCGTTGATCTTGCCGTGCACGAGCTGGACCGCGACGTCCTCGGCGCCCAGCGTCCCGAGGGCGACGAAGCTGCGCACGCTCATGACCGCACCGACCTCGGGAGCGTCGCCGACCCCGCTGCTCTCGACGTGCTCGACGCGGACCTCGGGCCACGCGGAGCGGACCTTGTCCTTCCACGCAGCCAGCGTGCGCGCGCCCGCGTAGTCGGAGTTGAGGCGACGCGCGTTGGTCGCGGCCGGGGTGTAGAGCTTCTGCGTGTAGTCGCGGACCATCCGGGTCGCGAGCACCTTGGGGCCGAGCGACTTCAGGGTGTGGCGCAGCATCTCGACCCAGCGGGTCGGCACGCCCTCGGCGTCGACGTCGTAGAAGCGCGGCGCGACCTCGTTCTCCAGCAGCTCGTAGAGCGCGGTCGCCTCGAGGTCGTCACGGCGGTCGGGGTCGTCGAGGCCGTCGGCGGACGGGATCGCCCAGCCGTTCTCGCCGTCGAACCACTCGTCCCACCAACCGTCGAGGATGGACAGGTTGAGCCCGCCGTTGAGGGCGGCCTTCATGCCCGAGGTGCCGCAGGCCTCGTAGGGACGCAGCGGGTTGTTGAGCCACACGTCGCAGCCGGGGTAGAGCGGCTGCGCCATGGCGATGTCGTAGTTGGGCAGGAAGACGATGCGGTGGCGGACCTCCGGGTCGTCGGCGAAGCGCACCATCTCCTGGATCAGCTTCTTGCCGCCGTCGTCGGCGGGGTGCGACTTGCCGGCGATGATCAGCTGGATCGGGCGCTCGGGGTCGAGCAGCAGCCGCTTGAGCCGGGCGGGATCGCGCAGCATCAGCGTCAGCCGCTTGTACGACGGCACGCGGCGTGCGAAGCCGATCGTCAGGACATCCGGGTCGAGGGCGCCGTCGATCCAGGCGAGCTCGGCCTTGGCGGCCCCCCGCTTCTCCCACGAGGCGGCGAGCCGCTTGCGCGCGTCGGTGACCAGGCGCTGGCGCAGCTCGCGCTTGACCGCCCACACCTGGGCGCTGGGCACCTTGTCGACGGCGTTCCAGAATCCCTCGGTGTCGTCGGACTCGGCGTCGGCTCCCTGGGACTCGGCCAGGGCGACGACCTCGCGGGCCACCCAGGTCGGCGCGTGGACGCCGTTGGTGATGGAGCCGATCGGCACCTCGGACTCGTCGAAGGCCGGCCACAGGCCGTTGAACATGCCGCGGCTGACCT
>NZ_JANNML010000210.1:0-24873 GCF_031397825.1 Nocardioides sp.
CTCGACCACCAAGAGCGGTCTCGGCCACCGCCCGTGGGACCCCGGCGCCCGGCCTCCCGCTATCGTCGCCGTCGTGCCAGGTCACCAGCGCATCCTCGTGGTCAGCACGACAGCCGCCGAGGCGGAGGTGCGTCGCCTGCGCGCCGGGCTCGGTCGGGATCCGTTGGTCCTCACCGCTCCGACCGCCGAGGCGGGGCAGCTGGTGCGTGCCCTCGGGGTCGAGCCCCAGGTCGAGGTGCTGCTGGCACCCGTGAAGTTCCCGCAGGTCGACCGCGGTCACCGGCTGGACGAGCTGGTGCGTGACCGCGCCCTGCGGGACCGCTTCCGCGACGTCGTCGTGGTGACCGACCCGGCGACCGCGACGCTGCTGCTGCGGGTCCTCGCGCCCGACCAGCTGCCGACGAGCGCGACGGTGACGCTCGTGGGCCTGCCTCGCGGGGACCGGCCGGTCGACTACCGACGGGCGGGGGTCTCCGGGGTCGTGCTGGGGCTCGCCGCAGGTGTGGCGGAGCCCCTGGCGCCGCTCCTCGTGCTCCCCGCAGCAGCGGCGCTGGTCGGGCTGGGCCTGCTGCTCCCCGAGCCCTGGCGGCACGTGGGTCGCGAGCTGCTGCTCGCCGCGACGATCTCGCTCGCCGTGCTGCTCGTGGTCGTCGCCAGCTCGGCCCGGTTCCCCGGCGGCTGGTGACGACCCACGAGGCGACTACTGGACGGTCGGCTCGGGGGAGTCGAGGTAGGGGTAGTCGAGCATGAAGGTCTCGAGCGCCTCGCCGCTGAACTCCGAGCAGTACTGCCACACGCCGACCTGCTTGGCGGCGTCGGTCTCGCCCTCGCCGCCCACGGACCAGTGGGTGTAGGCCACGTGCGTGCCGTCGGGGAACGTCGCGCCGTCCTCGTCGTCGGAGGTCCACGGGGCTGCGATGAACTTGTAGCGGTAGTTGTCGGTGCCGGGGAACTTCTTGGCGACAGCCCTCAGCTCGGTGAGCGCGTCGTCGTCGGCGGCGATGGTCTCGTCGTACCAGACGACCGTGTAGCCGTGCTCGAGGTTGTGGACCAGCGACTCCAGCGCCGGGCGGTCGGAGTCGGTGTAGAACTTGCGGTCCATGGGGGCCGGGGCGACGCCGAACTCGTTCCAGTGGGGACCGAAGGCCGGCGGGGCGTCCTCGTAGACGACCGGGGTGTCCGTCGGGATGTGGTCGTTGTTGCCCTCGGCGGTCTTGGTCGTCACCTTCTCGCACACCGACGGGGCAGCACCGATGCTGGCGAGGCCCAGGTCGTTGAACTTGCGCAGGTCCCAGGCGTTCTTGAGCGGCCGGTAGGAAGCGGCGCCGATGATGAGCAGGGCGACGACGACGCAGACACCGACGATCATGAAGCCGCGGCGCTTCTCGGCGCCCTTCTGCTTCTTGCGGATGTCGTCGATGACCTTCTGGCGGTCGGACTTGGCTTGCTTGGCCACGGTTGGGTCTACCTCGGTTCGGGGCGGGGTCGCGGTGAGTCTACGGACTCGACGGTCGGAGTCGCAGGCGGTCCTGCCGAGTCGTCCCGGCAGGTGCCGCGTCGGGCACCCATCCGTGCGCGAAGGCGAGCACCAGCACCAGGGCCGGCTCGTGGCTGCCATGGACCTCGACGCCGCCGTCGTACGCCGTGGCGGTGCCGGCGGTGCTGCCTGCAGCGACCTCCAACGCGCGCAGCAGCTCCTCGGTGCTCGCGGGGGTGCCGAAGACCGTCTGGTCGCCCGGGTCGCCGGTCACGGCTCGCAGCACCGCCTCGCGGGCCCCGAAGCCGAAGAGGTCGGCCCCCTCGGCGCGCACCAGCGCTACGGCGCCGGTGCCGTCGTCGCCGCGAGGCAGGACCAGGTCGGCGCGACCGCGCACGACGGCGACCGGACGCCCGCCGAGCTTGCCCTGGGCGAGCTCGGCCATGCCGGCGATCTCGTCGGCCACCGCCGGCGCGGTGACGGCCAGCTCGTTGCCGTGCCCGTCGAGACGGCCGGCGTAGTCCTCGGCGACCAGCAGGCCCGCAGCACCGATGGCGATGTCCGTCTGCCCCTCGCGCCAGGCCCGGCCGGCGGTGTCGGTGACGATCACACCGACGTTGGCTCCGGTGATCTCGAGGAGCGATGCCCGAAGCGCCCGTGCGGAGGCGTCGGGGTCCACCGGCAGGAGCACGATCGAGCCCAGCTCGACGTTGGAGGCGTCGATCCCGGCCGCAGCCATGATCAGCCCGTGGTGGGTGCGCACGATCTGGGTCGGTCCCTTGCGGGCCACCACCCGGTCGGTCTCGCCGGCGAGCGCCTCCTCACGGCTCGCGCCCACCACGACGCGGCCCTCGGCCTTGCTGACGACCTTGCTGGTCACCACCACGACGTCGCCGTCGGCGAGCGGCGCGAGCAGCGGGGCCAGTAGGGCGGCCAGGTCGTCGCCGGCGCGCACCTCGGGCAGGCCGTCGGGCGCGGTGACGGAGAGGGTGCTCATGGGCTCGCTCAGCCCACCAGCTCGATCGCGGCAGCAGCCATGGCGGCGGTCGCGTCGTGGTCGCGCATCATCAGGGGTACGGCGCGGCACGCGAGGCCGGCGTCCGTCAGGCGGGGCACGGAGTCGGCGTCGCGCTCGTCGACCAGCCACCCGTCGAGCAGCCCGCCCTCGGAGCGGGCTCCGTAGTGCAGCCCCACCCCCGCGGCACTGACCTCCACGCCGATCGCGTGGAGCATCTGCTCGGCCATCCCGCGCACGTGGGTGCCGCCGACGATCGGCGACAGCCCCACGACGGGCGCCCTGGTGGACGTGACGGCCTCGCGGACGCGGGGCACGCCCAGGATCGTGCCGACCGAGACGACCGGGTTGGACGGCGGGAGGATCACGAGGTCGGCGTCGGTGATCGCATCGATCACGCCGGGGCCGGGGGAGGAGTCCTCGAGCCCCACGAAGAGCACCGTCTCGGCGGGCACGGAGGCGCGCAGCCGGATCCAGTACTCCTGGAAGTGCACGACGCGCCGCCCGCTGGGCGAGTCCGCGTCGGCGATCGCCACGTGGGTCTCGACGCGGTCGTCGGTCATCGGCAGGAGGCGGACGCTGTCGCCGAGGGTCGGGAGGAGCCAGCGGCGGCACAGCGCCTCGGTCACCTGCGAGAGGGGGTAGCCGGCGTCGAGCATCTGGGTGCGCACCAGGTGGGTCGCCACGTCGCGGTCCCCGAGGCCGAACCAGGTCGGCTCCACGCCGTACGCCGCCAGCTCGTCCTTGACGCTCCACGACTCGTCGCGACGGCCCCAGCCGCGCTCGAGGTCGATGCCGTCGCCGAGGGTGTACATCACGGTGTCGAGGTCCGGGCAGACCTTGAGGCCGTGCACCCAGATGTCGTCGGCGGTGTTGGCGACCACCGTCACGACCGTGTCAGGAGCGACCCCGGGAACGCTCCCGGAGCGGATCCCGTGAGTGAGTCCCTGGAGGAACTTCGCGCCGCCCATGCCGCCCGAGAGGACGGTGATCCGGCGCAGGACGGGACGGGTGGAGGGGGCTGGTGGACGATCCGGCATGGCCGCTACCTTGCCGCACGTCGCCACGCCGTAGCCCAGGCGGCTCATTCCTTAGCAGATCAGCGCTTGACTTCCGGGGTACGACAGGCATGTAATTCCCACAGTGTTGTTCGGGGTGTTGCTGGGTCGAAAGGGTGAAGACCGTGAGAGAACTGTTTCTTCTCGAACCGGACGCCGAGGATGCGGGTTGGCAGGATCGCGCGTTGTGCGCGCAGACCGACCCCGAGGCGTTCTTCCCTGAGAAGGGTGGGTCGACGAGAGAGGCCAAGAAGGTCTGTCTCACGTGTGAGGTCCGAGACGACTGTCTCGAGGCCGCGTTGTTCAACGATGAGCGTTTCGGCATCTGGGGTGGTCTCTCCGAGAGGGAGCGCCGCAAGCTGAAGAAGCGCGCAGTCTGACGATGGACAGGAATACCCCGGCCCGAGCGGCCGGGGTTCCTGCCATTTCCGGGGCATTTCGGGGCTGGCTCGACCCGGACTAGGGTGGCCGATCGTGTCAGCGCCCTCGGAGACCTCGGCCCGGACCGTCGCAGCGCTGCTCGTCAGCCACGACGGCGCCCGCTGGCTGCCCGCGGTGCTGGAGGGCGTGGCGGCCCAGACCCGCCCGGTCGACCGGGTCGTCGCCGTCGACACCGGCAGCAAGGACGAGAGCGCCGACCTGCTCGACGCGGCCTTCGCCGCGCAGCACGGACCGGCCCTGCGGGTGCCCGGGTCCACGCACTTCCCGGCGGCCCTCGAGCTCGGCCTCGAGCAGCTGGCCGCCGCCGGTGCGCCGCCGGAGTGGGTGTGGGTCCTCCACGACGACGCCAACCCCGCCCCGAGCGCCCTCGCCGCCCTGCTCGCCGCCGCCGAGCAGCACCCCGAGGCCGACGTCCTCGGCCCGACGCTGCGGGAGTGGCCCTCGCTCAAGCGCCTGCTCGAGGTCGGCGTCACGATCTCCGGCACCGGTCGCCGGGAGACCGGGCTCGAGCGTGGCGAGTACGACCAGGGCCAGCACGACGACGTACGACGGGTGCTCGCGGTCAACACCGCCGGCATGCTGGTGCGCCGCACGGTCCTCGAGGAGCTCGGGGGACTCGACGACCAGCTGCCGATCTTCGGCAACGACCTCGACTTCGGCTGGCGCGCCGCCGCAGCCGGTCACACCACGATCGTCGTGCCCCAGGCCGTCGTCTTCCATGCGGAGGCCGCCCACCGCGGGATCCGTCGTACGCCCCTGACCGGTCGGCACACCCACTACCAGGAGCGTCGCGCGGCGCTCTGGACGCTGCTCGTCAACAGCCGGACCCGGGCGCTGCCCTTCCAGGTGCTCCGCCTCGGGCTCGGCACGCTGCTGCGGATGGTGGGCTTCCTGCTGGTCCGCTCCGTCGGCGAGGCGCTCGACGAGCTCGCGGCGCTCGTCTCGCTCTACTCCAGCCCGCGCCAGATCCTCGCGGCCCGCCGGGAGCGCCGGCACGGGCAGGGGGCGGCCGACGTCTCCGACCTGCTGGCCCCACCGTGGCTGCCCTACCGCCACGGCCTCGACTTCGTGAGCGACCTCGCCGCGGCCGCCACCAACCAGGCAGCCGACGTCGCCGAGCGACGCCGGGCAGCGGCGCTCGAGCGCGACCCGTCGTCGATGGTGACGCGACGACCGTCCCTCGACGACGAGGACGCCTTCGAGGACACCGGCGTCGTCGCGCGCTTCCTGACCAGCCCGATCGCGGTCCTGCTCGCGCTCTTCGTCGGCGCGGCGCTGATCGGGGGCCGCGAGGCCTTCGGCTCCGTGGTCGGCGGAGGTCTCTCGCCGGTGCCCGAGTCCGTCGGGGACTGGTGGGGGCTGCACCTCCAGTCCTGGCACGCGCTCGGCCAGGGCAGCGCCGTCCCTGCCCCGGCCTACCTGCTGCCGCTCGCGCTCCTCGGCTCGGTGCTCGGCACCTCGCTCACCGTCTCGGCCCTGCTGGTGCTCGCCGTGCCGGCCGGCGTCTGGGGCGCCTGGCGTTTCCTGCGGGTGACCGGTCGGCTCGTCAGCCCGCAGGGCGCCCCCCGCTGGGTGCTGCTCTGGGGCGCCACGACCTACGCCCTCGTGCCCGTCGTCAGCGGCGCCTGGGGCGACGGCCGCCTCGGCCCCGTCGTGACCGCGGTGCTGTTGCCGTGGCTGGCCCACGCCGCACTCGGCTTCGCCGACCCCTCCGCCGACCGCCGCTGGCGCGCCGGGTGGCGCACGGCGCTGCTGCTGGCCCTGGTCAGCGCCTTCGCCCCGGTGGCGTGGCTCTTCGGCCTCGTGGTCGGCCTGGTCGTGGTGGCCGCTGCCTTCGCGATCGTGCCGAGCGCCATGCGCGACCGCTCCACGTGGGGCCCGCCCGCGACCGCGGTCCTCACGGTGCCCGTCCTGCTGTCCCCCTGGTGGCTGCCCTCGCTCGTGCACGGTGCCGCCTCCGGTCTGGTGCTCGACGTCGGGCGGCTGCCGCTGCCGGCGATCGACACCCTCGACCTGCTGTCGGGTCGCATCGGCGACCTCGGCGCACCGTGGTGGCTCGGTGTCCTGGTGCTGGTCGGCGCGCTGGGCGCGCTGCTTCCCCGTGCCACGCGGATCCCGGTCCTCGTGTGCTGGATCGTCGCGCTGGTCGCGGGCGTGCTGGCCGCGGTGCTCGGCAACCTCACCGTCACCCTCGACGCCACGACCACCCCGCTCGGCATCGGCTTCCTGGTCGTCGTCCTGCAGGGTGCGCTCGTCACGGCTGCCACGCTCGGCGGCCAGGGACTGGCGGCCGCCACGCTCACCCGCGTCGGGGTACGGCGCACGCTCGTGACGCTCGTCGCGGTCGTGGCTGCCGTCGTGCCCCTCGGTGGTCTGGTGTGGTTCGGCATCGGGGGCCACGACGGCCTCGGTGACACCGAGGACACCGACATCCCGGCCTACATGGTGCAGAGCTCGATGACCGGCGACGAGCACGGCATCCTCGTGGTGCGCGGCTCCGTCGAGGAGGGCCTGGACTACGTCGTGCGCCGCGGCGACGGGGTGACGCTGGGGGAGGACGAGATCCTCACCCGGACCCCCGAGGACGCCGCGTTCACCGACCTCGTGCAGACCCTGCTGTCACGTCCCGGCCCCGACGTCGTCGACCAGCTCGCGACCCAGGGCATCGAGTACGTCGTGATGCCCTCGCCCGCCGACGGTGACGTCGCCGCCCTGCTCGACTCGACCGGCGGCCTCGTCCAGGCCAGCGCCGAGGACCGCGAGACCCGGGCCTGGCAGGTCGGGCGCGCGCTCGACGAGCGGGCGCTCGAAGGACCGAGCGACTGGCTGCGCCTCGTGCTCGTCGTGCTCCAGGGGCTGGCGATCGTGGTGGTCGCCGTGCTCTGCGCCCCCACCACCGAGAGGAGACGCCGATGACCCGCACCCCGTTGCGCCGCCGCCTCGACGTGACCACCGTGCTGGCGGTCCTGCTGCCCCTGCTCACGGTCGCAGCCCTGCTGCTGGTGCGCCCCGACGTCCCCGCCGCCGGCCCCCGGCCGCCCGAGCAGACCCCGCTGACCCGCGCGGTCGCGATCTGCCCGAGCGGCGACCCCGAGGCCTACGTGACCTCGGCCTCGGACGTCGGTGGCCCGGTCGACTTCCGGCTCGGCGACCGCGAGGGCAGCGACGACATCGAGCCCGGTCGCATCACCGCGCTGGACGGGGGCGACGGCCCGCTCGTCGTCCGCGCGGACGGCGAGGTCGCGCCCGGCCTGCTCGCCGGCCGCTTCGCCAGCCCCGTGGCCGCCGCCGAGTGCCGCGCGCCCGCCTCCGACCAGTGGTTCACCGGTGTCGGCTCCGGCGCCCGGCACACCTCGGTCCTCGAGCTGGTCAACCCCGACGCGGGACCTGCGGTCATCGACGCCACGCTCTACGGCGTCAGCGGCATCGTCGACGCCCCCGACCTGCGCGGCGTGGCGGTCCCGGGGCGTGGCGTCGTACGCCTCGACCTGGGGAAGGTGATCCCGCGCCGCGACGAGCTCGCCCTGCACGTGACGACGTCGCGGGGCCGGGTCTCCGCCAGCATCCGCGACACCTACGCCGAGCTCGGCACCGGCGGCGCCTCCACCGACTGGCTCGGCGCCCAGCCGGAGCCGGCCCGCAGCAACCTGCTGCTCGGCCTCGCCCCCGGCTCGGGACTGCGCACGCTCACGCTGCTCAACCCCGGCGACAGCGAGACCCGGGCCCGCGTGCAGCTGATCTCGCCCGAGTCGGTCTTCACCCCGTCGGGCCTCGACGAGGTCGTGCTCGCACCGCAGAGCGTCACCCGCGTCTCGCTCTCCGACCTCCTCGGCACCAGCGCCTCCGACGGCACCCTCGGGCTGCTCGTCGACGCCCCTCAGCCGATCACGGCGACCGTGCGGTCCTACGTCGACCGCGACCTGTCCCACGCGGTGGGCGGCCTCCCGGTAGCCGAGGCGACGACCGTCCTCGCGCCCGTCGGGGACAAGCGGCTGCTGCTCGCCGGCGCCTCGCGCTCGGGCTCGGTCTCGGTGAACGCCCTGGCCGCCGACGGGAGCGTGTTGGCCGAGGAGCGCACCGAGGTCCTCCCCGGGCGCGGCTTCGCCCTCGACCTCCCGCGCCGCACCGCGCTGGTGACCGTCACGCCCCGTCAGGTCACCGTCGTCGCCTCGCTCCTCGTGAGCGAGGCCGAAGGGCCCGGGAAGGGAGCCACCGTGGTGAGGCTGCGGCCCCAGGTCACCAGCGGCCTGGTCGCGTCCGTGGGTCCCGGGCTTCCCTGACGGACGGGGCTCGGGCGATCAGTGGGGCGATCAGTCGGGCGATCAGTCGGGGGAGTAGCGGGGATCGACGTCCTCCGCGTCGATGCCCAGCAGCTCGGCCACCTGCTCGACGACCAGGGTCAGGACCAGCGCCTCGAGGTCGGAACGGGTCTCGCAGCGGTGCTCGATCGGCCGGCGGAAGAGCACCAGCCGCGTGGCCTGCGTGCCCGTGCCGCGCACCAGCGACGACAACGGCACGGTGCCCGCCCAGTCGTCGGGAACCAGGGGCGTGTCCTCGACGGCGTACTCCACCAGTCCCAGCCGCGACGACCACCGCTCGTCGATGGCGGTCACGACGTCGAGCACCAGTGCGTCGAAGCGTTCGCGGGCGGTCCTGAGCTCCGGTCGTCCGGGGGTGCGGGGCATGACGGCGGGCCCGCGCATGCCGCGCCCACGTCGGTCTCGGGTCCGGCCGGTGTCGCTCACAGCCGCGAGCCTAAACGGCGGTGCGGGTGCGGACCGGTACGGTCACGCTCGTGAGTCTTGCCCGTCGTTGTTCGCGATCCCCGTGTGGGCGTCCAGCGGTCAACACGTTGACCTACGTCTACGCCGACTCCACGGCGGTGCTGGGGCCGCTCGCGACCTATGCCGAGCCTCATGCCTACGATCTCTGCGCCACCCACAGCGAGCGGCTCTCGGCCCCGCGCGGGTGGGAGGTCATCCGCCTCCAGGGCGACCCCCGCGACGCAGGGCCGTCGGGCGACGACCTCCTCGCCCTCGCCGACGCCGTCCGCGAGGCTGCCCGCCCTGCACCGGTCGCCCGCGTGGCGCCCGAGGACGAGACCGGCCACGAGTCGACGCGGCGGGGGCACCTGCGGGTGCTGACCAGCGACTGAGGGATCTCCACTACTGTCTGCCGCATGGCAGACAGCCCTCACGACGTCATGTCGGGCACCCTGGACCCCGCCAACATCAGCGCCATCTTCAAGGCCTACGACGTGCGCGGCACCGTCCCCGACCAGATGGACGAGGAGCTCGCCCGGGCGACCGGTCAGGCCTACGTCCAGGTCGTGGGCGCCACCCAGGTGGTGGTGGGCCACGACATGCGCCCGACCTCGCCGGGCATGGCCGCAGCCTTCGCCGACGGGGCGACGCAGGCCGGAGCCGACGTCGTGATGATCGGGCTCGCCTCCACCGACCAGCTCTACTTCGCGTCCGGCCACCTCGGGCTGCCCGGTGCGATGTTCACCGCGAGCCACAACCCGTCGAACTACAACGGCATCAAGATGTGCCGTGCCCACGCCACGCCGATCGGCATGGAGACCGGCCTGGCCGAGATCCGGGACCTGGTGCTCGCCACCGCCTTCGTGCCCGCGCTGAGCATCGGCTCCATCAGCGAGACCGACGTGCTCGAGGCGTACGCCGCCCACCTGATCACCCTCGCGCCCGTGACCGGTCGTCGCCTGAAGGTCGTGGCTGACGCGGGCAACGGCATGGCCGGCCACACCGCGCCGGCCGTCTTCCGTCGCCTCGGAGATGCCCAGGTCGACCTGGTGCCGCTCTACTTCGAGCTCGACGGCTCCGTCCCGCACCACGAGGCCAACCCGATCGAGGCCGAGAACCTGCGTGACCTCCAGGCGAAGGTTCTGGAGACCGGCGCCGACATCGGCCTGGCCTTCGACGGGGACGCCGACCGGTGCTTCCTGGTCGACGAGCGGGGCCAGGCGGTCTCGCCCTCCACGCTGACGGCCCTCATCGCGGCCCGCGAGCAGGCCACGGAGCCGGGTGCGACGATCATCCACAACCTGATCACCAGCCGGGCGGTGCCCGAGATCGTCACCGAGCTCGGCGGCAAGCCGGTCCGCACGCGCGTGGGGCACTCCTACATCAAGGCCACCATGGCCGAGACCGACGCCATCTTCGGCGGCGAGCACTGCGGCCACTTCTACTTCCGCGACTTCTGGCGCGCCGATTCGGGCATGCTCGCCGCCCTGCACGTGATGGCGGCGCTCGCCGAGACCGACGGGACGCTCTCGGAGCTGCTGGCCCAGTACGAGCGCTATCCCGTCAGCGGCGAGATCAACTCCGAGGTCGCCGACGCCGTCGGCGTCATGGCAGCCTTGGAGGCGGTCTACGGCGGCCAGGAGGCCGTCACCACCGACTGGCTCGACGGGCTCACCGTCAGCCACCCCGACTGGACCTTCAACGTCCGGCCGTCCAACACCGAGCCCCTGCTCCGGCTCAACGCCGAGGGCAAGGACACCGAGACCATGGGCCGCGTCCGCGACGAGGTCCTCGCACAGATCAGGAGCGGCCGATGAGCGTCGAGCTCGACCCCACCCTGCTGGACATCATCGTGTGTCCGGCCTGCCACACCGACCTCGAGCTCGTGGGTGACGACACCGCCACCCCCGAGCTCGTCTGCCAGGGCTGCGGCCTGGCCTACCCGATCCGCGACAACATCCCGGTGATGCTCGTCGACGAAGCCCGCAAGCCGGCGTAGGCCCACGATGTCCTGGTTCGACGAGTCGCGACTCGATGACGAGGTCGCTCTCGGCGCGGCCGACCTGCGCCTGCGCACGCTGGCCGAGTCGGGCGCCCGCGTCCGACGTGAGGCCGGGGACGCGGCCGAGGCGATCGCCGACGTCGTGGCGCGCAGCCACGACCAGGCGCGCCCCCGGGCCATCATCGCCGCGGGCCCCGACTCGCGACTGCTGCGCGCGGTGCTCGAGCCGTGGTGCCCGGTGCCGTTCGTCGCCTGGCCCGGCCAGGCGCTGCCCGGCTGGGCGGGAAGCCTCGACCTGGTGATCGTGCTGGCCCCCGACGGGGGGGACAGCGGCACGGCGTCGGCGGTCGCCGAGGCCGTACGCCGTGGCTGCCAGGTCGTCGTCGCCTGCCCGCCGGCCTCCATGGTCGCCGAGCACGCCGCGGGCCGGTGGAGCACGATCCTGCCCACGACCACGCGCGACCAGCTCGCGACCGCGGTCGTCATGCTCAGCTACCTCGACCAGGTCGCGCTCGGCCCCAGCGCCGAGCCCGAGCCCGTCGCCCAGGCGCTCGACGACGTCGCGACGTCCTGCAGCCCCCACCGCGACCTCGCCGTCAACCCGGCCAAGATGCTCGCCATCGCGCTCGCCGACGCCACCCCGATCGTCTGGGGCGGCTCGGTGCTCGCCGCGCGCGCCGCCCGCCGGGTGGCGGAGTCGATCCGCCGCTCCAGCGGGCGCACCTCGATCGCGGGCGACGCCGAGCACCTCCTGCCGGTCATCGAGGCAGCCAAGGCCCGCAACGTCTTCGACGACCCGTTCTCCGACGACGGGGGAGAGCTGCGCCCGATGCTGCTCGTCCTCGACGACGGGGCCGAGGACGCCGTGGTGCGCGAGCACCGCGGCCGGCTCCTCGCGGCGGCCACGGAGCGCGGCGTGCGCGTCGAGCACCTGACGACCGACGTCCCCAGCGAGGTGGCGCGCTACGCCTCGCTGATGCTCAGCGGCACCTACGCCGCGGAGTACCTCCGCCTGGGTCTGGTCGAGGACTAGCACCGTGGCGTCGCGCGACCCCTGGTTCGACAACGCCAAGATGGCATTGGTGACCCTGGTCGTGATCGGTCACGCCTGGACGCTGCTGCCGCTGACGGGAACGGTCGGCTACCTCTACGACTTCCTCTACGCCTGGCACGTCCCGGCGTTCGTCTTCGTCACCGGCTACCTCTCGCGGAGCTTCTCCTACGCCCCCGAGCGGATGTGGCAGCTGGTGCGGACCGTCGCGGTGCCCTACCTGATCTTCGAGTGCTCGATCGCGCTCTTCCGGGTCTACGTCGGGGGCGAGGAGCTCGAGGATCTCTTCCTCGACCCGCACTGGCCGCTGTGGTACCTCTCCGCGCTGTTCTTCTGGCGTCTGCTCACGCCGGTCTTCAGGCCGATGCCGGGTGGCTACGTCGTGGCGCTGGGCATCAGCCTGGTGGCCGGCCTCTTCGCCGGCGACGAGCTCGACCTCGCGCGGATCCTCGGGCTGCTGCCCTTCTTCGTGCTCGGCCTCAAGGCGACCCCGGAGCGCCTCGAGCGGCTGCGCAGGCGACCGGTCCAGGTCGCCGCAGCGGTCTTCTTCGCCGCGCTCATCTCGCTGACCTGGCTGGTCGAGCGCTACGCCGCCACCGAGTGGCTCTACTACCGCGCACGCTACGACGAGCTCGACGTCTCCGACCTCCAGGCGTTCCTGATCCGGGCCGTGCTGCTCGTCGTCGGGACCGCCGGCGCCTTCGCCTTCCTCGCCCTGGTGCCGCGCCTCGGCGGCTGGTTCACCCGCATGGGGGCGGCGACGCTGGTCGTCTACCTCTTCCACGGCTTCGCGGTGAAGGGCGCCGACTACGCCGGCTTCGACGACTGGGGCGCCGACCACGTGGCGCTGGGCCTCACGACCACCACCGTCGCCGGCGTCGGGCTGTCGCTCCTCCTGGCCTGGCGACCGGTGTCCTCGCGCCTGACCGAGCTGGTCGACCCCTTCGGCTACGCCGAGCGTCACGCCCGCCACGCGGTCGACCTGGGTGTCACCGTCGTCGTCCACGAGGACCACGAGACCCCGGTCCTCGACCAGCTGGTCGACCAGCTCGTCGACGAGCGCTCCGAGCCGGCGCTCGACCAGCTCGCCGAGCAGCTCGCGGTCGACCGCGAGAAGAACTGACGCGTCGGCAGGCCCGTAGCATGACGCCATGACGATGAGGGAGACCCGATGAGCGGCGGCCTGTTCGCCCTCCTCGACGACGTGGCCGTGCTGGCGAAGGCAGCGGCGGCGTCGGTCGACGACGTGGGTGCCGCTGCCGGTCGCGCGAGCATGAAGGCCGCCGGCGTGGTCGTGGACGACACGGCCGTGACGCCGCAGTACGTCCAGGGCGTCGCGGCCCAGCGTGAGCTGCCGATGATCAAGAAGATCGCCGTGGGGTCGCTGCGCAACAAGCTGCTGCTCATCCTCCCGGCGGCGCTGCTGCTGAGCCAGTTCCTGCCGTGGCTGCTCACCCCGATCCTGATGCTCGGCGGCACCTTCCTGTGCTACGAGGGTGCCGAGAAGATCTGGGAGCGGTTCTCCGGCCACCACGAGGAGGAGACCCTCGCGACCGAGCTGGACGCCGAGGCGGAGAAGACGATGGTGTCGGGCGCGATCCGCACCGACCTCATCCTGTCCGCCGAGATCATGGTCATCTCCCTCAACGAGGTCTCCGACGAGCCGTTCCTCACCCGGGCCGCCATCCTGGTCGTGGTCGCGATCGCCATCACGTTCCTCGTCTACGGCGTCGTCGCGCTGATCGTGAAGATGGACGACGTGGGCATCGCGCTCACCCAGCGTGCGTCCCGCTTCGCGCAGAAGGTCGGGCACGGACTGGTCCGCGCGATGCCGGGCCTGCTCGCGACCATCTCCGCGGTCGGCACCGTGGCCATGCTGTGGGTCGGTGGCCACATCTTGCTGGTGGGGCTCGAGGACCTCGGCTGGCACGCGCCCTACGACGCCGTGCACCACCTCGAGGTGGCCGTCCACGACGCCGCCGGCGCCCTGGGTGGGCTCCTGGGCTGGCTGGTCAACACGGCGCTCTCCGCGGTCGCCGGACTGCTGGTCGGCGCCGTCGTGGTCGCGGTGATGCACGTGCTGCCCTTCGGCCACGCCACGACGAAGGACTCCTCGGAGCCCGCCGCACACTGACCTGACCTGGTCCGATCGACCCCCTTACACCTCCGGTTCAAGAGTCCGGACAGGGGGGTCGCGAGGATTCTTCGGTTCCTGGGAACCCGATCTAGCCTTGATTCCACGCCCCCACTGCCAGGATCAGGAGCTTTCATGGACTTCAAGGTTGCAGACCTCTCGCTGGCCGACTACGGCCGCACCGAGATCGAGCTCGCCGAGCACGAGATGCCTGGCCTCATGGCCATGCGCGAGCGCTACGGCGACAGCAAGCCGCTCGCCGGCGCCCGCATCGCGGGCTCGCTCCACATGACCATCCAGACCGCCGTCCTCATCGAGACGCTCACGGCGCTGGGTGCCGAGGTCCGCTGGGCCTCGTGCAACATCTTCTCGACGCAGGACCACGCGGCCGCTGCCGTCGCCGTCGGTCCCACCGGCACGGTCGACGCCCCCGCCGGCGTCCCCGTGTTCGCCTGGAAGGGCGAGTCGCTGGAGGAGTACTGGTGGTGCACCCAGCAGATCCTCATGTGGCCCGAGGGCACGTTCGCCAACATGATCCTCGACGACGGTGGCGACGCCACGATGCTCGTCCACCTGGGTCTCGAGGCTGAGAAGACCGGCATCGCGCCCGACCCGGCCACGGCCCACAGCGTCGAGCAGCGCGTCGTCTTCAACGTGCTCAACGCCTCGCTCGCCGAGAGCCAGGACCGCTGGACCCAGATCGCCGGCGAGATCCGCGGCGTGACCGAGGAGACCACCACCGGCGTGCTCCGCCTCTACGACATGATGAAGGAGGGCTCGCTGCTCTTCCCCGCCATCAACGTCAACGACTCGGTCACCAAGTCGAAGTTCGACAACAAGTACGGCTGCCGCCACTCGCTCATCGATGGCATCAACCGCGCCACCGACGTCCTCATCGGCGGCAAGGTCGCCGTCGTGGCCGGCTACGGCGACGTGGGCAAGGGCTGCGCCGAGTCGCTCCGCGGCCAGGGCGCTCGCGTCATCGTCACCGAGATCGACCCGATCTGCGCGCTCCAGGCGGCCATGGACGGCTACCAGGTCGACACCCTCGACAACGTGCTCGACGTCGCCGACATCATCATCACCGCGACCGGCAACAAGGACGTCGTGACGGTCGAGCAGATGTCGAAGATGCGTCACAACGCGATCCTCGGCAACATCGGTCACTTCGACAACGAGATCGACATGGCCGGTCTCGAGGAGGAGGGCGTCGCTGTCCGCAAGAACGTCAAGCCGCAGGTCGACGTGTGGACCTTCCCGTCCGGCAACGCGATCATCGTGCTCTCCGAGGGTCGTCTGATGAACCTCGGCAACGCGACCGGTCACCCGTCCTTCGTGATGTCGAACTCCTTCACCAACCAGGTGCTGGCCCAGATCGAGATCTTCACCAAGCCCCAGGACTACCCGGTGGGCGTCTACGTGCTGCCCAAGCACCTCGACGAGGAGGTCGCCCGTCTCCACCTCGACGCCCTCGGCGTCAAGCTCACTTCGCTGACCGACGACCAGGCGTCCTACCTCGGCGTCGACGTCGCCGGCCCCTACAAGTCGGACCAGTACCGCTACTGATCCGCACCGGCGTGCAACGCCCCCAGGCCCTTCTCGGGTCTGGGGGCGTCGTCGTTCCGGGTGGGTGAGTGCCGAGCCCGAGGGCGGGTGGCACTATTGAGGTCATGACACAGCTGGGAGGCACCGCGAGCGGGCTCACGCCGAAGGGGCGTGTGCTCGTCGTCGACGACGACGCGTCCCTCGCGGAGATGCTCACGATCGTGCTGCGCCAGGAGGGCTTCGACAGCCGGATGTGCACCCGGGGCGACCTGGCCCTCGACGAGTTCCGCGACTACAGGCCCGATGTGGTCCTGCTCGACCTGATGCTGCCCGGCAAGGACGGCATCGACGTCTGCAAGGAGATCCGGGCCGAGTCGGGCGTCCCGATCGTCATGCTCACCGCCAAGGGCGACACGGTGGACGTCGTCGTCGGTCTCGAGTCCGGCGCCGACGACTACGTCGTCAAGCCGTTCAAGCCCAAGGAGCTCGTGGCCCGCATCCGCGCGCGTGTGCGCAGCTTCGACCCCACGACGCTGGAGACGCTCACGATCGGCGACCTGGCGATCGACGTCGCGGGCCACGCGGTGAGCCGGGACGGCCTGCCGATCAGCCTGACCCCGCTGGAGTTCGACCTGCTGCTGTGCCTGGCGCGCAAGCCTTGGCAGGTCTTCACCCGCGAGGTGCTGCTGGAGCAGGTCTGGGGCTACCGCCACGCCGCCGACACCCGCCTGGTCAACGTCCACGTGCAGCGGCTGCGCTCCAAGGTCGAGCACGACCCCGAGCACCCGGAGATCGTCGTCACCGTCCGGGGCGTCGGCTACAAGGCCGGGAGCAGCTAGGTGTCGTCGGCGAGACCATGGCCCGCGTAGGGGTCCCCCCCGGACTGCGACGAGCCCTCACCTTCTGGCGGCGCTCCATCCAGGCCCGCGTGGTGGCCAGCACGCTGCTGCTCTCGGCCGCCGTCATCAGCGGCGTCGGCTGGTTCCTGCTGACCTCGACCAAGGACGGTCTCCTCGAGCACCGCGTGGACGCGGTGCTCGCCGAGGCCGAGGCCAGCACCGAGGAGGCGCGCAACCGCCTCGAGGCGGCCTCTGGCACCGAGGTCAACGCCAGCCGCCAGCAGCGCGAGCTGGCCGACCAGATCATCGCCCGCGGGGACACCCGTGGGTTCAGCGTCGTGCTCGGCGTCCCGGCTCGCGAGGGTGCTCGGCTCTCCGACGGCGGGCCTGAGTACACCACCGACCTCGACCTGGTCAGCGTCCCGGAGTCGTTGGAGCAGCACTTCGACCAGGTGGCCCCGACGGCCTGGACCTACACGACCATCCGGACCCGGACAGACGCGGGCGACCTGGTCGCGCAGCCCGGCATCGTGGTGGGCAGCCAGATCATCCTGCCGTCCGACGGCAACACCTACACCTTCTACTTCCTCTTCCCGCTCGACGAGGAGCAGGAGACGCTCGGGCTCGTCACCCGGGCCCTGCTCACCGCGGCGGTCGCGCTGCTCATCCTGGTCGCCGGCATCACCTGGCTGGTGGCGCGTCAGGTCGTCACCCCGATCCGCATGGCCCGCCGCGTCGCGGAGCGGCTCGCGTCCGGACGCCTGCAGGAGCGCCTGCGGGTGACCGGCGAGGACGACCTGGCCCGGCTCGCGACGTCGTTCAACCAGATGGCCAGCAACCTCCAGCGCCAGATCCGCCAGCTCGAGGAGCTCAGCCGGGTCCAGCGCCGCTTCGTCTCCGACGTCTCCCACGAGCTGCGCACACCGCTGACCACGGTCCGGATGGCCGGGGACGTCCTGCACGACGCCCGGTCCTCCTTCGACCCGGTCACGGCACGCGCGGCCGAGCTGCTCCAGGTCGAGCTGGACCGCTTCGAGGTGCTGCTGGCCGACCTGCTCGAGATCAGCCGCTTCGACGCCGGGGCGGCCGTGCTGGAGGCCGACGACGTCAACCTCGTCGACGTCGCCCACCGCGTCGTCGACGCGACCCGCGCGCTGGCCGACCAGCGCGGCGTCCGGGTCGTCGTCGATTCGCCCGGCCACCCCTGCCTGGCCGAGGCCGACGTGCGGCGCGTCGAACGGGTCGTGCGCAACCTCATCACCAACGCGATCGACCACGCCGACACCCGTCTCGGCGAGGAGATCAAGGTCCTCCTCGGCAGCGACGAGCACGCCGCAGCGATCGCCGTGCGCGACTACGGCATCGGCCTCGCGCCGGGGGAGTCGGCGATGGTGTTCAACCGCTTCTGGCGCGCCGACCCGGCGCGCGCCCGCACCAGCGGCGGCACCGGCCTCGGGCTCTCGATCGCCCTCGAGGACACCCACCTCCACGGCGGCTGGCTGCAGGCCTGGGGCCGACCCGGTCAGGGCGCCCAGTTCCGCCTGACGTTGCCGCGCCGCGCCGGGGAGCCGCTGCGGCACAGCCCGCTGCCCCTGGTGCCGGTCGACGCCGACGACCCTGTCCCCGAGAAGGCGCGATGACGACCGCCCGCCTCACGCGCCGTCGTACGACGGGCGTCGTCCTGGCCCTGCTGGGCTGCCTGGCCGCGGCCGGCTGCGTGAGCCTGCCTGAGTCGGGGCCGGTCGTCGAGACGGCCCCGTCGCAGGTGTTGGAGGAGCCGGAGGCGGCCGCCATCGACGCCGTCCCGCCCCAGCAGGGCGACTCCGCGCTCGGGATCGTCGACGGCTTCCTGGCGGCGATGACCGCCTACCCCGTGCAGACCAACGTCGCGCGTCAGTTCCTCGCGCAGGAGGCGCAGACCTCCTGGAACCCCGACGAGGCGACGATCACCTACGCCGACGTCACCACGCCCAGCGCCGGTGCCGCGGGGGTGTCGGTGACGCTCAGCGACCCCGAGAGCCTCGACGCCCAGGGCGGCTGGGAGGGTCCGCTGCCCGAGGACCAGCGCACCCTGTCGTTCGAGATGGTGGTCGAGGACGGTGAGTACCGCATCCGCGAGGCCCCCGACGCCCTCATCGTCCCCGCGTCGTGGTTCGCCCAGCGGTTCCGCCAGGTGTCGCTCTACTTCTTCGACCGCACCGCCCAGATCCTGGTGCCGGAGCCGGTCTTCGTGCCCCGCGGGGAGCAGCTCGCCACGACCCTGATCGACGGGCTGATCGCCGGGCCCGGGGAGGACCTCGCCGGCATCGCGCGCAGCTTCCTGCCGTCCGGCCTGAGCGTGGGGCTCTCGGTCCCGGTCACCGCCGACGGCGTCGCGGAGATCTCGCTGGTCGGGGAGGCCGGCGCGCAGAACACCGAGGTCGTCGAGAAGATCCTGGCCCAGCTGACCTGGACCCTGCGTCAGGAGCCGTCGATCCGGGCGGTCCGCCTGGCGATCGGTGGCGAGCAGCTGCGTCTGCCCGGCGGCGTGAGTGAGTACGGCGTCGACGACGCACCCGACTACGACCCGACGGGCTACCAGTCCAGCGGCCTGCTCTACGGGCTCCGGGACGGACTGCTGGTCTCGGGGGAGCCCGACGCGCTCTCCCCGGCCGACGGACCGCTCGGGGTCGAGGACTTCGGGCTGCGCTCGGTGGCCGTCAACCTCCCGGCCACGTCGGCGGCGGGCGTCTCGGCCGACGGCACCTCGATCCTCCTGGCGCCCGTGCGCGCGGTGGCCGGCGAGGTCGGGGAGGACACCGTCGAGCAGGTCGTCTCCGGGGCCACCGACCTGCTGCCGCCCTCGTGGGACTTCACCGACCGCCTCTGGCTGGTCGACCGCGCTCCGGAGGGTGCCCGCGTCACGTTCCGCGAGGATGGGATCCTGCGACCGCTGGTCGTGCCCGGCGTCACCGGCCAGGACGTCCGCTCCTTCGTCGTCTCGCGCGACGCGACCCGCTTCGTGGCCGTCGTGCGCACCCGCGGCGTCGACCGGCTCCAGGTCGGCCGGATCGAGGTCGACTTCCAGGGACGCGTGCGCCGCGCGGTCGAGACGCGCACCCTCTCCTTCTCCGGCACCGAGCCGCTGCGGGTCACCGACATCGGGTGGACCAGCGCCACCTCGGTCGCGCTGCTGAGCCAGGTCGTCCCCGGCGAGCTCTTCGAGGTCCGCACGGTTGCCGTCGACGGTGCACCGGCCGGCACGGAGGCGCTCTCCACCACGGTCAACGCGCGGGTCGTGGCGCTCGCCGGCACGCCCCTGGAGGGCGGTCGGCAGTACGCCGTGACGCGCGACAGCCTCGTGGACCTCTCGACCGGACGGGTGCTCGAGCTCGGCGCCCGGGTCGACTCCCTCGACTACGTCGGCTGACCCCACAGGGGGTCGGACCGCCGGTTGCCCCCGGCCGCTCCGGCTGGTGCGATGGCGAGGCATGGGGGCCTTCCGCGACGCGCTCGACGACCTGCTGCTCGGCGGTCGTTGCGTCGGCTGCGAGCGACCCGGCCGGCTGCTGTGCCCGTTCTGCCGTCTCGCCCTGCCCAGCACGGCCCTCCCGCGCTGGCCGACCCCGACCCCTCCCGGGCTGGTCGTGCCGTTCGCCCCGACCGACTACGACGGGGTCGCGCGGGCGATGGTCCTCGGGCTCAAGGAGCACCGGATGCTGGCGCTGGCCCGGCCGCTGGGCTCGCTCCTGGCCGCCTCGGTCGCAGCCGCGGTCGCCGACGTGGAGGGCGCCGTCGTGCTGGTGCCGGTGCCGTCGCGGACCTCGTCGGTGCGCCAGCGCGGCCACGACCCGACGTACACGATCACGCGGCTGGCCGCGCGCACCCTGGCGGCCGGGGGAGTCGACGTGGTGGCGGCCCGGCTGCTGCGGCTGCGGCCGGGGGTGCTCGACCAAGCGGGGCTCGACGCCGCCGAGCGGTCGGCCAACCTGCGAGGCTCGATGACCTGTCCCACCGCGGCCCTCCGGGCCCTCGCCGTACGACGTTCCCGGGCGCGGGTGGTCGTGTGCGACGACGTCCTCACCACCGGCGCGACGGCCCGCGAGGCGCAGCGGGCCCTGGAGGCGGTCGGCCTCGAGGTGCGGGCGATCGCGGTCGCGGCTGCCACGCGCAAGCGTCTGGCGGGAGGCGAGGACCAGACACACAGCGAAAGTTCAGGCGTACGGGTACCGCCATCCACAGGCACCCACTAACGTCTCTGTATGGAGTCCGTCCGGGTCCGTGGTTGCTCCGTTCCGGCTGTCCCGGAGCGGCTAGCCGAAGCCAGTCGCAGGCGAAACGGTCCACGTAAGGCGATGCACGATGGGCTCCGGCCCGACGGGCTGCGGCCCGCGTGCTCCTCCGCATGCGGGGGACGCCGATCACGGTGCGGCTTAGAGGTAAGTCCTGCCTCGTCCCACTCGTCAGATACGGGTGTCGGCGGGAGAAGGTCAGTAGTGGCGCCAGAGATGGCAGATGAGCTGCGAGAGCCTCAGCAGGCGGTTGTGGGGTCGAAGACCAGGTCGGCCGGGCGGACTCCATGCCCCAGGAAGCTCAGGGGATAACCAACTGCTCACCAGGAGGTTCAACATGGAAGTTGTGGTCACAGGGCGTCATTGCGAGCTGTCGGACTCGTTCCGCGGTCACGCAGAAGAGAAGCTGAGCAAGCTCGAGAAGCACGACCACCGCATCATCCGGGTCCACGTCGAGGTGGACTGCGAGCCCAACCCTCGCCAGCACGACCGTGCGGTGCACGTCGAGCTCACGGCCTTCTCCAAGGGTCCCGTCATCCGGGCCGAGGCCGCCGCCGACGACAAGATGGGCGCCCTCGACCTCGCGCTCGACAAGATGGCCGCCCAGATGCGCAAGGCGGCCGATCGCCGCCGCGTCCACCGCGGGCGCCACGCCCCGGTCTCGGTCGGTCAGGCGCTGGCCGGCATGGAGGTCATCGACGACAACCCCCAGGCCAGTGACGACGACGTGATCACCGAGCACCAGGTCGGGCCGATCACGGTCACCGGCGACGGGCCCCTCGTGGTGCGTGAGAAGACCCACCCCGCGGCCCCGATGACGCTCGACCAGGCGCTCTACGAGATGGAGCTGGTCGGCCACGACTTCTACCTCTACGTCGACAAGGAGAGCGAGCGGCCCGCGGTCGTCTACCGCCGCCGCGGCTACGACTACGGCGTCATCTCGCTCGACCTCGGGAGCGACTGACCGGGACGAGGGCCGGACCGGCCCGATCGGGCCATGGGTTGGTGGTCAGTTCAACCCATGGTTCGATCACCCGGCACCCCCCGGACGTGCCATGATGCGTCTGTGGCTGAGAAGGGTGAACCCATCCGGGTGCTCGTGGTCGACGACCAGGAGCTGTTCCGGCGTGGGCTGACCATGCTGCTGGGCGTGGAGCCCGGCATCGAGGTCGTCGGCGAGGCCGGGGACGGCGTCGAGGGCACGACGCTGGCGGAGACCACCGCCCCCGACGTGGTCCTCCTCGACATCCGGATGCCCAAGCGGTCCGGCATCGAGGCCTGCGTGGCGATCAAGGAGGCCGTCCCCTCGGCCAAGATCATCATGCTCACCGTCTCCGACGAGGAGGCCGACCTCTACGAGGCCGTCAAGAACGGTGCCTCGGGCTACCTCCTCAAGGACTCCTCGATCGACGAGGTCGCCCAGGCCGTGCGCGTCGTGGCCGACGGGCAGTCGCTGATCAGCCCCTCGATGGCGGTCAAGCTGATCGACGAGTTCAAGCAGATGTCACGCCCCGAGCGCGAGAACGTCCCCGGCCTGCGGCTCACCGACCGCGAGCTCGAGGTCCTCAGCTATGTCGCCAAGGGCCTCAACAACCGCGACATCGCCAAGTTCCTCTACATCTCCGAGAACACCGTCAAGAACCACGTGCGCAACATCTTGGAGAAGCTCCAGCTGCACTCGCGCATGGAGGCCGTGATGTACGCCGTGCGAGAGAAGCTCCTCGAGCTGCCCTGAGCGTCGTGGTCGACACGCTCTCCCGCTCGCAGGCCCGCCGCATCGCGTTGGCCGCCCAGGGCTTCCTCGACCCACGTCACGCGGTGCCCACGATGCGCACCTTCCAGCGCACGCTGGAGCGCACCGGTGTGCTCCAGGTCGACTCGGTCAACGTGCTCCAGCGCGCGCACTACATGCCGCTCTACTCCCGGATGGGTCCCTACGACGTCGATCTGCTGCGTCGTGCGGCGCAGGTCCGGCCCCGCCGCGTCGTGGAGTACTGGGCCCACGTGCAGGCCTTCATGCCCGTCGAGCTGTGGCCGTTCATGCAGTTCCGCATGGACGCCACCCGCGCCCGCCGCGGCCGGTGGAGGGTCCTCGAGGAGGCGCCCGGGCTCGAGTCCTCGCTGGTGGCCGAGATCCGCGAGGTCGGGGCCTCGACAGCCCGTGACCTCGACGACGGGATGCCGCGCAGCAAGGAGCACTGGGGCTGGAACTGGTCGCAGACCCGGCAGGTCCTCGACTACCTCTACTCGACCGGCGACCTGGCCATCGCCGGTCGCAACAGCCAGTTCGAGGTGCTCTACGACCTGCCCGAGCGAGTGATCCCCGCCGAGGTGCTCGCCCGGCCGACCCCCACGCCCGCGGAGGCCCACCTCGAGCTCGTACGACGAGCCGCGAGGTCGCACGGCGTCGCGACGACGCGGTGCCTCCAGGACTACTACCGGATGCACATCGACGAGGTCCGTCCCGCGGTCGCGACCCTCGTGGAGCTCGGTGAGCTGCTGCCGGTGACGATCGAGGGCTGGAGACGGCCCGCCTTCCTGCACCGCGACGCCCGGCTGCCCCGCCGGGTCGGGGCCCGGGCGCTGCTCAGTCCCTTCGACCCGGTCGTGTGGGAGCGCGAGCGCGCCGAGCAGGTCTTCGACTTCCACTACCGCATCGAGATCTACGTCCCCGCCGAGAAGCGGGTGCACGGCTACTACGTGCTGCCGTTCCTGCTGGGGGAGCAGGTGGTGGGCCGCGTGGACCTCAAGGCGGACCGTCGTACGGGCCGACTGCTGGTCAAGGGCGCCTACGCCGAGGCGACCGCGCCGCCCGACACGGCCGAGGAGCTGCACGCGGCGCTGGTCGAGCTGGCGGGGTGGCTGGGCCTCGACGACGTGGTGGTCGAGCCCCGGGGGGACCTGGCCATGCGGCTGGCTCAGTGTTCGTAGGTAGAGTGGGAGCGCCGCTCCACGGCGTCACCGCGGCGTCATCAGCTAGGCCAACACAAGGAGTCATCCCGTCGTGCCCGTCATCATCGACAAGCTTCTCCGCATCGGCGAAGGCAAGATCCTCAGGCAGCTCGAGTCCATCTCCAAGGCGGTCAACGCCATCGAGGACGACTTCGTCACGATGAGCGACGACGAGCTCCGGGGGATGACCGCGGAGTTCAAGGCGCGCTACGAGAAGGGCGAGTCGCTCAGCGACCTCATGCCCGAGGCCTTCGCGACCGTGCGCGAGGCCTCCCACCGGGTGATCGGCCAGCGTCACTACGACGTCCAGATCATGGGTGGCGCGGCCCTCCACCTCGGCAACATCGCCGAGATGAAGACCGGTGAGGGCAAGACCCTCGTCGCGACCCTGCCGTCCTACCTCAACGCCATCTCCGGCAAGGGCGTCCACGTGGTCACGGTCAACGACTACCTGGCGAAGTTCCAGTCCGAGATGATGGGCCGGATCCACCACTTCCTCGGCCTGAGCACCGGCGTGATCCTCCCCGAGATGCGCCCGGCGCAGCGCCGCGAGGCCTACAACTGCGACATCACCTACGGCACCAACAACGAGCTCGGCTTCGACTACCTGCGCGACAACATGGCGGGCTCGATCGAGGAGTGCGTCCAGCGCGGCCACAACTTCGCCGTGGTGGACGAGGTCGACTCGATCCTCATCGACGAGGCCCGGACCCCGCTGATCATCAGCGGCCCGACCCAGGACGAGGTCAAGTGGTACGGCGAGTTCGCGAAGCTGGCCAAGACCATGGTCAAGGACGTCGACTACGAGGTCGACGAGAAGAAGCGCACGATCTCGGTCCTCGAACCCGGCATCACCAAGGTCGAGGACCACCTCGGCATCGAGAACCTCTACGAGTCGGCCAACACCCCGCTCATCTCGTTCCTCAACAACTCCATCAAGGCCAAGGAGCTGTTCCGCAACGACAAGGAGTACGTCGTCATGCAGGGCGAGGTGCTCATCGTCGACGAGCACACCGGCCGCATGCTCTCGGGGCGTCGCTACAACGACGGCCTCCACCAGGCCATCGAGGCCAAGGAGGGCGTGACCGTCCGCGAGGAGTACCAGACCCTCGCCACCGTCACCCTGCAGAACTACTTCCGCCTCTACGACACGCTCTCCGGCATGACCGGAACGGCCATGACCGAGGCCTCGGAGTTCGACAAGACCTACAAGCTCGGCGTCGTCCCGATCCCGACCAACAAGCCGATGCTGCGCACCGACCAGGCCGACCTCGTCTACCGCACCGAGGAGGCCAAGTACGACGCCGTGGCCGACGACATCGCCG
>NZ_JANNML010000215.1:0-3603 GCF_031397825.1 Nocardioides sp.
TGGTGCTGCTGACCGAGGAGAAGGAGGCCTACGTCGACCGGCTGGCCACCCGCGCCGACCAGCGCGGACGCGGGCTCGCCCAGGCGCTGCTCGTCGACGCCTTCGCGGCGGGGCGCACGCACGGCGCCGTGCGCTCCGCGCGGTCCACCGACTCGCGCACCGGGGCGCTCGGGCTCTACGAGAAGGTCGGCATGAGCGTCACGTCAACGTGGGTCAACCGCGCGGTCGAGGTCGGCCCCTAGGTTGCGCCTCGGCTCTCCGCTCGGGCTCGGGCTCGGGCTCGGGCTCGGGGGGCAGGACGTCATACGGACAGAGGATGCGACTCCACGCACCGCATGACGTCCCGGAGCCGACCGGGTCCGGGTCGTGATCGTCACGAGGCGTGTACCAGGGCGCGCCGACTCGGCTGGATCGAAGGGTTCAGACGAGGACGGCGACGAGGTCGGCGCCGAGGGTGATCCGGTGGCCGTCGGAGAACTCGATCGTGTCGCCGTCGTGGCGCGCGATCTCGCCGGTCGCCATGACGAAGGAGAAGTCCGGGCGCCCCAGGGCCGGAGCCGGGTCGACCCAGTAGCCGACCATCGCACGCACCGGCCCGCGCGTCAGCGCATCCGTGAGCAGGGCACGCACGACGACGCCGAAGGTGCCGGCGCACCCGGTGCCGTCGTTGACCAGGACGAGGCCGGCGTTGAAGTCGGACGCGCGGTCGAAGCGGCCGACGTGCTGGGCGACGACGCCCGCGTCGGTCTCGCGGTTGACGTTGACCGAGTCGAGGACGTCGAAGACGGTCCTCGTCAGGGTGGCGCTCGGGGGGAAGCTCATGGGGTGACTCCTCAGGTCGTGCCGAAGGACCGGGTGGGGGGGACCCTCATCCAAGAGTCATGTCGGCACGCCTGTCGCCCGTCTGAGGAAAAACGGCCCGGTCGTACTAGTCCGTTCGGGCCACTCCCCCGCCGACCGGTCAACCCCGGTCGCTGCGTCGGGTGCCACAGGGAGGGGGTGATCTGTCGTTCCTCATGCGGAATCCATGCACAGGCGATCACTGCTCGTCGTACGACGACGTCAGGGCGGTGTCGCGGACGGAGCGACACCTCGCCACTGCCCGCTCCTCGTCGTACCGGCTCCTACCGGATGGGGGCGCCGGAGATCGTGCGTGCGATGACCAGCCGCTGGATCTCGGAGGTGCCCTCGAAGATCGTGTAGATCTTGGCGTCGCGGGCCATGCGCTCGACAGGGTACTCGCGAGTGAAGCCGTTGCCGCCGAGGATCTGCATGGCCTTCTCGGTCACGCGCACGGCCGTCTCGCCGGCGAAGAGCTTGGACATTGAGCCCTCGGCCTTGTCGAAACGCTTGCCCTGGCTGGCCAGCCAGGCAGCGCGCCACACCATCAGCCGGGCGGCCTCGATCTGCGTGGCCATGTCGGCCAGCGCGAAGGCGATCGCCTGGTTCTCGATGATCGGCTTGCCGAACTGCTCGCGGGTCTTGGCGTAGTCGAGCGCCACCTCGTAGGCCGCGCGCGCGATGCCGATCGCCTGGGCCCCGACAGCGGGACGGGTGCGCTCGAAGGTCGCCATCGAGGCGTTGCCGCTCGAGCTGGCGCCCTCGCGGGCCCTGGCCATGCGGGCGTCGAGCTTCTCCTTGCCGCCGAGCAGGCAGCGGCCGGGCACGCGCACGTTGTCGAGCACGACCTCGGCGGTGTGCGAGGCGCGGATGCCGTGCTTGGCGAACTTCTGTCCTTGGCTGAGCCCCTTCGTGCCCGGGGGTACGACGAAGCTCGCCTGCCCGCGCGTGCGAAGGTCGGGGTCGACGACGGCGGTCACGACGTGCACGTCGGCCAGGCCGCCGTTGGTGGCCCAGGTCTTGGTGCCGTTGATGATCCACTCGTCGGTCGCCTCGTCGTAGCGGGCGCGCGTGCGCATGGCGCCGACGTCGCTGCCGGCGTCGGGCTCGGAGGAGCAGAAGGAGCCGAGCTTGAGGTCGCCGGGCTCGCCGAACATCTGCGGCACCCACTCACCGACCTGCTCGGGCGTGCCGTTGGAGGAGACGCCGGCCGCGGCGAGCGCCGTGCCGACGATGGCCAGGCCGATGCCCGCGTCGCCCCAGAAGAGCTCCTCCATCGCGACCGGGATGCCCAGGCCGGTGGTGTCGAAGCTCTGCGTGGCGAAGAAGTCGAGGGAGTAGATGCCGACCTTGGCGGCCTCCTCGAGCACCGGCCAGGGGAACTCCTCGCGCTCGTCCCATTCGTGGGCCGCCGGTCGGATCACCTCCGCGGCGAACTCGTGGAGCCAGGACTTCAGCTCGAGGTGGTCGGGGCCGAGCTCGAAGGAGGGAGTCGTCACGTACTGGAGGGTAACCACTGGCGGAAGGCCCTGTGCGGTGATCCCGGGGACTGTCGGTGGCGACGGCTTGACTCGTCTCAGGACCGACCTGACGCTGACCGACCTGCCACCCGTCGTCGCTGCTTACGTCGCGACCGACGCCGGCGCCGACCTCGACGCCTTCGTCGCGCCCTTCGCCGAGTCGGCGGCACACGGCAACGACCTGCCCGGCAGGTGCCGGACAGGTCGTTGGTGACGCTGGGTCGAGGCTCAGCGCTCGGCTGAGGTGTCCTCCTCGTCGGAGCCGTCGGTGGCCGCGCCGTCGGCGAGGATCCCGTAGAGCTTGCGGCGGGTGTCGACCAGCACCTCGATGGCGGCCGTGCGCTGCTGCTCGGAGCCGGAGGTGACGATCTGCCACACGGCACCCATCAGCTGGCCGATCTCGGGCTTCAGGTCACCCGGACCGCTCTCCTCAGCCGCCTTCTCGCGGCGCTCGAACGGCGCCCACACCCCGGCGAGCTCGTCGGTGTGCTCGGCGACGTACGTCGCTCCCTCGGCCGTGAGCCGCAGGGCGCGGCGACCGCGCCCCTCGTCGGTCTCGACGAGGCCCTCGTCCTCGAGCTGCTGGATGGTCGGGTAGACCGACCCGGGGCTCGGACGCCAGGCGTCCTTGCTCTTCTCGGCGATCTGTTGGATCACCTGGTAGCCGTTGACCGGCTCCTCCTTGAGCGCCGCCTCGCGGAGCACGTCGAGGATCGCGGAGCGGACGTCGCCGCGCCGGACCCGGGGGCCGCGACGCTCGTCGGGACGACCCATGCCGAAGAGGCCGGCCATCCACGGCGGCGGACCGCCGTGGCCGGGGCGACCCCAGCCGGTCATGTCCCAGCCGTTGCCGCCGCTGCGTCCGCCGCGGTGCTGCTGCCAGGGGTTCTCGGGCCCTCGGGCCCACTGCTTGTTGCGTCCTGGGTGTCCCATCTCGGGACCTCCTTCGTGTCTGTGTCTTGTTCTGGGCTATCGCGGTCGGCCTGGCTGTCCGGATGACTGTCGGCGACTGCTCGCGATATATCGTGAGCGTACGCCGACAATCGGTCGCGGGCAAGGGGGGTCGGTCGGGTCGTCGGGTCGTGTGCCGGAGGCAGCGTTGGAGCGCTGTGTGAAGGCTCAGGACATCGCGGACACATTAAGTCTCAAGACATCGCGGACACCTGATCGGCTGTGTGGCCCTGGTTGGACGAGCCTGGGGCATGGCCAAGGATGGAGTGCCGGTGTCTCCGGAGTTCGCAGC
>NZ_JANNML010000217.1:0-26145 GCF_031397825.1 Nocardioides sp.
GGCGCGATGTTGCAGACCCTGCAACATCGCGCCGACTCGGCTCCCGGCGGACCAGACCATCGTGGAGCGAAAGCCACCGGGACCCTCCCCGCGCGGCTGCCGGAAGCCCTAGGCTCCGCAGCATGCGCCGTCTGGTCACCATCGTCGTCAGCCTCGTCGTGCTGGTGGGCGTGTTCTGTCTCCCGGCCCTGTTCTACTCCACCGACGGGGCCGACGACGGCAGCTACGAGGAGACGACGATCTCGGCCTACCAGGCGACCTTCGACGTGGCCGACAACGGCGACCTCGACGTGGTGGAGACGCTGACGGTCGACTTCCCGAGCTACGGCAAGCACGGGATCTTCCGCTTCTGGGACCGCACCGACCCCAACGACCCCGGGGCTCGTCGTACGGTCGAGGACGTCGAGGTGACCTTCGACGGCGGGGACGTGGCGTTCGAGGAGTACCGCGAGCAGGGCGGGCGCTACCAGGTGGCCAAGATCGGCGACCCGGACTCCACGGTGCCGGTCGGCAGCCACACCTACGAGATCAGCTACCACATCGACGGGGTCCTCATCGAGGGCTCCGGGGCGTCGCCCACCCAGCTCTACTGGAACCTCATCCCGTCGGGCTGGCGCCAGGGCATCACCGCGGCGGACCTGACCGTCAACCTCCCCGCTCCCGCGCAGGAGGTGCTCTGCACGGTCGGCGTCGGCGAGGGCACGCCGTGCACGGTCGCGGGGGAGGGCACCCAGCAGCTCACGATCACCGCAGCCGGCCTGGCGCGCAACACCCCGGTGACGCTGCAGACCGGCCTCGACATCGAGACGCCGGCCGCCGGCAACGCGGTGCCGTGGTCGCCGCGGTGGGACACCGTCCTCGGTGGCAGCCCCGTCGGGCTCGGCATCATCGCCGCCCTCGCGGCCCTCGCCGGGCTCGCCGGGCTGCTGCTCGCGCGGCGCTCCTACGAGGCCAACCCCCAGTTCCCGTTGATGTATGCCCCACCTGAGGGCATCGGCCCGGCCCAGGCGGCCTACGTCTACACCGAGAAGATCGACCGCGAGGGCTACGTCGCGACACTGCTGCACGCGGCCGAGAAGGGCGCGATCGACCTGCAGAAGAACGGCGACGCCTGGACCATCACCGACAAGGGGGGATCCCAGGGCTGGGCCGGCCTCGACCCGGTCACCGTCAGCGTCGCGCACCTCCTCGGCGGCCCCGGCACGTCGTTCACCGCGGCACCGAAGGACGTCGCGGCCGGCAAGCGGCTCAAGACCGAGATCGCTGCGTTCGAGGCGGCGACCAAGAGCTGGGCGAGCCAGGGGCACCACCTCGTCTCGGCCGGGCTCGGTGGCTTCGGGGGGCTGCTGGTCATCGCCGCCTTCATCGCCGCGATCGCCAACGTCTTCGCCAACCCGTTCAACGTCACCATGCTGGGGCTCGTCCCCGGGGCCTTCTTCGTCTTCGGCTCCCCGCTGCTCAAGACCGGGGCCAGCACCAAGCGCACGAAGAGCGGGCGTGACCTGTGGTCGCGCGTCGGCGGCTTCCGCCGGGTGCTGGCGACCGACTCGAGCATCGAGCGCTTCGACTTCTCGGGCCGCCAGGAGCTCTACACGGCCTACATCCCGTGGGCGGTCGCGCTGGGCTGCGCCGACGAGTGGGCCGCCAAGTACCGCACCGAGATGGGCGCCGAGCCGCCCACCCCGAGCTACTTCGGCCCGGGCTACGCCGGCTTCTACGCCGGATCCGCGATCAGCTCGATGGTCAGCGACTTCGACTCCACGGTGAGCAGTGCCATCTCGTCCTACCAGGCGACGCAGTCGTCCTCGTCCAGCGGCGGCGGGGGATTCTCCGGCGGCGGGGGCGGCGGTGGCGGAGGCGGCGGGTCATGGTGAACACTCACACCCACGCGTCATCCCAGCGAAAGAAGGCACGTCCGTGTTGATCCTCATCATCGTCCTGGTGGTCGTCGTCCTGCTCGTGGGCTTCGTCGTCGTCGGCTTCAACAAGCTGCGCACGACCGACGTCAACGCCGAGGAGGCCCTCGGCGGCATCGACGTCCAGCTCACCCGACGCGCCGACCTGATCCCCAACCTGGTCGAGACGGTCAAGGGCTACGCCGCCCACGAGAAGGGCGTCTTCGACGAGGTGACCAAGGCTCGCGCCGGCGTGCAGCAGGCGGCCGCGGGCAGCGACGTCCCCGCCAAGGCCGCGGCCGACGCCGCCCTCCAGCAGGCCCTGGTCAGGGTCAACGCCGTCGCCGAGGCCTACCCCGACCTCAAGGCCAACACCAACTTCCTCGAGCTGCAGCGCCAGCTGGCCGAGACCGAGAACCAGATCTCCTTCGCCCGGCAGTACTACAACGACGCCGTCGCCACGCTCAACAAGCTGGTCCTCACCATCCCGTGGATGTTCCTCACCGGCATGGCCGGTGTGCACAAGCGGGAGTTCTACGACGCGCCCGACGCGCACGTCGCGGCGCCCAGCATCGAGTTCTGACCTCGCAGGAGGTCGCGGCGGCGCGTCGAAACCCGGTGACGTGTGCAGGCGCCCGGGGTCACCGCGTCTCCACGACCGCTCGCTCCGCTCGCTGCTCGACCGACGGGCCGATCAGGCAGCGGCGGTCAGCGTGGCGAACTCGTCGTCGGTGAGCTCGATGCCGGCGGCGGCGACGTTGGACTCGAGGTGGTCGACGCTCTTGGTGCCCGGGATCGGCAGCATGACCGGCGAGCGACGCAGCAGCCAGGCGAGCGCGAGCTGGGACGGCGTGGCGCCGTGCTCGGCCGACGCGGCGGCGAGCGGGCCGTCGGACCTCGACAGCTCCCCGGTGGCCAGCGGGAACCACGGGATGAAGCCGATGCCCTGCTCCTCGGCGTAGTCGAGCAGCGGCTCCGCGTCGCGCGCGGCGAGGTTGTAGAGGTTCTGCACGGTCGCGATGGTCGCGACCTGCTGGGCGGCCCTGGTCTGCTCGACGCTCACCTCGGACAGGCCGATGTGGCGGATCTTGCCCTCGTCCTGCAGCTTCTTGAGCTCGCCGACCTGGTCCTCGAGCGGGACGGCCGGGTCGATGCGGTGCAGCTGGAAGAGGTCGATGGCCTCGAGGCCGAGGTTGCGCAGCGAGAGCTCGGCCTGCTGGCGGAGGTACTCCGGGCGTCCCACCGGAGTCCAGATGCCGGGGCCCTGTCGGGTCAGGCCGGCCTTGGTGGCGATGACGACGTCGTCGGCGTAGGGGTGCAGCGCCTCCTGGAGGAGCTGCTCGGCGACGACCGGCCCGTAGGAGTCGGCCGTGTCGAAGAACGTCACGCCGAGCTCGACCGAGCGGCGCAGGACGCGCACGGCCTCGTCGTGGTCCTTCGGCGGGCCCCAGACGCCGTCACCGGTGAGCTGCATGGTGCCGTAGCCGAGGCGTACGACGGGCAGGTCACCGCCGATCGCGAAGGTGCCGGAGGGTGCTGCGGTCGTGTCGGTCGTCGTGCCCGTGGTCTCGGTGGTCATGTGTCACATCTCCTTCTCGGTGCGGTCGCCCGCCCAGGTGGTGTGGAAGGTGCCCTCGCGGTCGATCCGCTCGTAGGTGTGAGCACCGAAGTTGTCGCGCAGGCCCTGGATCAGCGCGGCGGGCAGTCGGGTGCGTCGCAGTCCGTCGAAGTAGGCCAGCGACGACGAGAACGCCGGGGTCGGGACGCCCGCGCGGGCAGCCGTGGCGACGACCTCGCGCCAGGCGTCGACGCCGTCCTTGACCGCGTCGGCGAAGTAGGGCGTCGTGAGCAACGTGGTCAGGTCGGGCTCGGAGGCGTAGGCCTCCTTGATCCGGTCGAGGAACTGCGCGCGGATGATGCAGCCGCCGCGCCAGATCGTCGCGGTCTCGCCGAGGTCGACGTCCCAGTCGTGCTCCTCGGAGCCGGCCGCGATCTGGTCGAAGCCCTGGGCGTAGGCCACGACCTTGGACGCGTAGAGCGCCGCACGGACCTGGTCGACGAAGACGTCGCGGTCGACCTCGACGCGCTGCTCCTCGGGCGTCGTGGAGAACATCTCCTGGGCCGCAGCGCGCTGTGCGGTGTGGCCCGACAGGCTGCGCGCGAAGGTCGCCTCGGCGATGCCCGTGATCGGGACGCCGAGGTCCAACGCGCTCTGCACGGTCCAGCGGCCGGTGCCCTTCTGCTCCGCAGCATCGCGTACGACGTCCACGAACGGCTTGCCCGTCTCCGCGTCGGTGTGACGCAGCACGTCGGCGGTCATCTCGATCAGGAACGACTCGAGGTCGCCGCCGTTCCAGTTCTCGAAGACGTCGGCGATCTCGGCAGGCTCGAGACCCGCGACGCTGCGCAGCAGGTCGTAGGACTCGGCGATCAGCTGCATGTCGGCGTACTCGATGCCGTTGTGCACCATCTTCACGAAGTGCCCCGCGCCGTCAGGGCCGACGTGGGCCGCGCACGGGGTGCCGTCGACCTGCGCGGCGATCGACATGACGACCGGCTCGAGCACCTCGAAGGCGTGCTCGGAGCCGCCGACCATGATCGAGGGGCCCTTGAGCGCACCCTCCTCGCCGCCCGAGACGCCCATGCCGACGAAGTGCAGGCCCTTCTCCTCCAGGGCCTGCTGGCGACGCAGGGTGTCGGTGAAGTGCGCGTTGCCGGCGTCGACGACGATGTCGCCCTCGTCGAGCAGCGGCACCAGCTCGTCGATCACCGCGTCGGTCGGCTCGCCGGCCTTGACCATGACGATGATCGCGCGCGGCTGCTGGATCGAGGCGACGAACTCCTCGAGGCTCTCGGTCGCGACAAAGGCGCCGCCGTGCTCGGTCGGCTCGTCGCCGAACTCCTCGACCAGCGCGGTGGTCCTGGCCGTGGTGCGGTTGTGCACCGCGATGGTGTGCCCGTGGTTGGCGATGTTGCGAGCCAGGTTGCGGCCCATCACCGCCAGACCCGTCAGACCGATCGTCGCTGTTGCTTCCGTTCTGGAGGTCGCCATGACTCCATGTAACTCCGGCGGTCAAGATCGTGTTCCCGCTGTAGGCCTGGCTCCACCAGCGAGGAGGCGCTCGTCGTACGACGTGCCGTGCTCGCCGCCGCGCATCCCCCACCGGGTTGCGACGCTCCAGCACGACCTCGCGGGCTCGGTCGTGCTGGCTCGCTCAACCTCTTCTGAGTCGCTCCTTCGCAGGCTCAGGAGCGTCAGAAGACGTTGAACGGGCGGAACTGCACCGAGATCCGGGGCCCGGCCTTGGCGACCTTGGGGACCGCGTGCTCCCAGGTGCGCTGGCACGTGCCACCCATCACGACCAGGTCGCCGTGGCCCATCTCGACGGCGATCGAGTCGCCGCCCCCGCGCGGACGCAGGCACAGGCGCCGGGGGTCGCCGACCGAGACGATCGCGACCATCGTGTCGTGGGTTCTGCCGCGGCCGATGGTGTCGCCGTGCCAAGCAACGGAGTCGCGGCCGTCGCGGTAGTAGCAGCAGCCGGCGGTGCGGAACGGCTCGCCGAGCTCGGGCAGGTAGTGCTCGGTGAGGGCGTCACGCGCCTCGGTGAGGACCGGGTGGGGGAGGTCCTCGCCGATCATGTAGGTGTAGACCAGCCGCGGCACGTCGACGAGCCGGTCGTACATCTGGCGCTTCTCCGCCCGCCACGGCACCGCGCGGACCAGCGTGGCGAGGACGTCGTCGGCATCGGGCACCCACGAGCGCAGCACGTCGACCCAGGCGCCGTCCCCGAGCTCGCGCCGCTCGATCCCCGCAAAGGACCGCAGGTCGTTTGTCGGGGCCTCGAAGAGCGTGGTCTGGAAGTCCATGCCCCCACGATACGCGAGACGTCGAACAGGTGTTCGACGTCCGCCTCGGCGTGTCAGGCCGTCTCAGGCCAGCGCGCGCCGCATCTGCTCGATCGTCTCGTCGGCGACCTTGTCGAGCTTGCGCCGGATCACGAGCGGCACGACCAGGTTGCCGAGGAGGCCGAAGTCGAAGTCGGCGCGGTAGTGGATCGACGTGCCGCTGCCGCCGGGGGCGGGGGAGAAGCCCAGCGAGTCGGTCGCGGTGGCCGACGTGTTCCTGCCGCGGAACTGCACGCGCGTCGGCCGCTCGTAGGTGATCGTCTCGTAGGTCAGCTCGACACGCCGCCCCATGAACTCCGAGGTGTTGGCGTACGTCGTGCCCAGGCCGCCGTCGCCGCCCGTGCGGGTGGTCGACACGGTGCCCGGGTCCCACTCCTCGGTGTGGGTGAAGTCCCCGAGGTAGGCGAAGACCTCCTCGATCGGCCTGGCCACGGTGAAGGTGCGCTCGACATGCATGAGTCCAATCTACGGATCCGGTCCAGCCCGGGGGTGCCTCAGGGGCATGCCCGGTGGCGCATCCTTGGAGCAGCACGAGACGCTGGTCCCATGACGGACGCCCCGCTCCTCGCCGGCCCGGTCGGACGCGTGGCCGCGGCCCGTGTCGAGGACCTCACCAAGACCTACGGCGAGGGCGACGCGATGGTCCGCGCGCTCGACGGCGTGACGTTGGACCTCTATGCCGGCGAGTTCACCGCGGTCATGGGACCGAGCGGCTCCGGCAAGTCGACCCTGATGCACTGCTGCGCCGCGCTCGACTCCGCGACGAGCGGCTCGGTGCTGATCGGCGAGCAGCGCCTCGACGACCTGGGCGACAAGGCCCTGACCCGGCTGCGCCGCGACGAGATCGGCTTCGTCTTCCAGTCCTTCAACCTGATCCCGACCCTGACCGCGGCGGAGAACATCCTGCTCCCGTTGTCGATCGCAGGTCGCAAGCCCGAGCCCGGCTGGTACGACGAGGTCGTCGCGACCGTGGGCCTCGGCGACCGCCTGGGCCACAAGCCCAACGAGCTCTCGGGCGGCCAGCAGCAGCGTGTCGCGGTCGCGCGGGCCCTGGTCAGCCGACCGCGGATCGTGTTCGCCGACGAGCCCACGGGCAACCTCGACTCCCGCTCCGGAGCCGAGGTGCTGGACCTGCTGCGCAGCAGCGTGCGCGACCACGGCCAGACGGTCGTCATGGTCACCCACGACCCGGTCGCCGCCGCCTACACCGACCGGGTCGTCTTCCTCGCCGACGGCCGGGTCGTCGACGAGCTGCGCGACCCCGACCGCGAGCAGGTCATCGAGATCATGACCCGCATGTCCGACCCGGGCGCCTGATGTTCCGCGCTGCCCTGAAGAGCCTGCTCGGCCGCAAGGTCCGCCTCCTGATGAGCACGTTCGCGATCGTGCTGGGCGTGGCGTTCGTGGCCGGCTCGCTGATCTTCTCCGACACCCTGAGCCGCAGCTTCACCGCGCTCTTCTCCTCCACGGTGGGGGACGTCGTCGTACGTCCCGAGAGCAGTGGTGGGACCTCCGGCGGCTTCTCCTCGCTCACCGTCCCCGCCTCCGTCGTCGACGACCTCGAGGGCCTGCCGGGGGTCGCGCGGGTCGACGGCAACGTCAACGCCTTCGGGGTCTACGTCGTCGGCGAGCACGGCAAGGTCATCGGCGGCCTCGGTCCGCCGGCCCTGGGCGGCAACTACACGACCGCACCGTCGGCCGGAGGGGCCGGCCTCGCACTGCTCGACGGCGTGGAGCCGCAAGGGGCCGACGAGGTGGTGCTCGACGACCGCACCGCCGAGAAGGCCGGCTACGTCGTCGGCGACACGGTCCCGCTGCTCACGCCGCGTGGTGCCAGTCGGCTCGCGCCGACCCTCGTGGGCGTCGTCGGCTTCCCCGACGGCGGCTCGCTCAACGGGGCGACGCTCGCGGTCTTCGACACCGCCACCGCTCAGGACCTCTTCCTCGACGGGGACGACGCCTTCAGCGACATCTGGGTCACCGCCGAGGACGGCGTGTCCCAGGCCGACCTGGCGGCGACCGTCGAGAAGGTGCTGCCCGGCGACGTGGAGGCCGTCGAGGGGGACACCGCCGCCGACGAGTCGGCCGACGACCTGCTCGAGGCGGTCTCGTTCATCACCACGTTCCTGCTGATCTTCGCGGGCATCTCCCTGGTGGTCGGGTCGTTCCTGATCGTCAACACCTTCTCGATCCTGGTCGCCCAGCGCAGCCGCGAGCTGGCGCTGCTGCGCGCGCTCGGCGCCTCCAAGCGGCAGGTGATCCGCTCGGTGCAGCTCGAGGCGTTCGTGCTCGGTGTGCTCGGCTCGACGGTCGGCATGGGGCTGGGCGTGCTGCTCGCGATGGCGCTGCGGGTGCTGTTCGCCCAGTTCGGCCTCGACCTGTCGGGGCAGCCGCTGGTGTTCGAGGCGCGCACCGTGCTGGCGTCGTACGTCGTCGGAGTGCTGGTCACCATGGCGGCCGCGTGGCTGCCGGCCCGACGCACGGCCCGGATCTCGCCGGTCCAGGCCATGCGCGACGACGTGGCGCTCACCGAGAGCTCGATCCAGCAGCGCTTCTGGCGCGGTCTCGCGCTCGGGGTGCTCGGCCTCGTGGTGCTGGGGCTCGGGCTGTTCTCCGACCTGCCCTACGGCGGCCAGATGACCGGCGGCGGGATCCTCTTCGTCCTGCTGGCCGTGGCGGCGATGAGCCCGGTGATCTCCCGGCCCTTCCTGCTCGGCGCCCGCGCTGTCTACACGCGCTTCTTCGGACCGATCGGCAACCTGGCCGGCCAGAACTCCCTGCGCAACCCCCGTCGCACCACGGCGACGGCCTCGGCGCTGATGATCGGCCTGACGCTCGCGTGCACGATGGCGATCGTCGGTGACTCGGCCAAGGCGTCCGTGGATGCGTCGGTGAGCGACAACTTCGTCGGCGACTACGTCGTGAGCAACGTCTTCGGCGGGGAGTTCAACGCCACCATCGCCGACGAGATGGCGCAGGTGCCGGGCGTCGGTCAGGTGATCCGCGAGCGCTTCCAGCTCGTCGAGCGCGACGGTGACGCCCAGGGCGTGGTCGCGACCGACCCGGCCACGATCGACGGTCTGGAGCTCGACGTGCTCGACGGCTCGACGTCCGACCTGCGCGACGGCACGGTCCTGCTCGACGAGACCTTCGCCGACGACGAGGGCCTCGTGGTCGGCGACACGGTCGACGTCACCGTGCCGACCGGCGAGAAGTCGTGGGAGGTCGTCGGGGTCTACGCCGAGAACCCGGTCGTCTTCTCCCCGGTGCTGACGACGCTGACGACGCTCGTCGACGCGGGCTACGAGCCGGCCGACAACGCGCTCATCGTCTTCGCGGAGCCGGGTGCCGCCGACCTCCAGGCGGGCCTCGACGAGGTCGTCGCCGACCTGCCGATCGTCACCGTCAAGGACCAGGCGGCCTTCGCCCAGGAGCGCCGTGAGCCGATCGACCAGTTCGTGCTGATCATCTTCGCCCTGCTCGGGCTGGCGCTGATCATCGCCGTCCTCGGCATCGTCAACACCCTGGCGCTGTCGGTGATCGAGCGGACCCGCGAGGTCGGACTGCTGCGGGCCATCGGGGTCTCGCGGGCGCAGCTGCGCTGGATGATCACCCTGGAGTCCGTCGTGATCTCGGTGCTCGGCGCGGTGCTGGGCGTGCTGCTCGGCGTCGGCTTCGGCATCGCCCTGATGTACGCCGTGCGCGACGAGGGCCTCGAGGTCATCAGCGTGCCCTACGGGCAGCTGGGCGTCTTCCTGGCGCTCTCGGTGGTCATCGGGATGCTCGCCGCGATCCTGCCCGCGCGGCGGGCGGCACGGCTCGACGTGCTCCGCGCCATATCAACAGAGTGACCCCCAAGTAAAATCACGAGACCCTTGCCACATCGGACTACCCCCATTCGGGGGACGGGAGGGGTGGTTCGGCCCTACCGTGGGCGCGTGGAAGAAGCGCTCCTCACCGACGGACGGACGCTGAAGCACGTCCAGGTCCGCGAGTACGTGCGTGCCCTCGTCACCGGCAGCGCCCCCGGCTCGCCCGCTCCCTCGGAGCGCGAGCTGGTCCACCGCTTCGGCGTCGCCCGCATGACGGTGCGCCAGGCGCTCGACGCGCTGGTCGTCGAGGGGCTGCTCGAGCGGATCCCGGGTCGCGGCACCTTCGTGGCCCGACCACGGCAGTCCGTCAGCCGCATCTCCGGCTACACCGAGGACATGACCCGCCGCGGCATGCTCGCCGAGTCGCAGACCCTGCTCGCGCGCCGCGAGCAGGCCGGCCCCGGTGTGGCCCGCGCGCTCAACATCTCCGAGGGCGACGCGGTCATCCACTGGCGCCGGCTGCGCCGCGGTGACGGCACCCCCGTGTGCATCGAGGACGCCTACCTCAACGAGATCCTGCTGCCCGGCTTCCTCCAGAGCGGCATGCCCACCAGCCTCTACGACGCCCTCGACCAGCGCGGCCTGCGCCCCACCTGGGCCGAGGACTCCATCACCGCCGACCGGCCCACCGCCGAGGAGGCCGGCCTCCTCGAGCTGCCCGTCGGCGGGGTCGTGCTGCGACAGTCGCGCCGCGCGATGGCCGGCGACAAGACCGTCGAGGTGTCCCGCTCGGTCTACCGCGCCGACCGCTACACCATGTGGGTCCAGCTCGGCGGGTGAGTGTCGCGGCCCGGCCGCCACCTCACGTCGGGTGCAGGTGCCCCAGCGCGGCGGCGACCTCGCCGGTCTCCTCGCAGACCCAGACGGGGTCGGGGCCGCCGAGGTCGGGCTGGATGTAGAGCGAGTGCACGGGGCCGTCCTCGCAGTCGAGGCACAACGGCCACCGACCGCGGTTCTCGAAGAGCGAGTCCTGCACGTCCTGGGCCACCAGACCGGCCACGAAGACACCGCCCTCGGGCCACTGCTCGGCCCACCACTTGCGGGCCGCGCAGGCGTCCTCGAGGGCGGACACGGCCTCGGCCGTCGCCTGGCGCCGGGCCTGCAGGTCGGCCAGGACGAGGGCACGGGCCTCGAAGAACAGGGTGTCGTCCACAGGCCCATTGTGCGCGAGTTTCAAGGCGGGCCGTCCCCGGGCACCACCAGGCCATGCCCTCCACCCCGTCAGCGCACCCGTCCAGCTCCCTCGAGGTGTCCTCGTGGGACGACCTCGCCGCCCTGCCCGCCCGCATGGGAGAGCTCGCCGAGCAGGCCGACGCGATCGTGCGCCACGCCCGCGCCTGGGTGTGCCGGCGCGTCGGCTTCGAGCCGAGCCCGGTGTGCGTGCTGCGGCCGCTCGCCGCAGCCATGGACCCGCTCGAGACCGCCTTCGTCGAGCTCGGGCGACGCCTCGACGACCAGTGGCGCGACCTCACCGACGGCGTCCGGGCGGCCGCGGCCGACCTGGCCGCCGCCGACACCGCGACCGCGCACGACCTCGCCGGCCTCGCCGGCCTCGCCGACCTCGCGGCGAGCGGTGCCGCATGAGCACCGCAGCCGCCCTCGGCCTCCTGGCACCGCGCGAGGGCCAGGCCGAGCGGAGCCACGACACCACCTTCGAGGCGTGGGACCTCGGCCTGTCGGCCCTGCGTGACGTCGTCAACCTCGGCATCCGGGCGATCAACCAGGCCGGGGTGGGCCTGCGCGAGCTCCCCGACGGCAGCCTCGAGGAGCTGCTGGTCCTCCCGCTGAGCGGTGACTGGTCAGCGATCCGGCAGAACGCCGTGGCCTGCCACCAGGTCGAGGACGCGCTGTCCACGTGGAGTCGGCACGTCGTCGGCCTCGGGGTCCACGCCGCGCTCGTCTGGCGCGGCGCTGCCGCGTCGTCGTACGTCGTGCGCGTGGAGGGCCTCGCGCTCGCCGGCCGCGCTGTCGGGCTCGTGGTCGGTCGCACGGCCCTGCTCCTCGACGAGGTCGCCGACTTCTGCGAGGCGCTCGCGGTGCGCGTCGAGCGGCTCCTGGTCGAGCTGGGGGAGACCCTCGCCCGGCTGGCCCGCCGCATCCTCACCCGCGCCGCCGGTCCGCTCGGCTGGGCGGTCTTCGCCGCCGACGTCGCGACGTCCGGGTTCGGTGCGGTGACCGACATCGTCGACGACGTACGACGCGTGGCCGACACCATCGACACCCTCACCGCCCTGCAGCACCAGGTGGCCGACTGGGCCCGGGTGCAGGCGGCGCGGCTGGAGTCCTGCGGCGGGCTCCCCGACCTGGTGCCCGGCACGCCCTAGAGTCACCCCATGGGCAGAGGGCTCCTCGAGGTGGCGGTGCTCCACGCGCGCGACATCGCGGGCTGCGAGCAGGGTGGCGCCGACCGGCTCTCGCTCGCCGTGGAGGGCGACGGCGTCGGTCGCTCGCCCGACCTCGCGGCCGCCGCGCAGGTCATCCGCGGTACCGAGCTGCCGGTGCGGGTGATGCTGCGGCTCAACGACTCGCTCACGACGACCGGCGGGGAGTTCACCCGGCTGATCGGGCTCGCGGAGGAATACGTCTCCCTCGGCGCCGAGGGCGTGGTCTTCGGCTTCCTCGACACGGACCTGGAGATCGACACCGAGACCTGCGTGGCGCTGGCGCGGGCGCTGCCCGGGGTCCCGTGGACCTTCCACAGCGGCTTCGACCAGGCGCTCGAGCCGCGCCGGGCCTGGCGTGACGTGACGCGGCTGCCGGGCCTCAGCGCCGTCTGCTCCGGGGGCTCGCCGCAGGGGCTCACCCATGGCTACGACGACCTGCTGGCGGTGCTCGACAGCGACGCGGACGTCGCGCGGTTCCTGATGCCGTCGGGCGGCCTCCTGCCCGAGCACGTGCCGTGGCTGCTGCGCGCCGGCGTCCGGCAGTTCCGCGTCGACCTCCAGGTCCGGCCGGGTGGGACGTCTCGCTCCTACGTGGACGCCGACTTCGTCCGCTCCTGGCGTCTGATGCTCGACGACGCCGCCGACCGCACGGCGTGAGACCCGCGTGACGGTCCTCATCGACCCACCCAACGCGGCGGGCCACGGCCGGCTCTGGTCGCACCTGGCCAGCGACGTCTCCTACGACGAGCTGCACACGTTCGCTCGGCGGGCCGGGATCCCCGAGCGGGGCTTCGACCGGGACCACTACGACGTCCCGTCGGAGTGGTACGACGCGGTCGTGGAGCTCGGTGCCGAGCAGGTCAGCTCACGCGAGCTGGTCTCCCGGCTGGTCGCCGCCGGGCTGCGTCGACGCAAGACGGGCAAGCTCGGCTGACACGTTGGCCCGGGCCGGCTCCTCCCAGTGCTCGCGGGCGTAGGAGGTGTGGAAGAGGCGGGGCTTGGCCAGCAGGTCCTCCAGGACGGCCGTTCGCCCGGTGACGAACAGGTCGTCGGGCACGTGGCGGTAGTCCACCCGCACGGTCGCGACGTACTCGTCGTAGCGCGCCCCGTCGGAGGCGAGGATCGCGAGGTCGGCGTCGGAGAGCGCGCAGCCCCCGAGGTCGTCGGGCTCGGGCCGGTGGGTCTCGGTGAGCCGCACCAGCCGGGCCACCTCGGTGACGACCTCGTCCGCGACCAGCCCCGGCAGCGCCCGCTCGACCCACGCGGCGGAGCGCTCCTCGGCGTCGCGCTCACCGTCGTAGACGCCGTCGTGGAACCACGCCGCCAGCAGCACCGGGGCCCGGTCGAAGGTCGCGCCGGCCCGGTCGAGCTCGTCGAGCCGGGTGAGGACCTCGCCGAGGTGGCGCACGTCGTGGTAGCCGCGCGTCGGGTCGGCGTAGGCCGCCAGCAGCTCGTCGCGCAGGTCGAGCGAGGCGGCGTCGGTCAGCGGCCAGGCCGCAGGGAGGTCCACGCGGGCCATTCAAGCAAACGGTGCCGCTCAGACCCGCGTCGCGGGCAGCGTCATGGCGGTGACGTGCAGGCGCGGGGACCAGTGCGCGGTGCAGCTCTGGGACAGGACGATCGAGCCGAGGTCGACCCGAAGACCGGTGCGCACCTCGACGTCGGCGACGGCGAGACGCTGCACGTGACGGCGCTCCGGTCCGCCGGAGACGACCACCGTGAGCTCGCTTGCGGTGCGCAGGTCGCGACCGAGGATGAAGGCGCCGCGACGGTCGGTGCGGGTGCGCTCGACCTCGGTGCCCTCGGCGTCGATGAGGGAGACCGGGGCGGCGAGCAGGCCCAGGCCCGTGGCCGCGTCGAGGACCCGACCGGTGATGACCGCGCTGCGTTCGACGACGACCTCGGTGACGACCATCTCGTCGCTCGCGACCGGACCCAGCCCGAAGGTGCCTCCCAGGACGCCCAGCGACGGCTCGAGGACCAGGTCGTAGGAGCCGGGCGCGAGACCGCTGTGAGCGCCGACACCGTCGTGCACCGTGAGCGGGTGGCACTGGCCGCTCCCGGTGTCGACCAGGCTGCCCCGGGCGGCCGGGACGGCGACACCGTCCGGCAGCGTGAGGCGCACGGCCACGGTCGCGGTCGGGGTGTCGATCCGGACCAGGGTCTCGGGACGGTCGGCGTTGACGGCCACGGGCGCGGCACAGACCGAGCGGCGGGCGTCGTACGCCGTGAGGCTGAGCGCGCCGCTCGGCAGACCGGCGGCGAGGAAGCGGCCGTGGGCGTCGGTGCGCAGGTCCCAGCGGCGCCCGTCCTCGTGGCGGACGTGCACGCGGGCGTGGCGCTCGGGCAGCTCGTTGGCCTCCACGACACCGCGCAGGACCGTGACCTCCTCGAGCCGCAACGGCTGCTCGAGGTCGTCTCCCGAGCGCAGGTCGACCATGACGTGGGTGCTGCCGTGACGGCGCGGGTCCGCGAGCGGTCGGTCGTCCTCGACGTCGAGACGGTAGCGGCCGGGTGCCAGGGTGAGCCGGAAGGTCAGGTCACGCGAGCGTCGCCGCCCCAGGACCAGCCCGGTGTCGTCGGACCAGGTCAGGAGCGCGACGCAGGGACCGGGTGCCTCGATCGTGCCGTGGACCACTGCCGCTGTCGTCATGACCGCCCGTCCCCTCCTCCGTGGTCACCTCCACATCGGGCGACCCTGGGGCGACGTTAGGAAAACGATCCCCTGTCCCGGATCAGGCTGCGCACAAGAAAGCCTCAAGAAGCGGCGCGGGGGCCGGCGCCCATGGCCCAGCGGATCGTCCCGGTGGCCAAGCCACCCAGGGCGCGCACCACCGTGCGCTCCGACACCGGCAGCCAGGGCAGGCGCAACGGCAGGCGGCTCCACCGCGGCATCAGCCCGATGCCTGCCGCCATGAGGACGCCGTAGGGCGCCCGTGCGGCGAGCGGCAGGGGCGGCTTGAAGAGCAGGAAGCGCACGGCCTCGCGGGCCTCGGGGGAGCCGCGCAGCTCGGAGCGGTACGACGCCAGCACGGCGCGCAGCTCGGCCTCCGTGGTCGGCGGGTCCACGACACCGAGGCGTCGCGCGACCTCGCCGGTCTGGGCGACGTACTCGTCGCGGCCGGCCTGGTCCAGCGGCTCCTTGCCGTAGACCTGGTGGGCCAGCAGGAAGCTGTCGACCTCGGCGACGTGCACCCACATCAACAGGTGCGGGTCGGAGGCGGCGTAGGGCGTGCCGTCGGGCATCGTGCCGGTGAGGCGGGCGTGGATGGAGCGCACGATGTCGACCGCCTGCTGGGCGTCCTCTGCCGTGCCGAACGTCGTGACCGCGAGGTAGCGGCTGGTCCGGTTGAGGCGTCCCCACATGTCACCGCGGAAGCCGGAGTGCTCGGAGACGGCCCGCATCGCCGCGGGGTGCAGGGTCTGCAGCAGCAGGGCGCGGATGCCGCCGATGAACATGGAGGCGTCGGCGTGCACGCGCACGATCGCACTGTCGGGCTCGAACCACCGCGGCCCCGGTGTGCCGTGGATGCGGGCCGCGTGAGCGGCGCCGTCGGGTCCGGCGACCCGCAGGAACAGGGCCTCACCGAGTCGGTCTCGCGCACCACTCACCATCGACACGTCCTCCATGGTGCCAGGGGGCTGTGCACGTGGCTGTGCACGTGGCTGTGCACGTGGATGGGACCGGGCGACGGGGCGGCCGGCTCAGCCGTGGTGGGCCTGGTGCGTCAGCGAGAGCACCGGTGGGGTCACCCGCGGCACCCAGAAGCGGACCCTGGTCCCCTGCGGCCTCCGCTCGAGACGGCACCAGCCCCCCACGAGCTCGGCACGGTCACGCATCGTGGCGAACCCGCGGTGTCCAGGGGCGGCGGTGACCTCGTCGTGGCCCTCGCCGACGCCGACACCGTCGTCGGCGACCTCGACCTCGACGCCGCCGGAGACGGCGCGCACGACCGCCTCGACGGTGGAGGCGCCTGCGTGCTTGCGCACGTTGGTCAAGGCCTCCTTGGCGATGCGCAGGGCCTGCGTGTGCACGCTGTCGGAGAGGTGGAGGGAGACGTCGTCGGGGCCTGGTGCTCCGCCCTCAGCGACCAGCGCACCGGGCAGTGCTCGAACACGTGACCAGCCGCCTCCCGGAGCGCCTCGTCGAAGCCGGCCTCGGTGTCCGGCGTCTCGAGCTCGAACAGCAGGTCACGCAGGCCGTTGCCGACCGAGGCGACGGTCTCCTGGAGCTGCGCGACCGATGACGCGAGGTCCGGGGCGACCTCCTGGACCCGACGGGCCAGGAGCCCCAGGCGCAGGTCGACGGCCGCGAGCGCTTGGACCGACTCGTCGTGCACGTCCGCAGCGATCCGGGAGCGTTCCTCCTCCTGTGCCGCCACCACGCGCCTCAGCAGGTCGGTCCGCTGCTGTGCCAGGCGGGCCAGCCCGGCCGACGCAGCGAACCCGTCGAGCGCGAAGGAGATGTTGTCGGCGAGACCCTCCAGCAGCTCGCGGTGCTGGCCCTCGAAGACCCGGGGCCCGTCGGACCAGAGGCTGATGACGGCGACGAGCGTGCCCTCACGCCGAAGGGGGAGCGCGGCCGTGCCGCGGATGCCGAACGCGGCAGCAGCCTGGTGCCACGGCGCGTCCTCCTCCTCGGTCGCGTCCGCGCTGAAGACCGGCCGGTCCTCGAGGAGGGCCGTCGCCGTCGGGCCGGCGCTGAGCGGGTTGTCCGGGGCGAGCGTGAAGTCGATGCGGTCGAGGTGGTCGGTGATGGCTCCTGCCCGGGCCAGGGTCCGGACCGAGGTGCCCTCGCCACGTGCGACCACCCACGAGCCCAGGTAGCCACCCTCCTCCACCGCGATGCGGCAGGCCTCGGCGAACAGCTCGTCCGGCTCCCGCGCCAGGACGACCGCCTGGTTGAGTGCAGCGATGGTGCGGTAGGCCCGGCGGACCCTCCTGCCCGGCGTCTGAGCCTGCTGCTCGCGCCGCGGAACCCGGTCAGGACCGTCGGCGTCCCACGACCGCGTCCGCACGCTAGGTTGCGGTTGGGGGCGCTCCCCATGAGCAGAGGAGCACGCGATGCAGGCACGGACGAGCAGGGTCACCGGAGCGCTCGCGGGGGCTGCCCTGGCCCTGACCGTGCTCACGCTCACCGGCAGCCCGGCCGGGGCTGCGACGGGCACGGCGGCGTCCGGTCCGGTCGTCACCACGACCCGGGGCGACTGGCAGGTGCGCACCACCGCGCCCGGACGTCACGTCGTCTCCTGGACCTCGCCGCGACGGCTGCCCCTCACCTCCGACCGGCCGCTGGTCGTGGCGACGTCGGGCGTGGACGCCGACGGCGCCGTGATCGGCGTACCGACGCTGTCGGCCGACGGCCGCACCCTCACCAGCGTGGTGTCGTCACGCAGCGTGCCGGACCCGGCCGACCTCGAGGTCGTGCTGTCCGGTCGCGTCCTCGACGAGGCCCGGGTCGCCGTCGCACGCCGCGGAGGTGGGGGCGCTGCCGCGACCGTGCCGGTCAAGCAGGTGCTGTCGGCCGACCCCGGGGTGGCCGGTCCCCACGCGGTCGTCACGAGCGACTACACCCTCGATCCGGTGAAGCTCCCGGGCATGCCGGAGCCGATCGAGATGGTGGGGCACGTCGTGGAGCCCGACCTCGCCGCGGCGACCGGACCACGACCGCTCGTGGTGTTCCTGCACGGCAGGCACGAGGTCTGCTACCTGCCTCCCGGCACGGAAGGCGACCTGGGTCCGTGGCCCTGTGCGGCACCGGCCCTCGAGATCCCCAGCCACCTCGGCTACGACTACGTCCAGCGGCTCCTGGCGACCCAGGGCTACGCGTCGGTGTCGATCCGGGTCAACGGCATCAACGCGCAGGACTTCCGGCTGCCCGACGGAGGAGCCGGCGCGCGCGCCGAGATCGTGCGCGCACACCTCGACCACTGGGTCGACCTCGCCGCCGCGCACCAGGTCGACCTCGACCGGGTCGTCCTGGTCGGTCACAGCCGCGGCGGTGAGGGTGTCGACCGCGCCTCCATCAGGATCGGCCTGGACGCGCCCTACCGCGTCGTCGGGCAGGTGCTGCTCGCCCCGACCGACTTCGGGGTGCAGACCGCGCCCTACGTCCCGACCGTCACCGTCCTGCCCTACTGCGACGGCGACGTCAGCGACCTCCAGGGCCAGAAGTTCACCGACGTGTCCCGCGACCTGACGACCGACGACACCTCCCTCAAGAGCTCGGTCCTGGTCATGGGCGCCAACCACAACTTCTTCAACACCGAGTGGACCCCGGCCACCGCTGTCGCCCCGGCGGTCGACGACTGGTTCGGCGCCGACACCGAGGGCTGCGGGCGGAAGTCGCCCGACCGGCTCAGCGCCGCGGGCCAGCACCGCGTCGGACGCACCGTCGTCGCGGGTGCCGTGCGAGTCTTCGCCGGCGAGCAGCAGTTCCTCCCGCTCTACGACGGCTCGGCCGCCACCGTCGACTCCCTCGACGGGGCCGACCTGCGCAGCCACGCCCTGGGAGGCGGCCGTGACGTGCGTCGGCCGGCCCTGGGGACCAGCCCGACCCTGCCCGTGGGTGCGACCTCGCAGTTCTGCGTCGGTGCTGCGGGGTTCGAGAACCGCTTCGGCCGCTGCGGCCGCACCCTCACGGACGTCGTGACGCCGCACTGGGAGACCGACGGCGCCCGCGTGCCGACAAGGCGCTTCCTCGAGATGGCGTGGACGGCCGTCGGTCAGCGGGCCGGCCTCGGCCTGGACCGTCCCCTCGACCTGTCGAGCAGACGGCTCGAGGTGCGCACCATCGTCGACAACGCTGGCGGCGACGTGGTCCTCGGCGTCCGGCTGACCGACGCCGACGGTGCCACCGCCGAGGTGGCGCCCGAGGGCGGCGGGCTGGTCCCGGCACTGCCGAGCGTGCCCTCCGGCACCAAGCTGTGGGCACAGGCCCTGGTCGTCGACCCCACGGGGGCGAGTGGTGTCGACCTGTCCCGGATCACCGCGGTGGAGCTGGTGGCGGGCAGCGCGAGGGGCCGGGTCTGGGTCGCGGACCTGGCCAGCGCTCCCGCGTCGCTGTCGCCGGTGCCGGAGCGGCGGTTGCCGACCCTCTCGCTGTCGGGGCTGCGCCTCGTCGAGGGCGATGCCTCCGGCACCCGCGTGGCGCTGATGCCGTTCCGGGTGGACGGCGAGGTCGCGCGGCCGATGCGGGTCGAGGTCGTCACCGTGGGCCAGGCGCGGGGAGCGGTCCAGTCGTTCACCATCGACCTGGCGCCCGGCCAGACCTCCGGCAGCGTGCCGGTGGCCTACGACGCGGACCGCCGCGACGACCTCTCACCCTCGGTGACGACGGCGTCGATCTGGGCCACGCGCAACGTCATGACCGACGCCTACGTCGCCGACGTGCGCATCGAGGACGACGACCCCGCTCCACGGGTGACGGTGACCTCCGTGTCCCCAACGGTGCGCGAGGGCGAGCGGGCCGAGGTCGTGGTGAGGCTGGGCAGCACGGTCGACTACGACCTGTTCGTGCAGGCTCGGGTGCTGCGCTCACCCAGGGGACTGCGGGTCTCCGACGTGCCGGCCGCCTGGTTTCAGCGCTACGGCTACAGCGAGGACCCCGAGGCGACGCTCGCCTCGACCCGGCTCTCGCTCTACGAGCAGGTGCGAGGCGGGCAGCGTCGCGTCGTGGTCAGCGTGCCGGTCGCCCGCGACGGCCTCGCCGAGCGGCGCGAGTCGATCACGCTGCGGCTCGTCGTCGGCCGCGAGCGGTTCACGCGGACGATCTTCGTGGCCCGCAGTGCCGGTGCCTCAGCGTCGGGCTGAGGCCTCCGCCCGAGGCATGACGAGCGTGCCGAGCGACTTGTCCTGGTTGAGCTGGATGCTCAGGCCCTCGACCGAGATGCGGTCGTAGTTGGCGTCGAAGGAGTTGAAGGCGACCAGGGTCATGCCCGACTGGGCGCGCAGCTTGCCGCCGACGAGGAAGGAGCCGGTGCTGGAGGTCGCGGTCTCGGAGACCATGGCACCGGACTTGTCGAAGAGCCGCACCGTGGCCCCACCCATGGGCATGCCGCCGTCCTCACGGACGATCCGGCCCGTGAACGCACCGCCCTTCTGGGTCAGCCTGAAGCTGCCGAAGGCCGTGCGGCCGGGGCGGACGACGCCGTTCTTGACGCTGCCCGTGCGACCGATCCAGCGACCCACGTCCGGCACCACGATCCGGTAGCGGCCCGGGAAGAGGCCTTGGAAGCTGACGCTGCCCTTGCGGACCTTGGAGGTCCAGAACTGTCCGGTCCTCCGGCTGATCGCCGTCGCGAACGTGGTGCCCTGCAACGGCTTGCCACCTGCGTAGAGGTCGACGAGCAGCCCGCCCGCCTGCTTCGGGAGGGAGATCTTGACGTTGGCGAACGTGCCCGCGCCGAGGTTGCGGACGTAGCTGCTCCTGCCGACGAACTGCTTGCGGCGGTCGTAGGTGAAGACCGAGTAGCTGGCAGCCGGCAGACCACCGATGGCGAACTGGCCCTTGTCGTTGGCGATGGTCTCGAAGGACTGCTCGTCGGGGTTGGCCGCGACGACGCGGGCCTTGGCCCCCGGCCTGCCGCCGGCGAGCACGGTGCCCGTGATCGCAGCGCCCTTGCGCATGCGGACGTCCTTGGAGGCGGTCGATCCGGACCGCACCTTCACGAAGACGTCGGTGGGGGCGAACTTGTTGACGTCGTAGGAGGGGCGCTTGTCGACGAACTGGAGGTGGTAGTTGCCGGCCGGGAGCGAGATCGAGTAGGCGCTCCCGAAGACGTTGCGGGCGCTGAGGTAGGTCCAGTCGGCCTTGAAGATGAGCATCTTGAGCTTGAGCGGGGCACCGCCGGTCGTGCCGAAGATGTTGCCGCGCACCTTGCCCGTCGGGTCGGCGGCCGGGGCACCGGCGGTGGGGACCAGCAGCAGCAGCCCCGCCAGGAGGGCCCCGAGGACGGCGATGACGAGGCCGCGGCGACGGACGAGCGAGAGGGACGACATGAGTGCTTCCGGGTTCGTGACCTGGGCGCCCGAGTGCCCACTGGTCGATCTGTCTCCATGGTAGGTCGACCCCGGCGGTCGCGCGCCCGAATCGAGGTGGCCGGCGTCATGCTCGGCGCGGCAGCCGCTGTGTTGGCGACGTTTGCGCCGTGAGGAGCGGGGGACGTATGAGCCATGACGCAGCCCCCACAGTCCCCACCGCCGTCCGGCCCGCCCGCCGGCTGGATCCAGCTCACGCTCCAGGGCAACGCGCTGACGAGCAGTGTCGTCCCGCCGACGGTGCGGCTCAACGGCTACCCCGTCGCCACGGCGTACGGCGTCAACGCGCTGCCGGTGCCCGCCGGTCGCTGGCGGGTCGAGGTGCACTGCCAGTGGCTGCGCCAGTTCGGCCAGGCGGCGCTGGACGTCGACGTGGCGCCCGGGCAGCAGGTGCCGGTCTTCTACGCCGCGCCCCTGCACCAGTTCACGACCGGCTCGATCGGCTTCGCGCAGCAGAAGCGCAAGGGCATGGCCTTCTTCGTGGGGCTGATGGCCTTCATCGCGGTCGTGGCCGCGCTGCTGGTGGTCGGCGCCCTTCTCTGAGCCCGCTCAGCCCGGCAGGTCCTCGGGCTTGCCGGTGAGGTCCTCGGCGTCGACGATCCGGTAGGCGTAGCCCTGCTCGGCCAGGAAACGCTGCCGGTTCTGGGCGAAGTCGGCGTCCACGGTGTCGCGGCTGACGATCGTGTAGAAGTGCGCCGACTTGCCCTCGGACTTGGGCCGCAGCAGCCGGCCGAGGCGCTGCGCCTCCTCCTGGCGTGAGCCGAAGGACCCCGAGACCTGGATCGCGACCTCGGCCGACGGGAGGTCGATGGAGAAGTTGGCGACCTTGCTGACGACCAGCAGGCCCACCTCGCCGGTGCGGAACGCCTCGAAGAGCCGCTGGCGCTCCTTGACCGGGGTCTCGCCCTTGATGACGGGGGCGTCGAGTGCGGCGGAGAGCTCGTCGAGCTGCTCGATGTACTGACCGATGACCAGCGTCGGCTGACCGGGGTGCTGGGCGACCAGGTCGCGGACCACCTGGATCTTGTGGTGCGTGCACGAGGCGAGGCGGTAGCGCTCCTCGGGCTCGGCCGTGGCGTAGACGATGCGCTCGTTGGTCGGCAGCGTCACCCGCACCTCGACGCAGTCGGCCGGCGCGATGTAGCCCTGCGCCTCGATGTCCTTCCACGGGGCGTCGTAGCGCTTGGGGCCGATGAGGGAGAAGACGTCGCCCTCGCGGCCGTCCTCGCGCACCAGCGTCGCGGTGAGGCCGATGCGGCGCCGCGCCTGCAGGTTGGCCGTCATCCGGAAGATCGGCGCCGGCAGCAGGTGGACCTCGTCGTAGACGACCAGGCCCCAGTCGCGGGCGTCGAGAAGCTCGAGGTGGGTGTAGACGCCCTTCCGGCGCGTGGTGAGGACCTGGTAGGTCGCGATCGTGACCGGCCGGATCTCCTTGACGGCACCGGAGTACTCACCGATCTCGTCCTCGGTCAGGCTCGTACGACGGACCAGCTCGTCCTTCCACTGGCGCGCGCTCACGGTGTTGGTGACCAGGATCAGCGTCGTCGCCTTGGCATGGGCCATGGCGGCCGCGCCGACCAGGGTCTTGCCGGCGCCACACGGCAGCACGACCACACCGGAGCCGCCGTGCCAGAAGGAGTCGGCCGCGTCGCGCTGGTAGTCGCGCAGGTGCCACTCGGACTCGTCGAGGAAGATCGGGTGCGCCTCGCCGTCGACGTAGCCGGCGAAGTCCTCGGCCGGCCAGCCCAGCTTGAGCAGCGCCTGCTTGAGGTTGCCGCGCTCGGAGGCGTGGACCGCCACGGTGTCGGCGTCGAGGCGCTCGCCGATCATCCCGGCGACCTTCTTGGCGCGCAGCACCTCCTCGAGCACGGGCCGGTCGTTGCTGGCCAGCACCAGGCCGTGGACCGGGTGCTTCTCCAGCCGCAGCCGGCCGTAGCGCGCCATCGTCTCGGCGATGTCGACCAGCAGCGCGTGGGGCACGGCATAGCGGCTGAAGGCCAGCAGGGTGTCGATCACCTGCTCGGCGTCGTGGCCCGCCGCGCGCGCGTTCCAGAGCCCCAGGGGGGTCAGCCGGTAGGTGTGGATGTGCTCGGGGGACCGCTCCAGCTCCGCGAACGGTGCGATCGCCCGACGGCACGCCTGCGCCTGCTCGTGGTCGATCTCGAGCAGGAGGGTCTTGTCCGACTGGACGATGAGGGGGCCGTCGTTCACCCGGCGAGTCTACGGACCGGGTGCCGGGGCTCCTGGGCGGCCGCGATCAGGCGCTGGCGGACGCGTTGGTCGACTCGCCGGCCGACTCGGCCTTCTGCCGTGCGCGGTAGGCCGCGACGTTGGCACGCGACGAGCAACGGTCGGAGCAGTAGCGCCGGGACCGGTTGGGCGAGGTGTCCACGAAGACGTGCGTGCACGGCGCCGACGAGCAGACCCCGAGCCGGGTCGGGCCGAGGTCGCAGACCAGCGTGGCCAGGCCGAGGAGCGCCTCGCCGACGAGCAGGTCGGCGACGGACGCGGCCTTGGTCGCGACGTGCAGGTGCAGGTCGCCGGGGTCGTGGTCGGAGATCCGCGGCGTGATCGGGTGGCGCACCATCAGCGCGTTGAGGCCCTCGATGACCCCCCGGTGGTCGTCGGCAGCGGACGCCTCGAAGACCGGGCGCAGCTCGCGCTGGAAACGGCGCAGGGTCACCAGGTCGCGCTCGGTGCACTGCTCGTGGAGCCAGTCGCGCCCCTCGAGGTGACCCACCAACGCCTCGACGTCGGCGAGCCCCGTGTTGAGGAGCCCGGCCGACCGCTCGGCGTACCTGACGAAGTCCACGGGCCTGAGTCTACGAAGCCGGGTCGAGCGGCCGCACGGCAGTGATGCGGTGGACCGCGAAGGTGCGCACGTCGTCGGAGCGGTGGTCGCGCGCGGTGAGCTGTCCGCCCTCGACCGTGAGGGGGTCGACGATACGGTCGGAGGCGCTGCCGTGGTTGTCGACATAGCTGATCAGGACCGCCCCGCCGAGCTCGATCGCCTCCCGCAGCGCGGCCAGGGAGCCGCTGGGTGACAGGGCCGCGTTGGTCGAGGGGCGCGACGAGGCGGCGCGGTCGCCGGAGCGGATGGCGGTGATGACCGCGGCGGCCCGGGCCGTCTCGCGCACCTGCGCGGCCGTCGTACGACGGTCCCGTGGCGGGCGGGCGCGCAGCTGGTCGGGGCGGGTCACCCGCACGGTGCCGTCGGCCGCCTCGACGACCGGCGCCGCGCCGAGGTCGCGCAGCCGGGGCAGCAGCACCTCGATCGGGGTGTCGCTGATCAGCACGGTCGGGGCGAGCCGGCGCAGCCCCAGCGGCCCCGCCTTGGGGTGGTGCAGCAGCTCGGTCAACGCGGCCTCGTCGTCGGCGCGCAGGAAGGACTCGGCGTGCCCGACGCGCACCACGCCGAAGGTGCGCACGGTGTCGTCCACCAGGTAGGTCAGCGGCTGGGGGACCGGGGTGCGCGAGACCGTGCCGAGGAACTCGTGGACCTCGGCGGCGGTCCAGCCCACGTCGAGCGCGCGCCGCACGGAGCCGGGGGTGAAGCGGTAGACCGTCGCACCGCCGCGCGACTCCACGTCGGCCACCAGCTGCAAGCGCCGGGCCAGCGCCGACTCCAGCGGGCCGGGTGCGACCGCGGTCAGGTCGGCCTGGATGAGCACGTGGTCGACCGGCTCGGGCAGCAGCGGACCGATGACGTCCGTGGGGTCCTCCCCGGCGAGCAGCAAGCGGCCGTAGGACGACACACCGCCCAGGCCGGTGACGCCGAGCGCCGCCGCCTCCTCGACCGACCAGGCGACCTGGTCGGCGCGCGAGCGGGGACGGCGCGGGCGCAGCCAGCCGAGCCGGGCGACCAGCGACGGCAGCCCGGTCCCGGTGGCGAGGACCTCGCCGGGGGGCAGCTCGGCCAGGAGGTGCAGCGTCATCTGGCGGGTCTCGGGCATGCTCCGCGCGGCGAGCTCGGCGGTGAGGACGTTCCACGGCTTGCCAGCGGGGTCGCGGGTGCCGACCAGAGCCGGCATCCGCGGGCTCTCGAGCCAGGACCGAGCCGCGATCGCCCACCGGTGGGGCACGTCCTTGGCCGACCAGGTGTCGAAGACGTCGGTCGGCACCCACACCGGATTGCCGTCCGCGTCGGCGCGCGAGGCCAGCAGGCCGGCCGTCGACGCGGTCTCGATGATCAGCGCCGCGGTCGGCTCGTCGACGTGGAGGAAGAGCGCCGCCGCCTTCAGCTCGCGTACGCCGAGCCCTCCGCTGCGCAGCGCGGCCGGCGGGTGGGAGCCCCAGTGGTCGAGCAGCAGCTCGAGGCGTCGTACGAGCTCGAAGGCGGCGCCGGCCGCGACCCGGTCGACGGTCTTCTGCTCGCGGGCGGTGGTGGCCAGCGGCGGGACCTCGTCGACGGGGTCGACGGTGGTGTGGCCGCCGCGCAGCTCGAGGCCGACCTCGCCGGGCAGCACGACGGTGCCGCCACCGCGGGGCACGAGCAGCCGTCGCGAGAGGAGCTCCTCGGCGGGGGTGGCCGCGTCGGCGGGGGAGATGGTGTGGCGCGCCGCGGCGGTGGTCGCCTGGCCGCCCTCGGACAGGACGTGGTCGAGCAGGGCGCTCGCGGCGGGGGAGAGCTCGGCCAGGCGGCGCTTCACCTCGGCTCGGCTCAGCGGGTCACCGCTGCGGGGCTGGAGGCCGCTCACACCGGCCGCGGTGCCGCCGCTCAGGGCCTCGCCGACGCCGGTCAGCGGGCGCAGCCCGGAGGTCGACTCCCACACCAGGGCGGTGTCCATGAGACGGTCCAGCGAGGCCTCGACGGTCGCGCGATCGGCGTGGACGGAGAGGCAGAGTTCTGCCGGTGTGGTTTGGCCGCTGACGACCAGGGCATCTAGGACAGAGAGCTCGAGGCGGGTGAGACCGTCGAGCGCTCGGACGACCGACGTACGGACTGCTGCTCGCGAGGCGAGCTGGCCGAAATCATGAGGGGCGGGAGTGGCGAGATCGGGACGCTCGGCGAGCAGACGGGACAGCCGTTCGTCCGACCAGCTGCGC
>NZ_JANNML010000243.1:0-7368 GCF_031397825.1 Nocardioides sp.
ACGTAGACGTGGTGGTCGAACAGGCTCTCGCCGACCGGGCTCTCGGGGTCGAGCAGGCCGCGCTGCTTGCGCGCGGCCATGGCCATGCCGACGGCGTTGCCGACGCCCTGGCCGAGCGGGCCGGTGGTGACCTCGACGGCCTTGGTGTGGTGGTACTCCGGGTGGCCGGGCGTCGCGCTGCCCCAGGTGCGCAGCGCCTTCAGGTCGTCCAGCTCGAGCCCGAAGCCCCCGAGGTAGAGCTGGGTGTAGAGCGTGATGCTGGAGTGCCCGCAGGAGAGGACGAAGCGGTCGCGCGAGATCCAGTCGGGGTCGACCGGGTCGTGCTTCATGACCTTCTGGAAGAGCAGGTAGGCGGCGGGGGCCAGGCTCATGGCCGTGCCGGGGTGGCCGTTGCCGACCTTCTGGACGGCGTCCATCGCCAGGACGCGGGCCGTGTCGACGGCCTTCTGGTCGAGGTCGGTCCAGTCGAGTCCGGCGGGGTTGCTCACGGGGGCGTTCACGGGTTCCTCTCGCTGATGACGGGCACCACCGAGCCTACTCATGTGCGCCGCTAGACTGACACCCGCTCCACCGTCCATTTCCCGCTCTTCATCCTGCTATGCGAGGACACCTGTGACCCACGTCGGCCAGCCGGTCTCTGCTGTCAACCAGCCGGGACCCGACGGACCTCACGGCGGGCCGCACGAGAAGGCCGGCTTCAAGGACGTGGTGATGGCCTACGTCGGGCTGACCAAGCCCCGCGTCATCGAGCTGTTGCTGCTCACCACCGTGCCGGTGATGTTCTTCGCCGAGCGCGGGATCCCGCCGCTGGGCCTGGTGCTCGCCACCGTCGTCGGCGGCACGCTGTCGGCCGGCTCGGCCTCGGCCTTCAACTGCGTCTACGACCGCGACATCGACGAGCAGATGCGTCGCACGCGGCGCCGCGCGCTCCCACGCCACATCGTCACGGCGCGATCCGCCCTCGTGTTCGCCTCCATGCTGGCGATCCTCTCGACCATCGTGCTGGCCGTGTGGGTCAACCTGCTCTCAGCAGGCCTCTCGGTCCTCGCCAACGCGTTCTACGTGCTGGTCTACACGATGGTGCTCAAGCGCCGCACGACGCAGAACATCGTCTGGGGCGGTCTCGCGGGCTGCTTCCCGGCACTCATCGGCTGGACGGCCGTCACCAACGAGCTCTCGTGGGTCCCGGTCATCCTCTTCGCCGTCGTCTTCTTCTGGACACCGCCGCACACCTGGGCACTGGCGCTGCGCTACCGCGAGGACTACGCAGGAGTCGACGTCCCCATGCTCCCCGTGGTCGCGTCCGCCCGCGAGGTGGGCCGCCAGATCGTCCTCTACAGCTGGGTGATGGTGGCGACCTCGCTGCTGCTGTGGCCCGTCGCCGGGACCGGGTTGTTCTACCCGATCGCCGCGACCGTGCTGGGCGCGGTCTTCCTGGTCGAGGCCCACCGCATGTGGCGCCGCGCCCGCGGCACCGAGGACCTGAGCGTGATCCAGCCGATGCGGCTGTTCCACCACTCCAACCTCTACCTCTCGCTGCTGTTCGTCGCGGTGGCGCTCGACCCGCTGCTCAAGCTCTGAGCAGGTCCTCCAGCTCACGCTCGTGGGTCTCCCCGAGGGAGCCGTTGGGCGTGCGCACCGCCAGCAGCGTCCACGTGACGACGGCGGAGATCAGGGCCGCGCCGAGCATGTGGAAGCCGACCAGCACGATCGGCAGGTCGGTGAAGTACTGCACGAAGCCGATGGCGCCCTGACCCAGCTCGACGAGCAGCAGCACGAGCACCGCCGTGCGGGCCTCGGCCGACGCGCGCAGGGCCGCCAGGGCGAAGAGCAGCCCGATGGTGAGTCCGACCAGCAGGAAGACCGAGTCGGCGTGCAGCTGGCTCACCTGGAGCGGGTCCAGCCCGTTGCGGGGCGAGTCCTCGTCACCGGCGTGCGGACCCGAGCCCGTGACGACGGTGCCGATGTAGAGCACGGCCCAGGAGGCGGCGTACGTCGCCCAGGCGAGGCCGACGACCGGCCCGCGGGCCGGCACGGGGTCGGGCTGGTCGACACGGCGGACGAAGAGGACCGCCAGCGAGATGATCGCCATGGAGATCAGCAGGTGGAACGACACGATCCACGGGTTGAGGTCGGTGAGGACGGTGATGCCACCGATGATCGCCTGGGCGGGGATGCCGAGCGCGAGCCACAGCGCCAGTCGGCGCAGGTCGCGGCGGCCGGTCTGCCAGGCCGCGACGAAGGTGGCGACCGCGATCGCCACCAGCACGAAGGTGAGCATCCGGTTGCCGAACTCGATCGCCTCGTGGAGGTCGAGGGCTCCGTGCGGGGTGAACGACTCGTCGGTGCAGCGCGGCCACGTCGGGCAGCCCAGGCCGGAGCCGGTCAGGCGGACCGCGCCGCCGGTGACCACCAGCATCGCGTTGGCGACCAGGGTGGCCCAGCCGAGCGGGCGGACGTAGCGGGCGAGGGACACGAGGTTCACTCCCATGTGAAGGTCCGGGCGGTGAGGACGGTGCCGACGGTGGCCCAACCACCGAGGACGACCAGCTCACGCCAGGCGACGGTGGCATCGTTGAGGGCCTCGCGCATGGCGTTGCCGAGGGCGCCCGAGGGGAGCCAGCGGACCACCTCGCCGAAGTCGCCGTAGGCCGACATCGGCAGCACGACCGCTCCACCGGCGAGCAGCAGCAGGTAGACGAGGTTGGCAGCGGCCAGGGTGGCCTCGGCGCGCAGCGAGCCCGCCAGCGCCAGGCCGAGACCGGCGAAGGCGGCGGTGCCGAGCACGAGGGCCAGCACGACGCCGACCACGCTGGCGCTCGGCTCCCAGCCGAGCGCGAGGGCGACCGACGAGATCACCGCGACCTGCAGCACCTCGACGAGCAGCAGCGCGCCGATCTTCCCGGCCAGCAGGGCCGAGCGGGACAGGGGGGAGGTGCCGAGGCGCTTGATCACGCCGTAGCGGCGTTCGAAGCCGGTCGCGATCGCCAGCGAGGTGAAGGCGGTCGACATGATCGCCAGCGCCAGGACCCCGGGTGTGAGCGTGTCGACGGCCGAGCGGGTGAAGTCGAGGCCGATGCGGTCCGACCCCATGACGCCGCCGATGAGCACGATGACCGGGATGACGACGGCCAGGAGCAGCTGCTCGCCGTTGCGCAGCATCAGCCGCGCCTCCATGCCGGCCTGCGCCAGCACCATGCGGGGCAACGGGGCGGCGCCGGGCCTCGGGGCGAAGGTGCCGGTCGGTGTCGTGGGTGCGCTCATGGGGCAAGGTCCCGTCCGGTGAGCTCGAGGAAGACGTCCTCGAGGTTGCGCTGGCCCAGCGTCAGGGACTCGGGCAGGACGCCGTTGTCCTCGCACCAGCGCGAGACCTTGGCGAGGGTGGAGGCGTCGGCCGGACCGGTGACCAGCAGGCTGAGCTCGTCGAGCTGCACGACCTCGATCGCCTCTCCGAGCGCGGTGCGCAGCGACGCCGGGCTGCCCGGGGGGAAGGGCCGGGTGACGACGAGGCGGATCGTCGTGACGGAGCCGCCCCGCGTCAGGTCGAGCGGCGAGCCGCTCGCGACGAGGCGGCCGTGGTCGATGATGTGGATCTTGTCGGCGAGGCGCTCGGCCTCCTCCATGTAGTGCGTCGTCAGCACCACGGTCACCCCGTCGGCGCGCAGCTCCTCCAGCAGCGCCCACGTCGCGCGGCGGGCCTGCGGGTCCATGCCGGCCGTCGGCTCGTCGACGAAGACGACCTCGGGTCGGCCGACCAGCGCGAGGGCCAGGCCCAGGGGCTGCTGCTGGCCGCCGGAGAGGCGTCGGTAGGGGGTGCGGCCGCAGTCACCGAGGCCGACCCGCTCGGCGAGCAGGTCGACGTCGAGCGGGTGCGCGTGCAGCTTGGCCACGTGACGCAGCATCTCCATCGCCCGCACGCCGCTCCACGCGCCGCCGCCCTGGAGCATCACGCCGATGCGGGGGTGCAGCTCGCGGCGGTCGGCGACCGGGTCGAGGCCCAGCACGCGGACCGTGCCGCGGTGCGGCGTGCGGTAGCCCTCGCAGGTCTCGAGCGTCGTGGTCTTGCCGGCGCCGTTGGGCCCCAGGACCGCGGTGATGGTGTGGCGCTCGACGGTGAGGCTGAGCTCATCGACCGCGACCTTGTCGGCATAACGCATCACCAGGCCGTCGACGGAGACGGCAGGCGGTTCGGACACACCCAGAGTCTAGGGTTGACGGTGTGAACGACTGGGTCATGGGTGCGGTGCTGGTGCTGTCGGCGGTGGCCCTCCTCGGGATCGCCGTACTGCTGGTCAAGGACCAGACCGCCGGCGACCCGCTCTTCGCGCTGCTGGCGGTGATCGAGGTCGTGCTGCTGGTGCAGCTGGTGGTCGGCTCGGTGCAGCTGTCCGGCACCGAGCGCGACGTGTCCGGGGTCCTCTTCGTGAGCTATCTCGTGGGCATCCTGACCGCCCTGCCGATCGGGGCGTTCTGGTCGCTGGCCGAGCGCACCCGCGCCGGCACCGCCGTGCTCGCGGTCGCCGCCTTCACCGTCATCGCCCTCGAGCTGCGGCTCGACGCGATCTGGGGCGGCGCGGGTGCGTGACCTCTCCTCGGGCCCGGGACGAGTCCTGGTCTTCGTCTACGGCGTCTTCGCGGTCGCCGCGACCGGTCGCTCGCTGGTGCAGCTCGGCGCCGACGCCGACAAGGCGCCGGTGGCCTACTCCCTGTCGCTCCTGGCCGCGGTGATCTACCTCGTGGCGACCACGTGCCTGCTGCTCGGGGGCCGTCGGTCCTGGCTGATCGCGGTCGGCGCCTGCACCATCGAGCTCGTGGGGGTGCTGGTCGTCGGCACCCTCAGCTATGCCGACACCGCGCTCTTCCCCGACAAGACCGTCTGGTCGCACTTCGGCCAGGGCTACGGCTTCCTGCCGCTGGTGCTGCCCTTCGTCGGGCTCGCGTGGCTGCGTGCGACCCGGCCCGCGACCCGGCACACCGCTCAGCGCAGCGCGTAGTCCACGATGCACGGGCCGTCGGCCCGTGCGACTCCACCGATCTGCGCCGGCACCGGCGTGGGGGAGGACGACCAACGCGGCGCCAGGTCGTAGGTCCCCAGCAGGGTGGTCGCCGCCGCGGTCATGGCCGCGAGCGCGAAGGGCTGCGCGGGGCAGGTGTGCCGGCCGTGACCGAACGCCGTCACGAGCTGCGGCGAGGCGAGGTCGCTGGTGTCGGCGAGCCGGTGCCGGTCCCACCGACTCGGCTCCCACCGGTCCAGACCGGGACCGGCCGAGGTGTTGAGCAGGGGCAGCAGCGTGGCGATCGTCCAGCCGGCGGGCACCTCGAGCACGGCGTCGCCCACGTCGAGGCTGACCGGGCGCAGGACGGTGCGCGCCATGATCGAGCGCTGGGCCAGGCGGGTCGACTCCAGCGCGCAGCGTTGCGCCAGGTCGGCGTCGCCGGCCACGACCGCAGCCTCCTCCTGCGGGTGGCCGAGCAGGTCCACGAGCGCCCACCCCAGGGCGGCCGCCAGGTTGGACATCGAGGCGACGTGGATCAGCGCGACGTCGAGGGCCACCCCGCGGCGTCGTACGTCCTCGGGCTCGTCGGCCCAGGCCGCGACGATCCGGGCGAAGAGCGCGTGGTCGGTGACGTCGTCGTCGAGCAGCCGGTCGACGGCCGACCCGACGTGCTCGACGACGACCTCGAGGGCCGCCCGCTCGGCGGCCTTGCCGGAGGCGGCGACGGCGGCCATGGCGTCGGGGTGGACGAAGGCGTCCGAGCCGTCGAGGGTGTCGAAGGCCTCGACCAGCGCCTCGAAGGTGTCGCCGTCGGCGGCGTCGGGGCCGGCCCAGGAGGCCAGGCCCATGCGGTGGCCGAGCCGACGGGTCAGCGCGAAGAGGTCAGTCTCGCCGGAGGGGCCGAGCTCGGCCACGGTCTGGGCGAGCGCCTCGTCCAGGTGGCGCAGGTAGCCGGCCACGTCGTCGCGCCGGAAGAGCGAGCCCGGCAGCGTGCGGCGGCCCTCGAAGATCCCGTCGGGCAGCTTGCGGCGCAGCATCAGGTAGTCGGCGACGCCCTTGCTGGCCGCCTCCTCGGGCAACCCGTAGAACGACTCGACCCCGCGCGGGGAGAAGGTGAAGAGGTAGTGGTCACGCCCGCTGGTGAGCGTGAACGTGTCACCGTGGGTGGCGCGGGCGGCCGCGATCGCGGCGACCGCGTCGCCCACCGGCTGGTCCCACGGGAGCCCCACGCCCACCGCGAGCGGGGGAGCGGGCACGATCTCGGGGAGTGGCACAGGACACATCGTGACAGCAGCAGGGTCGGGTAAGGCTCCCCTTCCTTGAATGGCCCTCACCATTAACGGCACACTGGTGTTGTGGAATTCGACGAGAGCGCCGCCAACGGCGCGGACCAGCCGACGCGCCAGCGCGTCGTCCGGTCGATCCTCGACCACGGACCCTCCACCGCTGCGGTGCTCGCCGAGGCGCTCGACCTGACCCCGGCCGCCGTACGACGTCACCTCGACCAGCTGGTCGAGGAGGGTGTCCTCGAGGCGCGCGAGCCCCGCTCGCAGGCCTCGCGTGGTCGCGGACGACCGGCCAAGGTGTTCGCGCTGACCAACCACGGCCGTGACGGCTTCGACCAGCAGTACGACGACCTCGCCGTCCAGGCGCTGCGGTTCCTGGCCGAGACCGGCGGCGACGAGGCCGTCCGCGAGTTCGCGCACCGTCGCGTGGCGTTTGTCGAGGAGCGCTTCGGCCCCCTCATGACCGCCGAGCCCGACCTGAGCCCCGCCGAGGTGCTCGCCAAGATCTTCACCGACGAGGGCTACATCGCCAGCGTGCGCCAGCTGCCGGTGGTGGGGGAGCAGCTGTGCCAGCAGCACTGCCCCGTCTCCCACGTCGCCCACGAGTTCCCCCAGCTGTGCGAGGCCGAGACCGAGGCGATCAGCCGCGTCCTCGACCACCACGTGCAGCGCCTGGCCACCATCGCCCACGGCGACGGGGTGTGCACCACGTGCATCCCGACCGGCGTGGATCCGTCCCGCTCCACCGACACGAGGAAGGCGGTCAGCTCATGACCTCCATCGAAGAGCTCAACCCCGAGCTGAAGGGCATCGGCCGTTACGACTTCGGCTGGGCCGACACCGACGTCGCCGGAGCGACCGCCCAGCGCGGTCTCAGCGAGGACGTCGTGCGCAACATCTCGGCCCTCAAGAGCGAGCCGCAGTGGATGCTGGACCTCCGCCTGAAGGGCCTCAAGCTCTTCCACCGCAAGCCCATGCCGACCTGGGGCTCCGACCTCGACGGCATCGACTTCGACAACATCAAGTACTTCGTGCGCTCCAGCGAGAAGCAGGCCGCGACGTGGGACGACCTCCCCGAGGAGATC
>NZ_JANNML010000013.1:0-2802 GCF_031397825.1 Nocardioides sp.
CCCAACCTGCAGCGCCTCGGCGCCATCACCGTGGGGGAGTCGCCCCAGGAGATGCTGCGGCTGGCCCACGAGAGCGAGAAGGCCGCGGTGGCGCAGTTCAACGCCAGCGCCAAGGAGTGCCACGACCTCGGGGACCACGGCAGCGCCGCGATCTTCGAGGAGATGGTCCGCGACGAGGAGAGCCACGCCGACTGGTTCGAGGGCCAGCTCGACGCCATCGCCCACGTCGGCGTGCCGCAGTACCTCGCCCAGCAGATCGACAGCTCCGGCCCCGGCGCCTGATCCTGCCCGGTTCGCCCCCTCGCGTCCCGCTCGGCCCCTAGGGTCGGCACCATGCGCGAGGACATCACCTTCACGTCGTACGGCGTCACCTGCCGCGGCTGGTTCTACCCGGCCCAGGGTGCCGAGGCCCGGTCGCCCGGGCCCTGCGTGGTCATGGCCCACGGCCTGGCCGCGGTCAAGGAGATGCGTCTCGACGCCTACGCCGAGCGGTTCGCCGCTGCCGGGCTGAGCGTCCTGGTCTTCGACTACCGCCACTTCGGCTCCAGCGACGGCCGGCCCCGCCAGCTGCTCGACATCGGACGCCAGCACCAGGACTGGGGCAACGCCGTCGCCTACGCCCGGTCGCGGCCCGAGGTCGACGCGGACCGGGTGGCGCTGTGGGGCTCCTCGCTCTCCGGCGGCCACGTCATGGCGGTGGCCCGCACGGTCGCGCCGGCCTGCGTGGTCTCCCAGGTCCCGCACGTCAGTGGCCCGATGTCGACCAAGGAGCTCGGCGCGCGCGGCGTGGCCCGGCTGGTGCCCCACGGCCTGCGCGACCTCGCCCGGGCTGCTCGCCGCAAGGAGCCGCACTACATCCCCGCGGCCGGACGTCCCGGCGATCTCGCGATCATGACGGCACCGGAGGCGATGGAGTACCTCGACCTCGCACCCGACGGCTTCGACGACCGGGTCGCGGCCCGGTTCGCGCTGGCCATCGGTCTCTACTCACCCGGCCGGGCGCTGCGCCACCTCACCGTCCCCGTGCTGGTCCAGGTCGGCCTCCGCGACCGGACCACCCCGCCCCACCCGGCCATCGCGGTCGCGGAGAAGGCGCCCACGGCCCGGGTGAGCAGCTACGACGTCGGCCACTTCACGCCGTACACGGGGGAGATGTTCGAGACCTTCGTGGCCGAGCAGACCGCGTTCCTGCGCGAGCACCTGACCCGCTGAGGGGTCCGGCTCACTCCTGCCAGGGGTAGAACGGCGGCATGTCGTTGGTGGTGCTGTCGTAGGACGGGTCGCGCTTCTCTCGGAACGACGCCACGCCCTCCTTGCCGTCGGCGACCGAGGTGTAGAACATCGCCAACGAGTCCACGCGGTGCGCCTCGATCGGGTGCGGCTGGGCGGAGTTGCGGTACATCATCTGCCGCGCCAGCGCGGTGGCCACGGGCGAGCGGTTCGCGGTGAACTTCCGCGCCAGCGCCTGAGCAGCGGGCAGTAGGTCGTCGGGCTCGTGCACCGAGCGGACCAGGCCGACCTCGTGGGCGGCGTCGCCGTCGAGGATGTCGGCCGAGTAGACGAGCTCGAGCGCCCGGCTGATGCCCACGATGCGTGGCAGGAACCACGTCGAGCAGGCCTCGGGCACGATGCCGATCTTGCCGAAGACGAAGCCGATGCGGGCCTTCGTCGAGGCCAGGCGGACGTCCATGGCGAGCGTCATGGTGGCGCCGATGCCGACCGCGGCTCCGTTGATGGCGCCGATGACCGGCTTGGTGCAGGCGTAGATCGCGAGCGTCACGCGGCCCCCGGTGTCACGCACCCCGTCGAGGACCTCAGGGTCGTCGAGACGGTCCTGCAGGTCGTCCATCGTGGGCCGCTGGGTCTCGTCGAGCCCGAAGACGTTGCCCTCGACCGACAGGTCCATGCCCGCGCAGAAGGCGCGTCCGCGGCCGGTGACGACCACCGCGGCGACGTCGTCGTCGCTGCTGGCGCGCTCGAAGGCCGCCACGAGCTCCTCGGCCATCTGCACGGTGAAGGCGTTGAGCGCATCAGGCCGGTCCAGGGTGAGGGTGAGGACGCCGTCGTCGCCCACGGAGTAGTCGAGCGTCTCGTAGGCCGAGCCGGGGGTGGACGCGCTGGTCTGGCTGGACATGTGCCGCCTTCGGTGGGGAGGGTTACTGGGGCAGGCCGGTGGGCGAGCAGAGGTCGCGCCCGATGTCGTCGGTGCGGTCCTCGCGGATCGCCGCGAACCTCCGCGGCGCTCGCTCGGCGTCCCAGTTGACGACCAGGTCGGCGATCGGCACGCCGCAGGTGAGTCCGTTCTCGCCGTTCACCCGCGTCATGGCGAGGGCGAAGCGGGCGGCGTCGAAGGGGCCGGTGCCCTCGCTGACCTTCACCGCCCCGGCGCCGCCGAACATCACGCGCCAGTAGCGGATCGGGTTGACGATGGTCTTCCACGAGACCACCTCGCTGCCGATCGCGGCCACGACCTCGCGCTGGTTCTTGGCCCGGTCGATGTCGCCGTTGGTCTGGGTCTTGCGGGTGCGGGCGTAGCCGAGGGCGGTCTCGCCGTCCGCCTCCTGGCAGCCCTCCTCGACCTCGAGCTCCGCATCGGGGTCGTTGAGCGCCTTGGTCGGGCAGATCTCGACGCCGCCGACGGCGTCGACGATGTCGACGAAACCGGTGAACCCGATCTCGACGTAGTGGTCGATGCGGATGTCGGTCTCGGACTCGATCGTGCGGGTCAGCAGCTTCGGCCCGCCGAAGGCGAAGGCGGCGTTGAGCTTGTTGGTGCCCCGGTCGGGGATGTCGACGACGGAG
>NZ_JANNML010000060.1:0-16842 GCF_031397825.1 Nocardioides sp.
CCTAGGGCCGACCCCCAGGTCACGCCCTAGGGTCGGACCATGGACGACAACACCCGGCGCCTCGAGGAGGGGATCCTCACCGACCTCGAGGACCAGCTCAGCTATGCGGCCTACCTCGACCTGCCGCGGCTGCTCTCCGCACAGCACCCGCGCAGCAGCCCGGTCCAGCACGACGAGCTGCTCTTCATCGTCCAGCACCAGACCTCCGAGCTGTGGCTCAAGCTGCTGCTCCACGAGCTGGTCGCCGTGCGCGCCCACCTGGCCGGCGACGACCTCGGCTCCGCGCTCAAGGGGCTGGCGCGGGTCAAGCGGATCGTCGAGACGCTCACCGTGCAGTGGTCGGTGCTGGCGACGCTGACGCCCAGCGAGTACGCCGAGTTCCGGCCGTTCCTCGCGTCGTCGTCGGGCTTCCAGTCGAGCCAGTACCGAGCGGTGGAGTTCGTCCTGGGCAACAAGAACGGCTCCATGCTCGACGTGTTCGCCGACGACGCCCCCGCGCACGAGCACCTGGCGCGGCTGCTCTCCGAGCCCACCCTGTACGACGAGTTCCTGCGGCTGCTGGCCCGTCGCGGTCTGCCGGTCCCCACCGCGGTGCTCGAGCGGGACGTGACGCAGGCCCACGTCTTCGTCGGGGACCTGGTGCCGGTGCTGGCGACCGTCTACCGAGACCGTCCGGCCCACTGGGACCTCTATGAGGCGAGCGAGACCCTCGTCGACCTCGAGGACGCCTTCCAGCTGTGGCGCTTCCGGCACATGCAGACCGTGCAGCGGATGATCGGTCACCAGCCCGGCACCGGTGGCTCCAGCGGGGTGCCGTTCCTGCGCCGGGCGCTCGACCTCACGTTCTTCCCCGAGCTCTACGCCGTGCGCGCCGACGTCGGGTCCTGATGCCGAGTCGGCGCGATGTTGAAGCCTCTGCAACATCGCGCCGACTCGAGTCAGGCCGAGCGCCGCCGTCGTACGGCTCCGGCGAGCGCGCCCAGCAGCGCCCCACCAGGCACCCCGACCGCCGTCCACAGCGCCAGCGCCGTGAGGTCGTCGGACAGGTCGAGCGGAAGGCCGGTGGCCAGCAGTGCGTCGCTGACGTAGTAGGCGAGCACGGCCGCGGCAACGCCGAGCGCACCTCCGGCAGCCGCGGACCGGACGCCGCGCTGTACCCAGCCGAGCGGCAGTGGCAGCAGGACCCAGGCGTAGACCGGACCCAGCGCCAGCGACACCACCCGCGCCGTGGAGCGCACGCCGTCGGGCACCTCGGCGCCGAGGCCGAACGGCGAGGACAGGTCGTTGGCCAGTGATGCCGTCGCACCGAAGACCGCTCCCGCGAGGAGAGCGAGCAGCAGGCATGCAACATCGCGCCGACTCGGCATCAGGCGGCCAGCTCGTCGATCAGCAGGGCGAGGTGCAGCGAGAGCCGGGTCTCGGGGTCGTCGAGGCTCAGGCCGAGCAGCGCCTCGGCCTGAGCGAGGCGCTTGTAGAACGCCGGTCGCGACAGGTGGATCGCGGCCGCGGCCTCGGACTTGCTCGCGGGGTGGAGCAGCAGCGAGCGCACGACCTCGAGCAGCGGGCGTGACGAGCCGGCGTCGTGCGACTTCAGCGCCGCGAGCTCACGGCGGGAGAAGTCGGTGAGTCGTGTGTCTCGCGCCAGGAGAGCGACGAGGCCGCGCACGTGGGCGTCCTCGATCCGGTGCACGACGTCGACGGAGGCCGACGTGCCGGCGAGCGACTCCAGGACGTGCTGGGCCTCCTGGAGCGAGCGGTCGACGTGGCCGAGGTCGTGGACGGCCCGGCCCGCGGTCATCCGCACCGGAGCGACGCCCCCCACGCGGGCGAGCAGCGCCGCCGTGAGCGCGACCTGGTCGTCGCCCGTCCGCAGCGACAGCAGCGCCCGCACGTCCCGGTCGATCTCGGCCGCGACGAGCGGCAGCCGCAGCCGGTGCCCGGCCGCGATGACAGCGGCGATGACCTCGGCCGTGGGGGCGGAGACCGGCCGGAGGCTGACCCCCACCAGCATCCGTCGGGTGACCGGCAGCCCGGCGAGCTCGCAGCGCCGCGGTAGGTCGGGGGAGGTGGGGTCGGCGAGCAGGCCGAGCACCAGCGCCAGGTGGGTGCGGCGCACGAGGGTGTCGCGGTCGCGCGCCTGCGTGCGCTGGACGGCGATGGTGGCGGCCGCCCGCTCGAGCAGCGAGACGAAGCGAGCCGGTGGCGCCGTGCTGGTGTGCAGCAGCAGCCGTCCGGTCGCGCGGCCCGGTCGCCCGACGCGGGTCACCAGTGCCTCCTGTGCGGCGTCCCAGCCGGTGCGCTCGGGCACGTCCACCCGCCGCGATCGCCGGTCCCACGCGTCGAGCCACTCGCCGGTCGCGTCGGCGGCGAGCACGTAGTCGAGCACCCGGTGCTGCTCGTCCTCCAGCACCACCGTGCGCCCCGAGAGCCGGTGCACCGCCTCGAGCACCTCGGTCGGGCCGGCGTCGTCCAGGGTGAGCTCGGTGAAGACCTCGTGCAGGTGCTCGACGGCCTGGAGCTCGCCGAGCCGGGCGTCGACGATCCGCTCCCCGAGGACCTGCGCGATCCGGGCGAACGGCACCTCGTGCTGGAGGGTCACCAGCGGCAGCCCGCTCGCGAGGCAGGCATCGACCAGCGACGCCGGCAGGTCGGTGGCCCAGCGGCGGCCGAGCTCGACCAGCAGCCCGACGGCACCGGCCGCCGCCAGGCTCCGGGCGTACGACGCCAGCCCCGCCGGGTCCTCCGGCAGCGCGATGCCGGTCGTGAGGACGAGCTCGCCCCCGCGCAGCAACGGGGCGATGTCGGTGAGCTCGGCGGGGTGCACCCAGTGGACGGCCCGGTCGAGGGCGTCGTGGCCCGCGAGCACCCGCACCCGGCCGGAGCGCACCAGCGGCATCTCGAGGACCTCGGCCAGCGTGGGCAGGGCGACAGTCTGTAACGGGAGGGGGTCGCGCGGAGACATAGTGCCCATCCTAGGAGCCTCCGGTGCCCGTCACACTGGAGGCCGCGCCACCGATCCGCCCCGCCCGCACGACCCGAGCACGACCCCCGAGGAGCACGCATGTCCACGACCATCACCCACTGGGTCGACGGAGCCCCCTTCGAGGGCACGTCCGGCCAGCTGGCCGACGTCACCAACCCCGCCACCGGGGTCGTCTCCGGCCGGGTGGTCCTCGCCAGTGAGCGCGACGCCCAGCACGTGATCGCGCGCGCGAGCGCTGCGGCCGCGGGGTGGGCGACGACCTCGGTCGCCCGCCGTACGTCGGTGATGTTCGCCTTCCGCGAGCTCCTCAACGCGCGCAAGGACGAGCTCGCCACGATCATCACCGCCGAGCACGGCAAGGTGCACTCCGACGCGGTCGGCGAGATCGCCCGCGGCCTCGAGGTCGTGGAGTTCGCGTGCGGGGTCGGCCACCTGCTCAAGGGCAGCCACTCCGACAACGCCTCCACCGGCGTCGACGTCCACTCGCGCCGCGAGGCGCTGGGCGTCGTGGGCATCATCAGCCCCTTCAACTTCCCGGCGATGGTCCCGATGTGGTTCTTCCCCGTCGCGATCGCCGCCGGCAACGCCGTGGTCCTCAAGCCCAGCGAGAAGGACCCGTCGGCCGCCCTGTGGCTGGCCGCGCTGTGGACCGAGGCCGGACTGCCCGACGGCGTGTTCAACGTCCTCCAGGGAGACAAGGTCGCCGTCGACGCGCTGCTCGACAGCCCCGAGGTCGCGTCGGTCAGCTTCGTCGGGTCGACGCCGATCGCGCAGTACGTCTACGAGCGCGCCAGCCGCTCCGGCAAGCGGGTCCAGGCCCTCGGTGGTGCCAAGAACCACATGGTCGTGCTCGGCGACGCCGACCTCGACCTGGCCGCCGACGCGGCCGTCAACGCCGGCTTCGGCAGCGCCGGCGAGCGCTGCATGGCGATCAGCGTGCTGGTCGCGATCGACCACGTCGCCGACGACCTGGTCGACCGGATCGCCCAGCGGGCCCGCACGCTGGTCATCGGCGACGGCGCCACGGCGAGCACCGAGGCCGGTGCGAAGGAGGCCGACATGGGCCCGCTGGTCACCCGCGCCCACCGCGACCGGGTCGCCGGACTCATCGCGAGCGGAGAGGAGGCCGGCGCCAAGGTCGTCCTCGACGGCCGCGAGGTCCAGGCCCGCGGCGAGGCGGACGGGTTCTGGTTGGGCCCCACGATCTTCGACCACGTCAGCACCGAGATGGAGATCTACACCGAGGAGATCTTCGGGCCGGTGCTCAGCGTCATCCGCGTGGCGTCGTACGACGAGGCGGTGGCGCTGGTCAACGCCAACCCCTACGGCAACGGCACCGCGGTCTTCACCAACGACGGGGGAGCCGCCAAGCGCTTCGAGACCGACGTGCAGGTCGGGATGATCGGCGTCAACGTGCCGGTGCCCGTGCCGGTCGCCTACTACTCCTTCGGCGGCTGGAAGCGCTCGCTCTTCGGCGACACCCACGCCCACGGGGTCGAGGGCGTGCACTTCTTCACGCGTGGCAAGGTCGTCACGTCCCGGTGGATCGATCCGTCCGACCGCCCCGAGGGTGGTCTCGAGCTGGGGTTCCCGCGCAATGACTGATCTGCAGAGCAAGCCACTGATCGACCTCGACGCCGCGCGCACGCACGCGCTCGACCGCGCGCACGTCTTCCACTCGTGGTCGGCGCAGGACCTGATCGACCCGATGGTCGTGACCCGGGCCGAGGGCTCCTGGCTCTGGGACGGCGACGGGGCCAAGCTGCTCGACTTCACCTCGCAGCTGGTCTTCACCAACCTCGGTCACCAGCACCCGCGGGTGGTCGCCGCGATCCAGGAGCAGGCAGCGACCCTGTGCACGGTGGCGCCGTCCTACGCCAACGCGGCGCGCTCCGAGGCCGCGCGGCTGATCGCCTCGCACACCCCCGAGGGCCTCGACCGGATCTTCTTCACCAACGGTGGCGCCGACGCCAACGAGCACGCCATCCGGATGGCGCGGCTGCACACCGGTCGCCAGAAGGTTCTCTCGACCTACCGCAGCTATCACGGTGGCACCCAGCTCGCCGTCAACGTCACCGGCGACCCGCGTCGCTGGCCCAACGACAGCGCCTCGACCGGCACGGTGCACTTCTTCGGCCCGTTCCTCTACCGCAGCGAGTTCTACGCGACGACCGAGGCCGAGGAGTGCGCCCGCGCCCTCGAGCACCTCGAGCACCTCGTCGCGATGGAGGGCCCCCAGACGATCGCGGCGATCATGCTCGAGACGATCCCCGGCACCGCCGGGATCATGGTGCCGCCGGCCGGCTACCTCCAGGGTGTGCGCGACCTGTGCGACCGCCACGGCATCGTCTACATCGCCGACGAGGTCATGTGCGGCTTCGGCCGCGCCGGCCGCTGGTTCGCCGTCGAGGACCACGGCGTCGTCCCCGACCTGCTGACCTTCGCCAAGGGCGTCAACTCCGGCTACGTCCCGCTCGGCGGCGTCGCGATCTCGGCCGAGATCGCCGCGACCTTCGGTCAGCGGCCCTACCCCGGCGGCCTCACCTACTCCGGTCACCCGCTGGCGTGCGCCGCCGCCGTCGCGACCATCCGCGCCATGGAGGACGAGCAGGTCGTCGAGCACGCCGCGCGTCTGGGCCGCGACGTCATCGGTCCCGCCCTGCACGACTTGGCCGCCCGACACCCCTGGGTCGGCGAGGTCCGCGGCACCGGGGTCTTCTGGGCGATCGAGCTGGTCGCCGACCAGCAGACGCGGGAGCCGCTCGCGCCCTACGGCGGGAGCAGCCCGGCCATGGGTGCGATCCTCGCCGCGTGCAGGGAGGAGGGGCTGCTGCCCTTCGCCAACTTCAACCGCGTCCACGTCGTCCCGCCCCTCACGATCAGCGACGAGGACGTCCTCGCCGGCATCGCGATGATCGACCGAGCGCTCACCCGGGCGCATGCCGCCCACTGACGCGGCTGCGACCGCGGCCGCCGCCTTGGCCGGCTCGGTGCTGCGACCGCTCTGGCTCGACACCCCCGACCGACCCGAGCCGCGACCGCCGTGGTCGGCGGCCGACGCCGACCGCGTGCGTGGGCTGGTGATCGTCGGTGGCGGCTTCACCGGTCTGTGGGCCGCCGTACGCGCCAAGGAGCGTGAGCCCGCACGCGACGTGGTCCTGCTCGAGGGCGAGCGGATCGCCGAGCACGCGACCGGTCGCAACGGTGGGTTCTGCGAGGCGTCGCTGACCCATGGTGAGGCCAACGGCCGCGAGCGCTGGCCCGAGGAGTACGACGCCCTCGAGGCGCTCGGGGTGCGCAACCTCGACGAGATCGAGGCCACGATCGAACGCCACGGCATCGACTGCGGCTTCGACCGCAGCGGTGTCCTGGCCGTCGCGACCCGTCCGCACGAGGTCGCCGGCCTGGAGCCGGAGGTCGAGGGGTTCCTCGACGCCGGTGCCGTACGCCGCGTCGTCGACTCGCCCACCTACCTCGGCGGCCGCGTCTCCCGCGACGACTGCGCGACCCTCGACCCGGCGCGACTGGCCTGGGGCCTCGCCCGGGTCGCGGAGTCGCTCGGCGTGCGGATCGCCGAGCACACGCCGGTCGGCGACGTCGTGCAGCACCGCGACCACGTCTCGCTCGCGACCACGCACGGCGAGGTGCGGGCCGAGCAGGTCGTGCTCGCCACCAACGTCTTCCGCCCGTTGCTCAAGCGGCTGCGGCTCTCGATCGTGCCGGTCTACGACTACGTCCTGGCGACCGAGCCGCTGACGCCGGCCCAGGTGGAGGCGATCGGGTGGACCGACCGGGTGGGGATCTCCGACTCGGGCAACCAGTTCCACTACTACCGGCTCACGCCCGACGACCGCGTGCTCTTCGGGGGCTACGACGCGATCTACCACTACGGCCGCTCGCTCGACGTCGCCCACGAGGACCGCGCCGAGAGCTTCGAGACGTTGGCGCGGCACTTCGTCGAGACGTTCCCGCAGCTCGAGGGGGTGCGCTTCACCCACCGGTGGGCCGGCGCGATCGACACCTGCACGCGCTTCTGCGCGTTCTTCGGGGTGACCCGCGGTCGTCGGATCGCCTACGCCACGGGCTTCACCGGTCTCGGGGTCGGCGCGTCACGCTTCGGCGCGGACGTGATGCTCGACCTGCTCGCGGGGGAGTCGACCGAGCGCACCCGGTCGCGGATGGTGCGCGAGAAGCCGCTGCCGTTCCCGCCCGAGCCGCTCGCCTGGATCGGGATCCAGCTCACCTGCTGGTCGCTCGCCCGCGAGGACGCCACCGGTCGCCGCAACCTGTGGCTGCGGCTCCTCGACCGGCTGGGGCTCGGCTTCGACTCCTAGGGCGTTGCTGCTCGTCGCGCGGTGGGGCTGGTGTCGGTCGTGGGAGTGGTCCTGGTCTGCGATGGCCGGACGTTCGGCCGTCAGGGCGGAGGACGACGGGTCGGCCTTCCGTGGGTGCGTTTCGGGGGTGGTCAAACGTTTGGCCACCTTCGAGCGGGTGGGTTCAGCCGGGTCGAGCTGAGCAGGTGAGGGCTGAGGACGGCGAGGCTCGGGCGAGCTCTGGCCTCCCGCTGATGTGAGGCGCTCGGTGCCGGCACCGGCGGGGTCGGGCCGGACAAGGCTGGTGTGGGTCGTGGGAGTTGTTCTGGTTTGCGATGGCCGGACGTTCGGCCGTCAGGGCGCAGGACCACGGGTCGGCCTTCCGTCGTGGGTGCGTTTCGGGGGTGGTCAAACGTTTGGCCACCTGCGAGCGGGTGGGTTCAGCCGGGTCGAGCTGAGCAGGTGAGGGCTGAGGACGGCGAGGCTCAGGCGAGCCAGGCGACGAGGACGGCCAGCCCCAGGCTTCCGACGATGCCGAGCAGGAAGCCGCCACCCCCGGTCGTGCGCCGACGCGTGAGGCTCGGCGCCGGCACCGGCGGGGTCGGGCCGGCGAGGAGCAGGTAGGCCGGCACGCCGATCGGCGGGACCAGGACGAGCAGCCAGAACCACGCCCACCGCGTCGCCCGCCAGGGTTGCGGGGAGCCGGTCAGGGAGAAGAGCGTCCCGAGCAGGACGCCGAGGTGCAACAGCCCGGCCCAGGCCGGCAGCCCCCAGCCGAGCACCGAGGCCCCGCCGCCGGTCCATCCGGTCCGAGCCACCCGGAGCTCCGGCTGGAGGGCGCGCAACCGCGCCTCGACATCGGCGACGACGGGGTCATCGCCGCGCTGCGCCCCGGACGGCCCGGACGCCCCGGACGCCCCGGACGCCCCGGACGGCCCGGACGGCCGAGGTCGCTCCTCGACGAGCGCGGTCGTGTAGGTCACCAGCCCCTGGTCCCAGCGGACCTGCGCAGACGCACGGCCCCGCTCCCCGGTCGCCAGGCCGCCGGCCACCCGGACCTCCTGGACCTCACCGGAGGCCACCGCGTCCTCGAGGTCGGACAGGGTCGCCTCGCGCTCGCCGGCGAGCAGGGCGACGAACGTCAGCGCCACCCAGCAGACGATCAGCACCCAACGGCAGGCCCGCGCGCCGCGGCCCCAGGGCGCGACGTGGGGTGGGGCGGGCGCTGCGAGGGCGGTCGTGGACGGCACCTGCCGCACCCTAGGTCAACGTCGACCACCTCAGTCCTCCAGCAGCTCCTCGAAGCCGAGCTGACGCACGAACGCGTGCTCCTCGCCCTGGTCGGCAGCACGGGCACGCGCCAGGTCGGCGCGGATCTGCGCGTCGCGACGCTCCTGCGCCTCGGCCTCGAGGCGAGTCACGAGGGCGTCGCCGAGGGCCGCGCCGGAGAGGAACGCGCCCTCGACCTTGGAGACCGGCCCCCACCCGTCGCCGCAGACCCCGAGCCCGGCGGGCGTCAGGCGGAACGGCTCGTCGCGCGACCCGGTCGGCCGCGCCATCGACCAGCGCTGCAGGTGGGTCCCGCTCGGGGAAGAGGAGATGCCGAGCACCCGCTGCAGTGCGGCGACCATGGCCGGCAGCGCGGCGTGCGGGTCGGGCACGTGAGGAGCGGCGAAGGCCGGTGTCGAGTGGGCGACCAGCACGGGTGCACCGTCGCCGCGACGGCTGCCGTCGTCGGCGATCCACGCCAGGTCGGGGTCGTCGTTCACGAACGCGCCCGCGACGAAGGCGCCGTCGAGGTCCCACAGCCGGGTGGGCCACCAGGCCGTGAGAGCCAGCACCGGCTCCCACTCGCGGGTCAGGTCCGCAGCCAGCGACGACAACCCCTCACCCAGCAGGTGGACCGCCTGTCCGTCGGGCATCGCGAGCACCACGGCGCTCGCCGGGGTGCCGTCGACGCGCAGGCCGTCAGCGTCGGCGGTGACCACCTCGACCGCGCCCTCGCGCACCTCCAGCCCGGATGCCAGCTCCTCGACCACCGAGCGCATCCCGGCCGGCGTGCCCCAGCGCAGCGGGCCCTGCTTGGTCGCGGGAGCGGCCCCGGAGGACAGGACGGTGAACGTGTCGGTCCACGGACGCACGACGCCGATCGCCTCAAGGTCGGCCACGACCCGGGCGAAGCGGTCGTCGGTGACGGTGAAGTACTGCGCGCCGGTGTCGACCGGCCGCTCGGCGAGGTGCCGGCTGGCCATCCGGCCACCGATCCGGCGTCCGCGGTCGACGACCGTCACCGGCAACCCGGCCTCGGCCAGGACTCGGGCACACGCCACGCCGGAGATGCCGGCCCCCACCACGATGATCGGATCCACCGACCCAGAGTGACAGGGTGGGGCAATCGGGCCCGAGACGACCAGTCCGATTTCCCGCGGATGTGCCCGATCCGTGCCAATCTCCTGCGTATGAAGCTCGACGTGAGCCCGCGGTCGGCACGCGGTCGCCGGTCGGACGTGCTGCTCGCGCTCGTCGTGCTCGTGCTGCTCGGGGGCTCAGGTCTCGCGGTCAGCCAGGTGGTGGCGCGCCAGGTCGACATGTCGGCCGAGCAGGAGATGCGGCAACGCACCGACGCCTTGCGTGAGGCGACGTCGGCCGAGGTGCAGAGATACGCGACCGCCCTGACGCTCTCGGCAGCCGGGCTGGGAGCCGCGGGACGGCCGACGTACGACGCCTTTGCGACCGCCACCGCCCCCCTGCACGACATGGACCTCGCCGGCGCCACCTCGATCGTGTTCATCGCGCCGCCGGTGGTGGAGAAGGACGTCGCGCGCCAGCAGCGTTACTGGCGCGCCCTGGGCTCCACGGACCTGGTGCTGGAGCCGAGCCCGGACCTGGGCGCGCACGCCTTTGCGGTGTTCAGCGACCCTCTGGACGGAGCGGCCACCCGCAGGACGGGGATCGACGTCGCCGCCGCCCCGGCGCCCTTCGCTGCCTTGACCGAGGCTGCCAGGTCGGGCGAGGTGGCGATCAGTGAGCCCTACGAGCTGATCATCGACCAGTCGCTGCCGCCGGAGGAGCGGCAGACGTCGTTCTCCATGACGGCCCCGGTGCTCCGCGCGGGAGTCGACGGGGACCGGCTGCTCGGCTGGGTGCTGCTCGGGATCCGCGGGCAGGACTTCATGGGGAGCGTCCTGCAGGCAGCCTCCCAGGACTCCGTCGACGTCGACCTGCTCGCCGCGGGGGACACCGGCCCGGAGGCCGTGGTCGAGGTGGCCGAGGTGCGGTCGTCCGTGGAGGGTGAGCGGGACCTGCGTCGTACGACGGTCCTGCCGGTCGCCCAGCGGACCTGGACGATCGAGGTGGCCGGCCGCGGCGATGCGCTCGTGGGGACCGGCAGCTACCTCCCGCGCATCGTGCTCGGTGGCGCACTGCTGGTGGCCCTGCTGCTCGCTGGACTGACCTGGGTGCTTGCGTCCGGGAGGGCCCGCGCCCGCGTTCAGGTGCGGCGGGCGACCCGGGACCTCGTCGAGGCCGAGGCCGAGGCCCGACGGCAGGCCGGCCTCCTGACGGCGGTGCTCGACTCGATCGGCGACGGCGTGGGTGTGGTGGACGAGACCGGCGCCTTCCTGATCCACAACCCTGCGGCCAAGGACCTCCTGGGGGTCGACGACACCGATGTTCCCGCGGAGTGGCAGGAGCACTACGGCCTCTTCACCACGGCGGGGGCGCCGTTCCCGCAGGAGGAGCTTCCGCTGGTGCGGGCGCTGGGAGGTGAGTCGACCGACGAGGTCGAGATGGTCGTGCGCAACCGGGCTCGACCCGACGGTGTGCGCATCGCGGTGAGCGGGCGCCCGCTCGACGCAGCAGGGCAGCGTGGCGCGGTCGCGGTGTTCCGCGACGTGACCGTCGACCGCGAGCAGCGCGCCGAGCTCGCGGCCTTCGCCGGCGTCGTGGCCCACGACCTCAAGCACCCGCTGACCGTGATCCTCGGCTTCCTCGAGCTGATAGCCCTCGAGGCGGGCGCCGACTCCGAACCGACGTCGGCCCACCGCGACCGCGTCGAGCACTACACCGCCCGCGCCCTGTCCACCGCCCGCCGCATGGACGAGCTCATCAGCGACCTGCTCGACTACACCACGGCCCGCGATGCCGGCTTCGCCCTGACCGAGCTGGACCTGGGGGCGCTGGCGCACGAGGTGCTGGAGGAGCAGCTCGCGCGCGCCTGGGACGGAGAGCCGCCCGTGGTCCACGTCGGCGCACTCCCCACCGTGCTGGGCGATCCCGTGCGGCTGCGCCAGGTGTTCGCCAACATCCTGGGCAACGCGATCAAGTACACCGCGCCCGGCCAGGTCCCTCGTGTGGAGATCACGGCCGTGACCTCGGACGGCGCTGTCACGGTTCTCTTCAGCGACCGGGGCATCGAGATCCCCCGGGACCAGCGGGCGGCGATCTTCACGCCGTTCCACCGGGCCCACACGCAGGGCTACAGCGGCACCGGCCTCGGCCTTGCCATCTGCCACCGGGTCGTCACCCGGCACGGAGGCACCCTCACGGTCCGTGACAACCCCGGTGGGGGCTCGGTGTTCGAGATGACCCTCCCGACGCCGCAGGAGCGACCCCGAGGGGATCAGCCGGCCGCGATGGCCTCGCGCAAGTCCTCGGCCCCGAGCTCGGCGCCGTAGGCAGGCTTGTCGCGGTCGAAGCGCCGGCCCTCCACGAGCGGACCAGCGTCGACCACGTCGAAGCCGAACTGGTCGATGAGCGAGCCGACGACCGCCTTGGCGTCCGCGTCGTCTCCGGCGATGGCCAGCGCGCGGCGGGCCGGTTCACCGGCCGGCAACGCCGCGTCGACGATGTGCAGGGCCTGGATGGCGTTGAACGCCTTCACGACCTTCGAGGTGGGCAGGTGCTCGGCGAGGAGCTCGCTGGGGCTGGTGCGGCCCTCGTCGATGTCGGGCCACCGGCCGTCGCGCTCGAAGTAGTAGTTGTTGGTGTCGATCACGACCTTGCCCGCGAGGGGCTCGACCGGGACCTGTGCGTAGTTCTTGAACGGGACGGTCACGACGACGAGGTCGCCGGCCGCGGCCGCGTCCTCGGCGGTGCCGGCGCGGGCGTGCTCGCCGAGCGAGGCGACGACGTCGCCCAGGGTCTCGGGGCCGCGTGAGTTGCTCAGGACGACGTCGTAGCCGTGGGCGACCGCCTGCTGGGCGATGGCCTTGCCGATGTGTCCGCAACCGATGAGTCCGATGGTGGTCATGACGGGCACAACCGGTGCGGGCGAGGAGTTAGTCCCGGATGTGGTGCAGGAGACTTGTCCCGTGACCCCGGACGACCTGACCGACCTGCTGGCTGACGGACTCCTCGTGCTCGACGGCGGCATGTCCAACGCCCTCGAGGACCGGGGGGCCGACCTGTCCGACGACCTGTGGACCGCCCGGCTGCTGCGTGACGCCCCCGACGAGGTCGTCGCGGTGCATCGGACCTACTTCGAGGCCGGTGCCGACGTGGCCACGACGGCGAGCTACCAGGCCAGCGTCCCCAGCCTGGTGGCGGCGGGCCTGGGCGCGGCCGAGGCGGAGTCGCTGATCAGCACCAGCGTCACGCTGGCCCGGATCGCCCGCGACCAGGTGCAGCGAGCCACGGGTCGCCGGCTGCTCGTCGCCGCCTCCGTGGGCCCCTACGGCGCCGTCCTGGCCGACGGGTCGGAGTACCGCGGCGACTACGGCCTCAACCCCGCTCAGCTCCGCGACTTCCACGGACCCCGCCTCGAGGTCCTGGCCGCCGCCGGCCCCGACCTCCTGGCCGTCGAGACGGTGCCCGACGTGCGGGAGGCGGAGGTGCTGGTGCCGCTCCTCGACGAGCTCGGCCTCCCGGTCTGGTTCTCCTACTCCGTCGCCGACGGGCGCACCCGCGCCGGCCAGTCGCTCGAGGAGGCCTACGGCGTCCTCGCCGGCTCGTCCGCGGTCATCGCCGCTGGGGTCAACTGCTCCGCCCCTCCCGACGTCAGCGCCGCCGTGCGTGCCGCTGTCGCTGCCACGGGCCGCCCGGCCGTCACCTACCCCAACCGCGGCGAGTCCTGGGACTCGGCGCACCACGTCTGGCAGGGCGCCGATCTCTTCGACACCGCTCTCGCGCTCACCTGGTACGACGAGGGGGCGCGGCTGCTGGGTGGCTGCTGCCGGGTCGGTCCCCGCGACATCGCGGGGCTCGCCGAGGTCCTGTCGGCCCGCAGGTGACCGTCTGAGCGGCCCGGGGGCGATGTGGGCAGCGTCTCGGCGTGACCCGCCCGTCTGCGGGGTACCTGTGAGGAGCCATGGACCCTCACCCTCCTTCCTCGCGTCTGCGCTGGGCCGACGTCGCCAAGGGCGGCTGCATCCTGCTGGTCGTGCTCCACCACGTGGTGGGCAAGCACCTGGTCGCGGTCGTGCCGGACGACCTCGCGGTGGTCGCGGTGGCCTGGTCGGGCGTGAGCGGCGCCCTGCGACCGGTCCGGATGCCGCTCTTCTTCGTGCTGAGCGGCCTCTTCGCCTCGCGTGCCGTGCATCGTCCGTGGACCTCGGTGGCGCGGCGGGTCACCAACCCCGCCTACGTCTACGCCGTCTGGCTGGTCCTGCTCGGGCTCTTCTTCACCTGGGAGCAGGACCTCGTCACCAACCGCACCCAGGACCTGGGCGAGCTGGCGGTCGACCTGCTCCTCGCCTCGACGGCCCTGTGGTTCCTCTACGCCCTCGCCGTCTACTTCCTGGTGGTGAGGCTGACGCGACGCGTGCCGACGTACGCCCTGGTGGCAGTCAGCGGCGTCGTGGCGCTGGGAGCCGCGGCGCTGCCGATCGAGGAGGCCAACCGGGTCTCGCTGCTGGTGCACCTGGTCTACTTCGTCGTCGGCGCCAGGTGCCCGGGTGTCGTCACGGGGCTGGCCGGGCTGCGCGTGCGCCGGCTCCTCCCGGTGGGCGTGCTCGTGCTGCTCGTGGGGTCCGGGGCCCTCGCGCTCCTGGACCTCCCCTCGCCGGTGCGTGTGGTCCTCCTCAGCGTCGTCGGGGTCCCGGTCGGCGTCTGGGTGGCCGCGGCTCTCGTGCGCGTGGCACCGGCCGCCCGCGTGGCCGATGCGCTGGCCTGGACGGGCCGTCGCACCCTGCCGGTCTACGTCCTGCACCTCCCGGTCCTCGGCGCGCTGCACCACGTCCTGGTCGTGCCGGGCGCCTCCGGTGCCTCGACCCTGTCCCGGACCGCGGCGGTGCTGGTGGCGGTGGCCTACCCGCTCGCCGTCACCGCCGTGGTGGTCGTCGCGTCGCTCGCCGTGCACCGGGTGCTGGTGCTGCTCGGGCTCGGGGTGCTCTTCGAGCTGCCGCGCCTGCCCCGGGGTCGGGTGCCCGTCGGCCCTCAGGCCGAGGCGGCGTCGCGCACGGGACGAGCGAGGACCACGATGTTGGAGAGGTACTCACCGTCGGTGAAGTCCGTGCAGGTGACCAGCACCAGACGGCCGCGACCGCGGTCCTGGCCGAAGAGCTCCTCGGCAGCGGCGGCGAGCTCAGCCTTGGAGTAGACCTGCACGCGGGTCGCGCGGTAGTCCACGAGCCGGCCCTCGTCGCGGACCTGCACCACGTCGCCGGGGCGCAGCTCGCCGAGCCGGTTCATGACACCGCCACCGGTGTGCACGGTGTGGCCCGTCACGACGGTCTGGCCGCTGCGGGCGCCGGGCTCGGCGCTGAGGTCCCACCACCCGACCTGGTCGGTGTCGCTGGGGGGTGTCAGGACCTCGCCGACCTTGGCGATCGGGACCAGAGGGGCGTCGAGGGAGATCGACGGGACCAGGATCGCGTCGTCACCCGCGGGGAGCGTGACGGCCGGCGACGCCTCGAGCGAGCCGGTGCCGGAGCCTTCGGACGACGGCAGGGCAGGGCCGAGGAAGACCAGCACCAGGGCCACCAGGAGGAGTCCCCTGATGATCCTCGCGTCGGTCGCCTCGGCCTGCTCCGCGGGCGTCATCGTGGTGTCGTCTGCTCGCGCCGCGATCAGGCGCGCTGGAAGCGGCGGTAGCCGATCAGCCCGGCGACACCGGTCAGCAGCACCAGGCCGGCGCCGAGGGCGCCGCCGGTGAGCGACAGGTCGCCGTCCGAGGATCCGGCGTCGACGATCGTCGGGACGTCGGGGTCCTGCGGGTCGGGGTCAGGCGTCGGGTCGGGATCCGGGTCCGGGGTGGGGTCCGGGTCGGGGGTGTCGCCGGCGCGGTCGTTGGGGCCGCACGTGACGTTGCCGATCTCGGCGCTGACCAGCGGGGCGTCGGTGAACTGCGCCGCGGCCGGCAGCACGTTGAGCACCAGGGCGGTGACCTCGATCGCGCCGGGCGAGGGCTTCGACTGCTTGTTGAGCGTGATCTCGAGGATGTTGTCCTCGAGGGGCGCCAGCTGCGGGGCGATCTGGGCGATCAGGTTGTTGACGATCTGGTCCTGGATCGGGTCGATGATCGCGCTGAGGGGCGCCAGCTGCCCGTCGAGGGTGTTGTTGATGTCGACGCGCAGGGCGTCGATGACGGTGTTGAGCACCACGTCGAGGTCGGTGACGACCTGGGTGTTGGGCGGCGGGCTCGCGGGCAGCTCGACCAGGTCGATCGCGGCGCCGCCGACGTCGAGCTGGAGGGTGGTGTCGGCGATGTTGGCCGTGCCGCTGGTGGCGTTGCCGGGGCCGGCGGTGCAGCTGGCCTGCACGGCACCGAGCGTGCCCCCGAGGCCGGTCGCACCCAGCGGTGCCAGGCCGTCGCTGATCGCGGCGGTGAGGGGGCCGACCAGCTGGTCGATGATCACGTTGAGCGGCGCCAGGGGACCGAGTGCGGAGGCGGGGTCGATCAGCACCGCGCCGGTGAGGTCGAGGTTGGCGATCGAGATGCCGACCGGGTCACCCGGGGTGAGGCACTGCGACTCACCGACGTCGGCGATCGAGGCGCCGTCACCGGCCACGCCCGAGCAGGCGGCCGAGACTCCCTCGCGGCCGTCGAGCTTGGCCTCCGCGTCCTGGGCCAGGACCCCCACGTCGAGCAGGTCCTGGTTGCCGAGGACCGCGACGGGCGGGTTGGCCTCGCCGGTCTTGGTCTCGCCGGAGCCGTCGTTGGTGGCCTGCGTCGTGCCGGAGTCGGTGCCGTTGCCGGCGAGCGATATCGTCAGCGCGGTCGCCGACGCCTGGGACACCGTGGTGGCCGCCAGGGCCGGGGCCACGGACATCGCCGTCAGCGTGACAGCACCGATGGTGGCCGCCAGCGTGGTCAGTCGTCTGGTCAAGAGAGTCTCCTGGAGCAGTGCGGCACCGCGGGGGGCCGCGGTGCCGAGGAGTTGATGTGAAGTTGTCAGGCGTCAGGCGATCCCGCGCGTCCGAGCGAGCGGGTCGAGCACCCCATGTGCGTGTCGTCACGGTAACCCCGCGAGGCAGATACCGCGAGGGCATCCCGCATGACGGTCGTGACGGCCCTCCCGCCGAGTCGGGGGGGGGGGGGGGGGGGCCCGGGCGGCAAGACGCCCCCCCGGGGGGGGGGGGGGGGGGGGGGGGCGCGGCGGGCGGGGG
>NZ_JANNML010000071.1:0-12429 GCF_031397825.1 Nocardioides sp.
CCACAAGCGCCCGGGCCGACGACCATCTGGGAACACCAGGAGCAGAGCAAGGAGTCCGGCGAGATTCACGGGCCAGGCTCCGACCCAGACGTGACGGGCCAGTGGGGCCAGCGGAAGCGGCGTTGATGTGTAGGCCGAGGCGGCGAGCACGTCGTTGATCACCACGAGAGACACTGCAGCGCTGGTCCACGCCAGCGCCGCCCCTACGGGGGAGTCAGGCACGCGGACGACGACCCACCAGCCCATCCCCACCGCTACGAGGGCCAAGGCGTGGGGCACCAGGTCGTCGGTGCTGGAGTGTCGCGAGAAGAGGGCCAGGACGACCCCGGTGCCGGGCATCACCGTCGCCGCTGCCACCAACGCACGACTCACGACGGGGGCCATCACCGCATCGTCGCACCGTGAGGTCGGCACCGCATCAGGGTCAGCACGTAGAGATGATCCGCACTTCATCTGCGCGCTGACGCCGACGCGGCTGGAGCTCGTGCGGTCGGACAGTTGGATCATCCGACCACCCGCTCACAGGAGATCATGATGAACCTGATCTACACCGTGCTCGTCGCCCTGCCGCTCGGCTTCTTCGTCTCGTCGCGGTCGACCGCGATCTTGTCCTACCTGCTCATCGGGTCCTACCTCTTCAGCTTCCAGAACACCTCGGTCCTGCTGGGGTGGCTCGGCCACAGCTCTCGTCCAGCGTTCGGGCCCTTCCCCGAGGGATTCCCGGCACGAGCGTCGACAGGCGAGGTCATGGCGTACGGCGTGATCAACGCGGTCATCGTCCTTGTCGGCGTCGGCCTGGTGCTTGCTGGCGCTCGGCTCCGTGCGCGCCGGGTCTCGAAGCGCAACGTCCTCAAGGTCAGCTGAGAGCGGTGTCAGCCCTTCGAGTAGCCGCGATCAGTGCGGCCCACTGACTATCGTTGGCGACGATGATCACCCGCCGCGACGCTGCCCAACGCCTGGACATCCCCTTGGAGATGGCCACCCGACACGGCCTGCCCACGACGCTCACCGAAGCCCAGCTGCGTGAGATCGAGGACAGCCCGCCACCGTGGCTGGTCCAGTCCCGTGCCAATCGGACCGGCACGAAGCCGGTGTGGGTCGATCTGGTCTGCAGTGTCTGCGGGTCTGCCGAGAGAGCTCGGCCGAAGAAATGGTGGCCGACATTCACCTTCATCAGCTGCGACCACCATCCGTCCTCCGATCTGCCGCCTCTGCTCCGCGGCAACCGTCGTGAGGAGATCTCGGGGATTGGCAGCCGGTTCATCGGCTGGGTCGACACCCCACTGGACTGAGCCGACCGTCGGCCCGCGCTGGGGCTGAGACCGTGCACTCCGCCGCGAGCGGGCGCATCTTCAGGCCTCCAAGATGGTCGTGGCCTTGTCGAGCTGACCTGTCCGGCCGGCAGTGGCTGCGGCAAGGCCGAGGTCAGTCGATGAGTCTGTCGAGAAGCTCGAAGGACTCGAACGGCTGGTCGATGTCTCCGAAGTGGCCGTCGTCGCGGATGATCTGGGTGCCGCCGAGCCGTTCGAACATGGCGCGTCCCTGCTTGTCGTCACATCCATACGGATCTTCGCGCGAGTTGATGAAGTAGAGGTCGCGGACATGGGCCCGGATCGCTGCCCAGTCGTACTCGTCTTGCAGGACGGGTTCGCTCTCGACGTTGGGCTGGGTCCAGTAGCCCGCCACCAGGAAGGCCTGGTCCACCCTCGTGTCGATGTGCTCCAAGATCGCGAGCAGGAGGGCTGCGCCGCCTGAGTGACCGACAAGGACGGTGCTGGTGTCGAACGTGTGGTCGGCCAGGACCTTCGGCAGGAACGTGGCGATGTCTTCGACGTTGAGGCCGGGGTAGTGCGGCACGTCGACGGCGTAGCCGCGTTCGAGCAGCCGCCTGCGCAGCCATGGGAGCCAGACGACATCGGGATTCGCGGACGTTCCGTGGAAGAGGATTGCTCTGCGGTCCACGACACTCCTTCGGTAGGTCTGGCGGACGCTCGGATGGGGTCCCCCCTGGCACAACCTGCTGCCCCGACATGGAGTCTGTAGGGGTGAGGAGGTGACGCCCATGACGATCGCACACGCGGCCGTTCCGACGTTCGAGGAGTACGCAGCGGCGATCTGGCCATCGCTCTACCGCCGTGCCTACCTGCTGAGCGGCAACCATGCCGATGCTGAGGACCTCGCGCAGCAGACACTCATCAAGGCCCACGGCGCGTGGTCGAAGGTGAGCCGGGCGGAGTCGTCCGACGCCTACGTGCGCCGCATCCTCACCAACACCTTCCTTTCCGCGAAGCGGGCCGAAAGGCGTCGACCCGAGCGGCTGCTCGGCGAGGACCCGCCGGAGCTCGGCCCACCGCCTGAGGGCCCCGAGGAGCGGATGGCTCTGTGGCCACACGTTCGCGCCCTCCCGCCGCGACAGCGTGCCGTCATCGTCCTGCGCTACTACGAGCAGCTCAACGAGGCTGAGATCGCCGACGCCCTCGGGTGCTCGCGCGGCACCGTGAAGTCCACCGCGCACCACGCGCTGGCGAAGCTACGAAACGCTGTCGATGGGAGTGAGGACTGATGGACTTCGAGATCGAGCGCACCCTGAGCCGCGAGCTGGACCGAGTCGCGGGAGACCTCGTCGTCCCCCCCATGCCGGATCTTCCGCATGCGACCGCCCAGTCGCGTTGGCACGTGGCTGCACCCATGCTGGTCGCCGCGGCGGTCGCCATCACCGTCCTGCTCACGGTGGTCTCCCTGCTCACGTCGGCCGAGCCCGACCGCGGAGAACCCTCACCGGCACCGGCACCGGCACCCAGCACGACCTCGGACGACGGCTCTGTCTCTCGCGCGGCGCCTGAGGCGCCCGTGGTGGTCTCCGGCGCCCTCTACGTCGGGGGGGCGCGCGTGCTCGGTCGCTGGGACTACGTCCGAGGCAGTGGCACGCATTGGATCGGTCAGCGCTCCGACGGCAGCTGGTGGTGGGGCTACGACGCCCGCCCGCAGCAGCTCGAAGGCACGACGTACCAGCCGCCGGTCATCTCACCGAGCGCTGGCTACCTGGCGCGGGTCCTGAGCGAGGACGGCGGTGCGCTGCTCGTCGGTGCCGACACCGAGGAGGGCGGCGAGGGATTGGGTGGTGTCGACCTGCCGGGAGCAGGACTCGACCCCGCCGTTCGCGCGGTGGCCGTGACCGACGCCGGGCTCGTGGTGGTCGCTGGGACGAGCTTTCAGCGGCTGTGGCGCCCCCTCATCGACGCGGAGACCATCGACCTCGCGCAGACCGCACCGGGTCAGGTGGTCATCGGCAACACAGGCGCCGGACTGCTCGTCAACGAGGGCGACTACGACGCCGTCGACGGCACCCAGGGGGAGCCCTACCTCGCCCGCCTCGCCGAGGACGGCACCCTCACTCCACTCGGTGCCGTGCCGACCCATGACGTCCTCGAAGCCAGCGAGCAGTGGCTCGCCTACGTGCCCCCGGGCACCGTGGGCGGTGAGGCCTCAGCGGCCCGCACCCTGCGGGTGCAACAGGTCGACGGCTCTGCGAGCGGCGTGCTGACGCCGCCCGAGGGGTGGCTCTTCGTCGCCCCGGGGTTCCGATGGGAGAGCGACGACCGGCTCCTCGCCCTCGTGGTGACCGAGGACGGCGGGGACGAGGCGCTCGTCCGGTGCCGACCGGACCCAGCCTCGTGCGTCCGGGTCAGCCTGCCCTGACCAGCGCCCGGGTCAGAGTCGGTCGAGAGCCACCTTCGAGCCTGTGTCAACCAAGGAGAGGCAGCTCGAGGTCGTAGGCCAGGACGACAGCTCGTGCCAGCTCAGACTCTTGTTGTGTGCTGAGGTAGCCGACGGTGCGCCCGAGCAGGTCGACCGGGACAGTGACGACGTTGTCGAGGGCGACCACACCGTCGTGATCGAGCCCGTTGTCAGACCCCACCCGGACCTCGCTGGACAAACCCTTGACGGTGGTGGTGATGGGGGCGACGGTCACCTTGGTCATCGCGGCCCGCGCCACCTGTCGGGTCAGGACCAGGGCCGGCCGGGTCTTGTCGAGACGCACCAAGCAGATCTCGCGCACCGAGTCAGTCCTCGACGTCGAGGTGGGTGCTGCTCCACGTCACCAGGTCGTCCAGGTCGTCGGCGCTGCCGTGCTCGCGCAGAACGTCTGCGTCGTGCTCGGCGGCTTGTCGACGCATCTCACGCTCCAGCGCCGCTGCGACAAGCGCTGCACGACTTGTTGCCTTGCCGGCGGCGACGCCTCGATCGAGGAAAGCCACCATCTCGTCGGGGAGACGGACAGCGATCTGCGTGCTCATGTGAGCATCTTACCCGACGCATCCCACTTTGGGATGCGTCGAGCGCAGGCCTCGACGTCAGTGCACGGGTCTCGACGTGGGGGCGCACCCAGACAACGTGGGGACGGTCCTGGACACGTGATCGCCCGACCTCTCGAGGGCATAGAGGAACTCGGTGTCCGTCGCGCCCCGCATCTGCACGAATCGCGCTCTCGATCGTGAGCGGTCATGGGAGAGCACCTAGGCTGGCGACATGTTCAAGCGCAGCCGCCGACCCGAGCCGCAGGTGGTGCGCACGGACGCCGAGTGGCGGGCGAGCCTGGGACCTGAGGCCTACCGCGTGCTCCGCCGGGCGGGCACCGAAGCGCCCGGGACCAGCGAGTTCGAGCACCCGTCCGAAGCGGACGGCGTCTATCGGTGCGCGGGCTGCGCTGCCGAGCTGTTCCGCTCGGAGGACCAGTTCGACTCCGGGTCGGGGTGGCCCAGCTTCTCGGACACCGCAGCGCCCGACGCTGCGCTCACGCGCACTGACTTCACGCTGCTGTTCCCGCGCCGCCAGGCCACCTGCGCCAGCTGTGGCGGCCACCTGGGTCACGTCTTCGGTGATGGTCCCGCACCCACCGGTCAGCGCTGGTGCATCAACGGCGCTGCGCTCACGTTCGACGAGGACTAACCCGCAGGTCATCCCCGCTGGGTGGTGGCGCCGTCGACGGCGTCCACGATGCAGGCAAGACCAGCCGGGTGGGCCATCCGCAGACCAGCCAGCTCGTCCGGCCGGAACCACCGGAGGTCGTCGTGCTCGTCGGGAGCGGCGTTGACCGGCTCGCCGTCCCAGCGGGTGACGACGAACGCGTGCAGGTCGAGGGCAGGGTCCACGACCGGCATCGCCAGGGGTCGCGGGTCGCGGACGTGGACGCCGAGCTCCTCGAGGCACTCACGCACGACGGCCTGCTCGGGCAGCTCGCCCGGCTCGACGTGGCCACCGACGAGGTCCCAGCAGTCGGGATAGGCCGTGCGGGACAGATGGCGGTGCGCCAGGAGCACGCGACCGTCGCGCACCAGGGCAGCGACGGCGATCTCGACCCGGTCGACCATGACCGCACCGTAGCTGCGCTCAGCGACGTGCACGACGCGGCGTCGCCGCCCGCGCCGCTCGGTCCTCCTCACTCATCCGCGCCAGGACGCGCACGCTCGCGCCGGCCGGGAAGTAGGCAGCGCGACGACGCTCCAGGCAGCGGACGTACCACCACGGCGGCCGCATGTTCGACTTCGAGCGGTTGTGCGCGCGGCACAGCGCCTGCCCGTTGCTGACCACGGTCGGTCCGCGGCGCGACCAGGGGAAGACGTGGTCGGCCTCGCTCGCCGGCGCCCGACATCTCCCCCACGCGATGAAGGCAGCTGCCTCGCAGCGGCCGCCGGCCCGCTCGAAGACGGTGCGGCGGGCGGCGTACTTGAAGCCACGCCACGTGTCGCGGCTCTGGAGGAGCCGGGGGCCTCGGCCGGGCATCGGCACGGCGAGGACGACCACCATGACCGCGATCGGGCCGAGGACCGGGAGCAGCGGCATGAGCTGCTGAAGCAGAGAACGCAGGACCTCGTCGAACATGGCGCCAGTCTCTCCTCGACCGGCGCTCGGCGGGCTCGTTTCACTGCGATTCCTACGTCCTCCTACACCACGGAGAGCCGTTTGTCAGGACACATGACGAGCATCACCACCCCAGGGCCACTCCTCGTTGCAAGCCCCGACGCCGGACGGCGCTAGCATGCGGCCTCCGCACCGAGAGGAACGACGCATGGCCACCGACTACGACGCATCACGCAAGACCGAGGACGAGCAGAAGGAAGAGAGCCTGGAGGCGCGTCGGCTGACCTCGGGCGAGCAGGACAAGACCTCGGGTCAGGTGGACGTCGACGAGACCGAGCTGGCCGAGTCCTACGAGCTCCCCGGAGCCGACCTCTCGAGCGAGACTCTCTCCATCGAGGTCACCCCGGAGCAGGCCGACGAGTTCGTCTGCCAGTCCTGCTTCCTGGTCCAGCACACCTCGCGGCGCTCGGCGCCCGGCTCCATGATCTGCAACGACTGCGACTGACACTCGGCGCTCCCGCGGGAGCACAATGACCCGGTGAGCTCGACGCCCCCCGACCCGCTGTCCGTGCCGGGACCCGACCTCGACCTCGACGGGCTGCGCGCGTCGGTGCGGGAGGCGTGGGGCCTCGACGGCGACCTGACCGCGCTGCACGGGGAGCGCGACTGCAACTTCCGACTCGACTCCGGATCGGCGCAGCACCTGCTCAAGGTGCACAACCCGGCCGATCCCGAGGCCGTGCTCGACCTCCAGCGCTCGGCGCTGGACCACCTGCGGGCGGTGGCTCCGGAGCTGCCGGTGCCCGGCGTCGTACGCACGCTGGACGGACTCCCGTGGGTGCCGCTGACCGGGCGGGACGGGCGGGTCTCGCTCGCGTGGGTGCACACCTGGCTCGCGGGCCGGCACCCCGAGCCGGCGGAGCTCGACGACGCGCGGCTGCGTGAGTGGGGGCGCGCGAGCGCCCGGCTCGGGCGCGGGCTGCGCGGCTTCGCCCACCCGGCCGCGACCCAGCCGCTCGTCTGGGACATCAAGCGGCTGCCGCAGCTGCGGTCCTGGCTCCCCGCGGTCGCGGCCGACCGACGGGCCGCGATCGAGATGGTGCTCGACCGCTTCGACGAGCGGGTCGCGCCGGTGCTCCCACGCCTGCGCGCGCAGGTGGTGCACAACGACCTGGCGCCGACCAACGTCCTGGTCGACGACGACCTGGCGCTGACCGGCATCACCGACTTCGGCGACATGACCCACACCGCGCTCGTCTGCGACCTCGCCGTCACGGTGGCCGACCTGGTCAGCGGCCGCACCGACGGGATCGAGGCAGCGCAGGAGATCGTCGCGGGCTATGACGCCGTCACCCCGCTCGAGGCCGACGAGCGCGCGCTGGTGGCCGACCTGATGGCCGGTCGCTGTGCCGCGACGGTCCTCATCACCGCCTGGCGCACCCGCGGGCAGGGGTCGGCGCCGGAGATCGACGACGAGGCCTACGCCCTGCTCGAGGTGATGCTCAGCGCCGGGCTGGACAGCCTCGGCGACACCTTCGTCGTACGACGCCGGGCCGGCCGCTCCACCGCGACGTTGCTCGAGGCCCGCACGACCTCCTTCGGCGGCCAGGAGCTCAGCTATGACCAGCCGCTGCACCTCGTGCGCGGAGACGGCGTGGTGCTCGAGGCCGCGGACGGCCGGCGCTACCTCGACGCCTACAACAACGTGCCGGTGCTCGGGCACTCCCACCCGGCCGTGGCCTCGGCGGTGGGGGCCCAGCTCGCGACGCTCAACACCAACAGCCGCTACCTCCAGGACGCGCCGGTCGAGCTCGCCGAGCGACTGCTGGCGACCCTGCCCGACCGCTTCGACCGGGTGCTGCTGGTCAACTCCGGCAGCGAGGCCAACGACCTCGCCTGGCGGATCGCCCAGCACGCCACCGGCGCGTCGGGCGGCATCGCCACCGAGTGGGCCTACCACGGGGTCACCGAGGCGACCTACGCCTTCTCCCCCGAGAGCTGGCACGGCGCAGCCGCGCCCGAGCACATGCGGCTGGTGCCACCGCCCCTGGCAGGAGACCTCCAGATCGACGCGGCGATCAGCAGCCTGATCGCCTCGGGCCACGGCGTCGCGGCGATGCTGGTCGACGGTGTCTTCACCAGCGACGGCGTGCACGGACCCGCCCACGCGTGGACCCGGGCCGCGGCGGAGGCGGTGCACCGCGCCGGTGGGCTCTACGTCGCCGACGAGGTGCAAGCGGGTCACGGCCGCACCGGGCAGCACCTGTGGAGCTTCGTCGCCGGCGACGTGCCGGCCGACCTGGTGACCCTCGGCAAGCCGATGGGCAACGGCTATCCGGTCGCCGCCGTGATCGGCCCGGCCGCGCTGGTCGACCCGTTCGTGCGGGGCACCGACTACTTCAGCACCTTCGGGGGCAGCACCGCCGCCTGCGCTGCGGCGCTCGCGGTCCTGCGCACCATCGAGGACCACGGCCTCGTCGCGCACGCGGGACGCGTCGGAGCCACGCTGCTCGACGCCCTGCGCCAGGTCGCCGCCCAGCGTGACGACATCGCCGCCGTGCGCGGCTGGGGACTGGCCCTCGCCGTCGACGTCGTCGACCCCGACACCGGGCGGCCGAGCGCCGAGCGGGCCGGCCGGATCGTGGAGGGCCTGCGCGAGGGCGGCGTACTCATCGGGCGCACCGGCCGCGACCGCGCCTCGCTGAAGATCCGGCCGCCCCTGGTCTTCGCCGACGAGCACGTCGACCGGCTGGCCTCAGCCATGACAGGTGTCATGCCCAGGTCGTGACAACTCCCCCGCTCCTCGCGGCGCGTGGCGGCGGAGGGTGGAGCCATGACCACACCAGCACTCCGGGCCACGGGCCTGACGAAGGTCTTCCGCGGCGAGGGCGGCGAGACCGTCACCGCGGTCGACGGCATCGACCTGAGCATCGGCTCCGGCGAGATCGTCGCCTTCCTCGGCCCCAACGGCGCCGGCAAGACCACCACCGTCGACATGTTCCTCGGCCTCACCTCGCCGACCAGCGGGACGATCGAGGTCTATGGCGAGTCGCCGCACCGCGCGGTCGTCGACGGCCGGGTCTCGGCCGTCATGCAGACCGGTGGCCTGCTGCCCGACTTCACCGTGCGCGAGACGATCCGCGCGATCGCCGCCCTCCACGGCCGGCCCGAGCGGGTCGACGTCGTCATCGAGCGGGCCGGCCTGGGGCCGCTCGCCGGCCGGCTGGTCAAGGCCTGCTCGGGCGGTGAGCAGCAGCGGCTGAAGTTTGCCCTTGCGCTCGTGCCCGACCCCGACCTGGTGATCCTCGACGAGCCCACGACCGGCATGGACGTCGGCGCCCGCCAGCAGTTCTGGGACACGATGCGCGCCGACGCCGCCGACGGTCGCACGATCGTCTTCGCGACCCACTACCTCGCCGAGGCCGATGCGTTCGCCGACCGCACCGTGCTGATGGCGCGCGGCCGGATCCGGGCCGACGGCCCCACGGCGCAGGTCCGGGCGGCGTACGGCGGGCAGACCATGACCCTCCACCCACCCGCTCAGGTCGTCGGCGTCCACGGCATCGAGGAGACCTGGCTGGCCGACGTGCGCCGGGCGCTCGCGCCGCTCGGCATCACCGACCTCGAGGTCTCCAGCGCCAGCCTCGAGGCTGCGTTCCTCGCCCTCACCGGCGAGGAGGCCGTGCGATGAGCACCCTCGCGAGCCCCGACACCCTGGCCTACGCCGGTCTCGACCTCAGGCGCCAGCTGCGCGACAAGGTCGGCATGTTCTTCATCGTGGCGCTGCCGGCGTTCCTCTTCTTCGTCTTCGGGATGGGCGACGACGAGTCCTACGGCAGCGCCAACGTCGCGATGTACGTCATGGTCTCCATGGCGGCGTACGGCGCCGTCACGGCCACCACGACCGTCGCCGGCGCCGCGGCCACCGAGCAGACGATGGGGTGGGGCCGTCAGCTCGCGCTGACCCCCCTGTCGCCGCTGGCCTTCGTCGCCATCAAGACCGCGGTGGCCATGGCGGTCGCGGCCGTGCCGATCGCGCTGATCTATGTCATCGGCGCGGCCACTGGCTCGTCGGGCAACGCCGTCGACTGGCTGGCCAGCGCGGGCATCGCGTGGCTCGGCTCCGCGTTGTTCGCCGTCTACGGCCTGGCGATCTGCCTGGTCTTCAAGGGCGAGAACGCCGCCAGCATCGCGTCAGGGCTGATCGTGATCCTGAGCTTCCTCGGCAACGTCTTCACGCCCATGGACGGGCTGATGTTGGAGATCGGTCGCTTCACCCCGCTCTACGGCTACGCCGGCCTGGCCCGCTATCCCGTCTCGGAGGGCTACCTGCCGATGGACGCCGGGCACGACCCGGTGTGGCTGTTGCTCGCTAACGTGTGCGCGTGGACGGTGATCTTCGCGGCGCTGGCGGTGTGGGGGCTGCGCCGACGCCGGGAGCGGGTGTGACCCGCTCGCCCTGGGAGCAGTGGGGCTGGGCCGTCGCCGCGCTGTGGCTGGTCTTCCTGACCTATCCCGTCCTCGAGACCGTCCAGGCCGACGCCTCCGACCCGGTCAAGGCGCTGGTCCTGGCGCTGATCGCGGCCTACGCCGTGATCTACCTGCTGGGGTGGAGCCTCTGGAGCGAGCACGCGCTGGCGATCTGGTGCGTCATGATCCTGCTCATCGCGGCGACGATGCCGGTGATCGGCATCGAGGCCATCGGGCTCACGCCCTATCTCGGGGCGTTCTCCGCGCTGATGGTGCCGGCGCCGTGGTGGAAGGGCACCACGGCAGTCAGCGCCCTGCTGCCGCTGCTGTCCCTCATCGGCGGCGACTTCCCGGTGTTCTTCTTCCTGATGGTGTGGCCGATCATCGGCTTCTGCACCGCGATGCGGGTCTTCATGGGGCTCGACGCCCGGTCGGAGGAAGCGCGCTCGGAGCTGGCGCTGGTCGCCGAGCGCGACCGGGTGGCCCGCGACGTGCACGACGTGCTCGGTCACTCCCTCACGGTGCTCTCGATCAAGGCCGAGCTCGCGGCCCGCCTCATCGACGTCGACCCCGCCCGGGCCCGCACCGAGCTCGAGTCGATCCAGGAGACCGCCCGGCAGGCGCTCGCCGAGGTCCGCTCGACCGTCGGCGGGCTGCGGGCCGCCAACCTCGAGGCCGAGCTGGCCGCCGCGCGGCGCGTGCTCGCCGACGTCGACATCGTGACCCAGCAGGTCGGCACGCTGGCCGACACCGACCCGCGGCACCGCACCCTGCTGGCGTGGGTGCTGCGGGAGTCGGTCACCAACGTGGTCCGGCACGCCGGCGCGTCGACCGTCTCGATCGAGCTGTCCGCCACCGGGCTGGTGGTGGCCGACGACGGGGCGGGGTTGTCGTCGGGCTCTGACGGCAACGGGCTGCGCGGGATGCGCGAGCGCGTGTCCGCCGCTGGTGGCACGCTGCAGCTCTCCGGCGAGCGTGGGACACGCGTGGAGGTGGTCCTGCCATGATCCGCGTGCTGCTGGCCGACGACCAGGCGCTCGTGCGTGGCGCGCTCGCGGCCCTGCTCGACCTCGAGACCGACCTCGACGTCGTCGCGCAGGTCGGTCGTGGCGACGAGGTGCTGGACGCGGCCCGCTCGTCGCAGGCGGAGGTGTGCCTGCTCGACATCGAGATGCCCGGCCTCACGGGCCTCGAGGTGGCCGAGCAGCTGCGCACCGACCTGCCCCAGGTGAGGACGCTGATCGTGACCACCTTCGGGCGCCCGGGCTACGTGCGCCGCGCGCTCGACGCCGGCGCCGCCGGCTTCCTGATCAAGGACACGCCCGCCCGCGAGCTGGCCGACGCCGTACGACGCGTGCACGCCGGGCTGCGCGTCGTCGACCCGAGCCTGGCGATGGAGTCGCTGATGGCCGGCCCCTCGCCGCTGACCGCCCGGGAGGCGGAGATCCTGCTGCTCGCGATCGACGGGTCACCCGTCGCCGTGATCGCCGCCCGCGCCCACCTCTCCCTCGGCACCGTGCGCAACCATCTCTCGGCGGCGATCGGCAAGACCGGCGCGTCGACGCGGGCCGAGGCGGCGCGGGTCGCGCAGTCCCACGGCTGGATCTGACCCGTCTGACCTGGCTCGATGACTTCGACGCGTTGCGCTGGTCTGATGACATGACGACCGATCCCTCGTGAGGAGCAGCAGTGACGCAGATGGTCAGGGTGCACAACTTCATGGTGTCGAGCGACGGCTTCGGCGCCGGCGAGGGCCAGAGCCTCGAGACGCCCTTCGGCCACGCCGACCCGGGCGTGCTCTTCCAGTGGGCGGTGACGACGGCCAGCTGGCCCCACCGTGGTGGGCCCGGGGGCAGTCGCGGACTGGAGGACTACCTCGTGCGCGACTTCCACCGCAACATCGGCGCCGAGATCATGGGGCGCAACAAGTTCTCACCGCTGCGTGGCCCCTGGGCAGACGAGGAGTGGAAGGGCTGGTGGGGCGACGAGCCGCCGTTCCACACCCCGGTCTTCGTCATGACCCACCACGAACGGCCGTCGTACTCGCTCTCGGACACGACCTTCCACTTCGTCGACGACTCCCCCGCGGCGGTGCTG
>NZ_JANNML010000076.1:0-4860 GCF_031397825.1 Nocardioides sp.
GGCGGGGCCGCTTGTCGCACGGCGTCACGCAGGGCCTGCTCGGGGTCGACCCCCAGTGACCGGGCCCGGGCCACCAGGGCCAGCAGCTCGGCACCGACACCGGGGTCCACGGGCTCCGGCTCGAGCCCGGCCTTGGCCAGCCGTGACAGGACCTTGTCGGCCAGCGCCAACGCCGGAAGGGCCAGCGGCACGCCCTCGAGCACGTGCGAGCGCTGCTTCTCCGCCGCCTTGAGACGCTCCCAGTTGCGGTCGACCTCCGCGGCGTCGGCGACCTCGAGCCCGGCGAACACGTGCGGGTGGCGGTGCACCAGCTTGTCGCAGATACCGCCGGCCACGACGTCGATGTCGAAGCCGCCGGGGTGGCGCTCGGAGGCGACGCGGGCGTGGAAGACGACCTGCAGCAGCAGGTCCCCCAGCTCCTCGACCAGGTCGCGGTCCTCGCCGGTCGCGTCCCAGGTGTCGATGGCCTCGAGGGTCTCGTAGGTCTCCTCCAGCAGGTACGTCGCCAGCGACCGGTGCGTCTGCTCGCGGTCCCAGGGGCACTCGGTGCGCAACCGGTCCATCACCGCGACGAGCTCGAGCAGACGGGACCCCGGCGGGTTCCGGTCCGGGTTCGGCGTCGGACTCGGTGTCACACCGTCAGCACTTCTGCGACGCCGGCAGCAGCCCGCCCAGTGTCGCCGACGGCTCGGCCGAGCTCCCCTCGACCGCGAGGTCGGAGACCGGCACGGACAGCTGCTCCGAGCTGGGTCCGACGACACCGGCGGTCGCACTGCCGAAGCGCGGGTCCAGCTCGATGTCGGTCTCGGCCGCTCGCTCCTGCCGCAGCCGCTGGCCCTCGGCGAAGGCGACGTCCTCGGTGATCTCGGTCGGGTTCTGCCCCTGCTCCTCCAACGACTCGCGCCCCAGCTCGACCAGCCCGATCTGCGCGCGCGAGAAGTCGTCGACGAAGGCGTCGAAGGTGGCGACCTCGTCCTCGGGCACGGTCTCGCGCGCCTGCGCGTTCTGGGCGACTGCCTGCTCGACGGCCGCCGGGTCCACCGCGTCCTCGTCGATGAGGTCGAAGGCGACCACGTTGCCGATGAGCAGGGTGAGGGCCTGCTGGCGAGCCGACTTGGTCGCCGCCTCCTCACCGCCGGGGACCCCGCCGAGGCTGCAGAGCAGCAACGCGAAGTCGTCGACCTCGGACGTGCTGATCTGGGTGCCCTCGACGTCCGCGGCGACGCCGGGTCCGGGTCCCGAGCAGGCGGTCAGCGAGGTCACCGCGATCGCGGTGAGACCGGCGACGGCCGGAAGCCGGCGGCGGTGTCGTGCCGGGACGGATCGGCGGTTCACGAGCACAGGTCGCTCCTTGGTCGGCCGGCCCGCCGGTCAGCGGGTTCGGCAGGTCAGCGGGTTCGGCAGGTCAGCGGGTTCGGCAGGTCAGCGGGCAGTTCGGTTCACGACGAGGCTCCCACGGCCGGCCGGTCGAGCACGGAGTCGATCACCTCGCGCACCCAGACCAGCAGCGCCTCCCCGCGGATCGGTTGACCCGCGACGGGAGCCGTCTTCGGCCTCGGCACCAAGATGGTACTGACCTGCGGCTTGACCAGGGTCCCGGGATAGAGCCGGGAGACGCGGAGCCCCCCGGACTCGGGCAGGTCGACGGGTGCGAAGCGCACGTAGTTGCTCTGGATGGTGATGTCGGTCAGACCCGCCCGGCGTGCCCTGGCCCGGAGCAGCGCCACCTCCAGGAGGCTTCGGACAGCCTCGGGCGGCTCGCCGTACCGGTCGACGAGCTCCTCACGCAGCAGCGCGACGTCCTCGTCGTGACGCACCTCGGCCAGGCGCTTGTACATCTCCAGGCGCAGCCGTTCGCTGGCCACGTAGTCGTGGGGCAGGTGGGCGTCGACGGGCAGCTCGATCTTCATCTCGGTCTGCTCGACCGGGCCGCCGCCCTTGAACTCGTGGACGGCCTCCCCGACGAGCCGGACGTAGAGGTCGAACCCGACGTCCGCGATGTGTCCCGACTGCTCGCCGCCGAGCAGGTTGCCGGCCCCGCGGATCTCCAGGTCCTTCATCGCGATCGCCATGCCACCGCCGAGGTCGGAGTGCTGGGCCAAGGTGGCCAGCCGTTCGTGTGCGGTCTCGGTCAGCGGTTTGTCGGGCGGGAAGAGGAAGTAGGCGTAGGCCCGCTCGCGGCCCCGGCCGACCCGGCCGCGCAGCTGGTGCAGCTGAGAGAGGCCAAGTGTGTCGGCTCGCTCGATGATCATGGTGTTGGCGTTGGAGACGTCGAGACCGGACTCCACGATCGTGGTGCACACGAGCACGTCGAATCGCTTCTCCCAGAAGTCGAGCATGACCTGCTCGAGCTGGTGCTCGCCCATCTGACCGTGGGCCACGGCCACACGCGCCTCCGGCACGAGCTCACGGATCCGGGCCGCCGCCTTCTCGATCGACTGCACCCGGTTGTGGATGTAGAAGACCTGGCCCTCGCGCAGCAGCTCGCGCCGGACCGCCGCCACCACCTGCCGGTTCTCGAAGGCACCGACGTAGGACAGCACCGGGTGCCTTTCCTCGGGCGGGGTGGTGATCGTCGACATCTCGCGGATCCCGGTGACGGCCATCTCGAGGGTTCGCGGGATGGGCGTGGCCGACATCGCGAGCACGTCGACGGCGGTCCGCATCTGCTTGAGCTGCTCCTTGTGCTCGACACCGAAGCGCTGCTCCTCGTCGACGATGACCAGGCCGAGGTCCTTGAAGCGCATGTCGGGGTTGAGGAGCCGGTGCGTGCCGATGACGACGTCGACGGTGCCGTCGGCCACGCCGGCCAGCACCTCCTTGGACTCCTTCTCGGTCTGGAAGCGGCTCAGTCCCTTGAGCACGACCGGGAAGGCCGCCATCCGCTCGGCGAACGTGGACAGGTGCTGGGTGACGAGCAGCGTGGTGGGGACGAGGACCGCGACCTGCTTGCCGTCCTGGACGGCCTTGAAGGCAGCACGCACCGCGATCTCGGTCTTGCCGTAGCCCACGTCGCCGCAGATGAGCCGGTCCATGGGGACCTCCTGCTCCATGTCGGCCTTGACCTCGTCGACCGTGGTGAGCTGGTCGGGGGTCTCGACGAACGGGAAGGCGTCCTCGAGCTCCCGCTGCCACGGTGAGTCCGGGCCGAAGCGGTGCCCACGCGTGGCCTGGCGGGCGGCGTACAGCTTGATCAGCTCGGCCGCGATCTGACGCACCGCCTTGCGGGCGCGGCCCTTGCGCTTGGCCCAGTCGGCGCCGCCGAGCCGGTCCAGGCTGGGCATGTCGCCCCCGACGTAGCGGGTGACCTGGTCGAGCTGGTCGGTCGGCACGTAGAGGCGGTCCGGCGGACCACCGCGCTTGGAGGAGCCGTACTCGAGGACGAGGTACTCCCGGGTCGCGCCCTGGACGACGCGCTGCTTCATCTCGACGTAGCGGCCGACCCCGTGCTGGTCGTGGACCACGTGGTCTCCGGGCTTCAGCTCCAGGGGGTCGATCTGCTTCTTGCGTCGCGCCGGCATCTTGCGCATGTCCTTGGTCGAGGACCGCTGGCCGAGCAGGTCCTCGCCCGTGACGACCGCGAGGCGCTGCGCCTCGTCGACCAGCCCGTGGGCGAGCGTCCCGCAGGTCACCACGGCGACGCCCTCCGGCACGTCCTCGGCCGCGGGCAGAGTCTCGGCGAAGCGGACGGCCACGTCGTGCTCACGCAACAGCTCGACCATGCGCTCGGCCGGCCCGTGCCCCTCGTGGACCAGCACCACCCGCCCGGCGGTGGCCAGCCAGGCGCGAACGTCCAGCACCGCCTTCTCGATGTCGCCGTGGTAGGTCTCGGCGGGCCGGATGGCCACGCTGCGGCTCGCGGTGGCTCCGGCCTCCACGTCGACGCCGGCGTCGACGATCGCGCCGGTGACGTCCCGGAGCCGCTGACGGGCGACCGAGGCGTCGGGCTCCCCGTCGTCCTCGCCCAGCCCGAAGGGGCTGATGCTCCACCACGCCCTGCGCTGCGCCACCGCGTGGGAACGCACGTCGCCGAGCGAGCGGTACGACGCCGCGCCGAGGTCGATGGGCGCTCCCCCACCGGCGGCAGCGGCCGCCCAGGACGCCTGGAGGAACTCCTCGCTGGTGGCCACGAGGTCGTGGGCCCGGGCCCGCACCCGCTCGGGGTCGAGCACGAGCACGTGGGTGTCCTCGGGCAGCAGGTCGACCAACAGCTCCAGCTCGTCGACCAGCGCCGGCGCGAGGGACTCCATGCCCTCGACGGCGTGGCCCTCGGCGATCTTGTCGGTGATCTCGAGGAGCTCGGGATGGGTCACGCCCAGCTCGCGCGCGCGTCGTCGTACCTCGTCGGTGAGGAGCAGCTCGCGGCAGGGCGGCGCCCAGAGCCGCTCGACCGCCTCGAGGGTCCGTTGGTCGGCGACCGCGAAGGTGCGGATCTCCTCGACGTCGTCACCCCAGAACTCGACCCGCACCGGGTGCTCGTCGGTGGGCGGGAAGATGTCGACGATGCCACCACGCACGGCGAACTCTCCGCGGCGTTCGACCAGGTCGACCCGGGTGTAGGCCGCGGCGGCCAGCTGCCGGACGACGTCCTCGAGGTCGGCCTCGTCCCCCACGGCGAGCTCGACGGGCTCGAGGTCGGCGAGGCCCTTCACCTGGGGCTGCAGCACCGAGCGCACCGGCGCGACGACGACCTTGAGCGGACCGTTGGTGGCCTCGGATCCGGGGTGGGCCAACCGACGCAGGACCGCGAGCCGACGGCCGACCGTGTCGCTGCGGGGCGAGAGCCGCTCGTGGGGCAGCGTCTCCCACGAGGGGTAGTAGGCCACCGTCGCGGGATCCATCACACCGCCGAGGGCGGTG
>NZ_JANNML010000107.1:0-54711 GCF_031397825.1 Nocardioides sp.
ATTACTCACGTGTTACTCACCCGTTCGCCGCTCGTGTACCCCCGAAAGGGCCTTACCGCTCGACTTGCATGTGTTAAGCACGCCGCCAGCGTTCGTCCTGAGCCAGGATCAAACTCTCCGTAGAAAATTCAAACCCGACAAAAAACAAAACTGACAATTGCCAGAATCATTAACTGCCGAAAAAACAAACCCACAAACAATAAAGATGAGGGCATACAAACTAATTCATCGACTATGACACACTGTTGAGTTCTCAAAGATCAGACGCACACCAGAGTTGACGGTTTCCCATCGCCCCTAGGACATTGGTTCCCACACGACTATTCCCCGGCGCTTCGTCTGTGGCTCGAAGGCCGGTGACGATCATCCGGTGAAGGATTCTGGTGGGTGTCTGCCGTGGGGCCGGGAGCCCGACCTCTCGGTCTTGCTCCCCGCCGCTCCCTGGCGACATGGAAAACATTAGAGGACTTCCGCGGAAGTGCCAAATCGAGTGGACGTGACGCGGGCCACAATCGCGTTTGCGCAGGTCAGAGGCGGTTTGGGGCTGATGGGGCGCTCAGGGCGGCCAGATCAGCCGGCGTGCGGCACCCGCTGAGGCGCATCGTCTCGACCACCTGGAGGCCCACTTCCCGATGCATCCGGGCCACTCCTGGTTCACCATCCGTGAGCGCGTAGAGCGGCAGCCGTCCCAGGAACACGGCGTCCGCACCCAGGGACAGGGCAGCGACGACGTCCAGTCCTGACCGCAACCCCCCGTCGACGTAGACCTGCGCCTGCTTCCCCACGGCTGCGATCACGTGACGCAGGACGGTCGCCGTCGCCACGGCACGGTCCAGCTGGCGCCCCCCGTGGTTGGACACCCACACCGCCCTGGCGCCGGCCTGGACGCAGCGCACGGCGTCGTCGGGACGCAGCACGCCCTTCACGACGACCGGCAACCCGGTGTGCTCCGCCAGCCAGTCGAGGTCGTGGGGTCCCAGGTCCAGTGCCTTGTCGGACCCCGGCTGCCCGTCGTGCCCGACATCGAAGTTGACCCGCAGCAGGGCCGGGTCCACCACGTCCCAGACGACGTCACCGGCGGGATACTTCGTGCCGACCACGGGTGTGTCCACCGTGAGGACCATTGCGGAGGCGCCAGCGGCCACCGCCCGGTCGAGCATCGGCACCGCCAACGTCCGGTCCGCCGGGAGGTAGGCCTGGAGCCACCAGTGCACGCCGGTGTCACCGATCAGCGAGAACGGGGTGCCGGCGTTCGAGGAGACCACCATGACTCCGCCGGCCTCCGCGGTCGCGCGGGCCATGGCGAGCTCTCCGTCAGGGTGCACGGCCCGTTGCAGCGTCGTGGGGGCCACTCCCCACGGGACACCCACCCGCGTCCCGAGCAGGTCCGTCCCGAGCTCCACGTCGGTGACGTCGCGCAGGACATGCGGGTGGAGCTCGACGGACGACCAGGTGTCGACCGACCGGGCGGCCGTGCGGCCCTCTCGCGCCCCCTGGGCGAGGTACTCGAAGACGGGCGCGGACAGACGGGCGCGCGCCTGCTCCTCCAGTCCGGAGAGCCAGCGCGCGTCCTCGGTCATGGCTCAGACGACCTCGACGCCGGCGAACTTCTTCTTGCCCCGGCGCAGGACCAACCAGGACCCACCGATCAGGTCGCCCTCCGTGGGCACCGCGTCGGGGTCGTCGACCCGGACGTTGTTGAGGTAGGCACCACCCTCCGCGACCGTACGACGGGCCTCGCCCTTGCTCTTGGCGAGCCCGGTCTCCACCAGCAGGTCCACCACCCCCGGGATCCCGGCTGCCCGGTCGACCTGCGCCGTGCCGGTCTCCTGCAGGGCGGCCGCCAGGGTCGCCGGGGAGAGGCCAGCCAGCTCACCGCCACCGAACAGCGCAGCGGCCGCGGCCTTGGCCTGCTCCATCTCCGGGGCTCCGTGCACGAGGGTCGTCACCTCGTCGGCCAGGGTCCTCTGCCCCTCCCGGAGGAACGGCTTCTCGGCGTGCCGGGCCTCCAGGGCCTCGATCTCCTCGCGCGGCAGGAAGGTGAAGACCCGCAGGAGCTCGCCGATCTTCTCGTCCTCGGCGTTGAGCCAGAACTGGTGGAAGGCGTAGGGCGAGAGCATGCCCGGGTCGAGCCAGAGCGCCCCACCGTCGGTCTTGCCGTACTTGGTGCCATCGGCCTTGGTCATCAGCGGTGTCGCGATCGCGTGGACCTTGTGCCCGTCGGTGCGACGGATCAGCTCGACGCCGGCGGTGAGATTGCCCCACTGGTCGGAGCCGCCGAACTGCAGGGTCACGCCGTGGTCGCGGTGCAGGTTGAGGTAGTCCATGGACTGGAGCAGCACGTAGCTGAACTCGGTGTAGCTGATGCCGGACTCGAGGCGGGTGCGGACGACGTCGCGGGCCAGCATCCGGTTGACGGGGAAGTGCTTGCCGATGTCGCGCAGGAAGTCGATCGTCGACATGGGCGCGGTCCAGTCGAGGTTGTTGACCATGGTGGCGGCGTTGTCGCCCTCGAAGGAGAGGAACGGCTCGATCTGGCTACGCACCCGTCCGACCCACTCCTGGACGGTCTCGGGGGTGTTCATCACCCGCTCGCCCGCCTCCTTGGGGTCGCCGATCATCCCGGTGGCGCCACCCACAAGAGCGAAGGGCGTGTGCCCGGCGGCCTGGAGCCGCTTGGCCGTGAGGATCTGCACCAGGTGGCCCATGTGGAGGCTCGGCGCGGTGGGGTCGAAGCCGACGTAGAACCGCACGCTCCCGCTGCTGAACGCCTCACGGAGGGCGTCCAGATCCGTCGCGTGCGCGATGAGGCCGCGCCACTCGAGGTCGTCCAGGAGGGTGGGATCGAGGGTCACGACAAGCCTTTCGGGTCCGGTGCTTCCAGGCACCAGCCTGCCGTATCGACGTACGGGGCGCCTATCGGGTATTCGACTACTAGGGTTGGGCCGGAGGAGGACGCGGTGATCGCAGGCAGGTACTCGCTCGACCGGGAGATCGGGCGAGGAGGCATGGGCGCGGTCTGGCTCGGGCGCGACGAGGTGCTCGGACGTCAGGTCGCGATCAAGCGCATCGGCATGGCGCCCGGTGGCAGCAGCCCCGACCTCCTGCGCGCCGAGCGGGAGGCGCGCCTGGCCGCGCGACTCAACCATCCGCACGTGGTCGCGGTGTTCGACCTCGTCGACGAGGACGACGCTCAGTGGCTGGTGATGGAGTACGTCGAGGGCAGCACGCTCGCCGAGCTCGTCCGGACCAGCGGCGCGCTCCCCGTGGACCAGGCCGCCGCGATCGTCGCGCAGGCCGCCGAGGCGCTGGCCGCAGCGCACGAGGCCGGGATCGTCCACCGCGACGTCAAGCCCTCCAACATCCTGGTGACGCCCGACGGCCAGGTGAAGCTCTCGGACTTCGGCATCGCCCGTGCCGAGGCCGACGCCTCGCTGACCCAGACCGGCCTCGTCACCGGCTCGCCGGCGTACATATCTCCTGAGGTGGCCTCAGGTCGGCAGGCGACCGACCTCAGCGACGTATGGTCGCTGGGCGCCACGCTCTTCCACGCGCTGGCCGGCGCACCTCCCTACGACATCGGTGACAACGTCATCGGGGGGCTCTACCGGATCGTGCACGAGGAGCCGCCGCGGCTCGACACCGCCGGCTGGCTGACTCCCGTCCTCGACTCGAGCATGACCGTCGACCCCGGGGGCCGGTGGTCGATGCGGCAGGTCGTGGACTTCCTCCGCGCCGGACCCTCGGCGACTCCCCCACGGCCGGTGCCCGACCGCCGTACCCTCGCGACCGACACCGGGTCGTCCTCGACCCAGGTCATGTCCCGGGTCCTGCCCCAGCCGACCGCCGACCCGGGCAGCCGTCGCGCCGGCCGTCCGAGCCGGCTCTTCCCCATCCTGGTCGCGATGGTGGTGATCGCGCTGCTCACCGTGATCGGCGTCCTCGTCGGCATGAACCGCGGCGACGACACGGACCGGACCGTCACCCCCAGCGGCTCGCCGACCAGCGCACCGCCCACCAGCGAGGCTCCGGCCCGGCCGACCCGCGAGGGCATGGTCGCCTTCATCGAGTCCTACCTGCAGACCGCCAGCAGCGACCCCGCCGCGGGCTTCCGGCTGCTGACGCCGACCTTCCAGTCCGAGAGCCCGCGCTACGAGCAGTTCTGGGGGTCGGTCACCAACGTCCGGCTCCTCGACATCTCGGCCGACCCTGACGCGCTCACCGTCTCCTACACCTACCGCTACGACCTCGACGGCAACGGCCCCAAGACCGAGGACATCGACCTGGCGCTGGAGTACGACAACGGGGCGTACCTCATCGCCGGCGAGGCGTGATGGACCTCCCGGAGCTCTACCGCGACATCGTGGAGACGTCCCCCGACGGGATCTGGGTCTTCGACCTCGAGGGCACCACGCTCTACGCCAACACCGAGCTCGCCCGGATGTACGGCGTGCCCCGCGACCGCTTCGCGCACGTCACCGTCTTCGACACTCTCGACGAGCCGGGACGGGCCCAGTTCTCCGAGCACCTCCGGGCAGTGCGGCGCGGCGAGCTCAACGACAGCGAGGTGGAGTGCCAGTTCGTTCGGCACGACGGCTCCACCACCTGGATCCTCGTGCGCGAGAGCGCCCTGCGCTCCCCTGCCGGATCGATCACCGCGATCCTCCACCGGATCACCGAGTTCACCGACCGCCGCGCGACGATCAACGAGCTCGAGGCGAGCCGCGAGCGCTTGGCCGAGGCACAACGGATCGCCCGCGTCGGCAGCTGGGACTGGGACGTGGTCGCCGACGAGATCACCGCGTCGGCGTGGCTCAGCGAGATCTACGGCCTCACGGACGAGACCTTCCCCCACACCTACGATCGTTTCCTCGCGATGGTGCACCCCGACGACCTGGGTCACGTCGAGCACGCGGTGGCGACCGCGGCCGAGGCGGGCGACGACTTCGTCTTCGTCGCCCGCATCAAGGGCAGGGACAGCTGGATCTGGACACGTGGGCGCGGGATCGTGCGACGCAACGAGCAGGGCGAGGTCGTCTCGATGTCCGGCACCCACCAGGACATCACCGAGGTCAAGGAAGCCGAGATCGCGCTGCTCGACCTCGTCCGCCAGAACGTGCTCATGCAGGCGGTGGCGAGTGCCGCCAACGAGGCGCACACGCTCACCGACGTGCTCGGCCAGGCCGGCAGCATGGTGGTGCTGCACGACGACTGGCGACGGGCCCGAGCCTTCACCGTGACCGACGCCGGCGGAATCGTGCCGCTCTACATCGATGAGGCCGGCCGCGAGGCCGACCTGCAGACCCCTGAGGAGTCAGCGCGTGAGCTGGCGCTGGCCACGCTGGCCCACGAGAGCCGCACCTCGGTGTGGAGCGAGGACCGGCTCACGATCGCCTTCAACGTGATGTACGACGACGTGGTGCGCGCCGTGGTCACGATCGCCTCCGACCCACCGCTCTACCGCCACCAGATGATCCAGGACATGGCCGAGTCGATCGCGCTCCAGCTGGGACGCGTCTCCGAGAGGGAGCACAACCAGCGGGTGCTCGCCGACGCCCGCGACGCAGCCATGGAGGCCTCGCGGCAGAAGTCGGAGTTCCTCGCGACGATGAGCCACGAGATCCGCACCCCGCTCAACGGCGTGATCGGCCTCAACGACCTCCTCCTGAGGACCGCCCTCGACACCGAGCAGCAGCGACTCGCAGCCGGGGTCCAGGTCGCCAGCCGGGCCCTGATGAGCGTCATCAACGACGTGCTCGACTTCTCCAAGATCGAGGCAGGAAGGCTCGAGCTGGAGCAGGTCGACTTCGAGCTCCGGCCGCTCCTTGAGCAGGTGGCCAGCGTGATGGCAGAAGCCGCCCGCAGCAAGGGCATCGAGCTCGTCGTCGAGTGTGATGACAGCGTGCCCGAGCGGCTCGGTGGCGATCCGACGCGGCTGGCCCAGGTGCTGTCCAACCTGCTGTCGAACGCGGTGAAGTTCACCGACGTGGGCGAGGTGCGGGCGTGCGCCCGCGCCGTCCCGCGAGCCGAGGGATTCCTGTTGATCGTGGAGGTGAGCGACACCGGGATCGGCATCGCCCCCGAGGAGGTGCCCGGTCTCTTCGCCCCGTTCACGCAGGCCGACTCCTCCACCACCCGCCTCTACGGTGGCACCGGCCTCGGGCTGGCCATCTCCAAGGAGATCGTCGAGGCGCTGGGGGGCACGATCTCCTACAGCCCCCACGTCCCGAGCGGCAGCACCTTCACGTTCACGGCTTCGATGGCGAGCGTGGCCGTCGGAGCTCCGCGGCCCGTGGTCGCGCCCCGGCCCACGGCACCTGCGGTCAAGCACCATCGCGGGCAGCACGTGCTCGTGGTCGAGGACAACGCGGTCAACCAGATGGTCGCGGGTGGACTGCTGGAGTCCATGGGCTACACCGTCGAGCTCGCCGATGACGGTCTCGCCGCCCTCGAGGTGCTCGCCCGGCGCTCCTTCGACGTGGTGCTGATGGACGTGCAGATGCCCCGCATGGACGGCTACGCCGCAACCCGCGCCCTGCGGGAGACCGAGGCTGGCGGGCGTCGTACGCCGGTGATCGCGATGACCGCCGCTGCCGTCGACGGGGAACGCGAGCGATGCCTCGGGGCGGGCATGGACGACTACCTCACCAAGCCGGTCGACCCGGGGGCCCTGGGCGAAGCGCTGACCCGCTGGGCCGGAAAGCCTCACGAGCACTCTCCGGTGGGCGATGATGGTCTCGTGCTCCCGTCCACCACGCCCACCCCGCCCATCGACGGCCTCGACGTCGAGCGGCTCGACATGCTGCGCGACCTCGACCCGGGCAACACCAGCTATCTGGACCGGGCGATCAGCAACTTCCGGGCCAACTCCGTGACCGCGGTCGAGACCATCCGCGAGCACGTGCTGGCCGACGACGCCGACAAGATGCGGCAGGCGGCGCACAAGCTCGCCGGCAGCGCGCTCAACCTCGGCGTCGTGGCGTCGGCTGCAGCGGCGCGCGAGCTCGAGTGGCTCGGCGACTCCGGCTCCACCGAGGGTGCCGTCGACCTCCTCGGCCCGCTCGAGACCGCCCTCGACGAGGGCCGTGCATTGCTGGGCAGCTACCAGGCGACGTACGGCGGCGGCTCCTAGGGCAGGAGCGGACCGAAGCGCACCGCGAGCAGGGCGACGTCGTCCTCGTGGTGCTCGCCACCCAGCTGCGCGAGGAGCTGGTCGAGGAAGGCGTCGAGGTCGCTCGTCGACGTCCGGGAGGCCAGCTCGCGCAGGCGGGCGAGGCCCACGTCGAGGGACTCGCTGCGGCGCTCGAGGAGACCGTCGGTGTAGAGCAGCAGCAGGGATCCCGCAAGGACCGGAGCGTCGTCGTCGTGGCGCACCGTCTCGGGCGCGACCCCGAGGAGCGGCGAGCTGCCGGACGGGCTGTCGAGGAAGCGCGCGTCGCCGTCCGGACCGACCACGAGCGGCGGCAGGTGCCCCGCGTTGCTCCAGCGCAGCCGCCAGGTCGGCTGGCCGTCCACCGCGACCTCCTCGACCCGCGCGAGCACGGCGCTCGCGATCGTCTCCAGGCCGAGGTCGCGCATGGCGAGGTCGAGACGCTGGAGGTCGTGGGACGGCGCCCCGCTCGACATCCAGGACGCCATCCGGAGCATGCTGCGCAGCTGGCCCATGACGGCCGCGGCCTCGATGTCGTGGCCGATGACGTCGCCGATCATCAGGTCGGTCCAGCCGGCACGGGTGACGACGGCGTCGTACCAGTCGCCGCCGACCTGCTCGCGGGCGCCGGCAGGGCGGTAGCGCGCGGCCAGGTCGAGGTGCGGCGGCTCCGGCAGGCTGGTCAGCATCGCGTTCTGGAGCGTCAGCGCGACGTCGGAGCGGTCCTCGAGCAGGATCGCCCGTTGCACGGCCTGGGCGGTGTAGGAGGCGAGCGCCTCGATCGTGATGCGGTCCTGCTCGGAGAAGGTTCGTTCGGTGGGCCAGACCAGCGCGAGAGCGCCGTAGGCGCGCCCGCCGGCCACGAGCGGCACAAAGGCTCGCGCCTCCCCGAGCTGTGCGGGGTTGGCCAGGTGGGGGTAGCGCTCGTTCTGTGCGGCCCGGGTGGCGAAGAAGACCGGGCACTGGTCGGCCAGGGCTGCGCCCAGGGGGTTGTCGTGGCCGAGCGGCAGCTCGGCGAAGCGGGCGGCGGAGCGCCAGCTGGAGGCGGTGTCCTCGATGAAGGTCAGGGTCTCACCGGCGGCCTTCGCCGCCGCGGAGACGCCGTGGGGGCCGCCGGTGCCGGGACCCACGACGAGCTCGGAGGCGCGCAGCCACATGCCGGCGCGCTGGCAGCCCAGCTGCTCGCGGCTGACGGTCGCCACCGACTCCGCGACGTCGGCCAACGTGTCGGTCGCGGCCAGTCCGGTGCTCAGGGCCAGGAGGGCGCGACTGCGCTCGTGCAGCTCCTCGGCAGCCGCAAGGGCCGCCGCCGTCACCTGCTGGCGCTCCCGCTCCCCCAGCTCGGCGGAGCACGCGGCGGCGAGGTCCTCGAGCGTCGCGAGGTCCTCGGGCGTCCACGTGCGGGGGGTCGAGTCGATGGCGCAGAGGGATCCGATGACCTCGCCCCGGACATCGGTGAGGGGCCAGCCGGCGTAGGCGATGACGTCGAGCTCCTCGATGGCCAGGTTGCCCGCCAGTCGCGCATCGAGGCGGGCGTCGCTGATGACCAGCGGGCTCGCGTCCTTGACGACGTACTGGCAGAAGGAGTGGGACAGGGGCGTCTCCCGGACCTCGTCGAGCGGGCCTGGCAGCCCGGCGGCCCCGCGGAAGACCTGGCGGTCCGGCTCGACGAGGGAGACCAGCCCGATCGGCACGTGGAGCAGGCGACGGACCAGGCGCGCGTAGTGGTCGAACGTCGGCGCGTTCTCGTGTGCGTCCTGCTGCATCATGCTTCCCTCCTCCGCCGGTCCCCGGAACGTGACGTGTCATCGTCTCGCGTCCGGCGCGTTTGCGACGAATTTCCCGGGCACCGACGACACCCGGGAGGATCAGTCGCACAGCGCGATGGAGCACGATAGCCAGGAGGTTGACGCCAGGCCAGGTCCGGCCCGGCGCCGCCCGAGAGCGAGACCCGGGTCAGGAGGACCAGCCGGCCCGATCAGCCGGCCCGATCAGCCTGCGCCGGTCACCTCCGCGCCGTGGTCGGTGCCGACCCCGGGAAACAACCCGACCACGGGGAGGGTGGAGCACCCGACCCCCACGGTCGTGACCGTGACCACGGCGGCCACGGCGACCGCCTGGGCGTACCTCGAGCGGGTGCGGTCCGGCGAGCGGGTGCGAAGCAGCCGCAGGGCCAGGACCAGTGCCGTGAGCTCGAGGAGGCACGCCATCGCGTCAGCGGCGCCCACCGCCTCGGGCGTCCAGGCCTCCGGACCGAATGGCAGCCCGGTCACTCGGGAGAGCATCCACGTCAGGAGGGGAACGACCGAGACCACCACAGCAGCGGGAAGGGCAGCGCGTCGCCCTCCGGGGCGTCGGGACAGCGCGAGGACCCCGACGATCACCTCGCTGAGGGACAGGAGCACGAAGAACGTGCCTGCTGGCCGCCACTGCGACAGGTGCTCCGGGGCGACCGCCGCGTGGACCGCCGCGGCTCCGAGCAAGCAGGCCGCCAGCACCACGTGGCGGTCCGAGGTGCGCGCGACAGGCCGAACATGGACGAGACCGTTGCGAAGACCACCGCCCCGCAGGGCCAGCACCAGGAGCACGAGGGCCAGATCGGTGGCGAGCATGAGGACGACGCCCACCGCGACCGCCTTCGCCTCCACGTGCCAGGTCGACCGGAAGAGCTCGGAGAGGCAGGCGTCGTCGCAGGCCGGATGCACGGTCGCCACGTGGTCCATGCGCTCGACCTGTAGGCGGTAGTCGATCATCGAGCTCACCACCAGGACGATCGTCCCCGCTGCCGTCCCGGCTGCGACGACGAGACCGATCGACCCGGTGGCGCCCCCCAGGCCACGTGGTCGGGAACCGAATCGTCGCCGGGCCAGCGCGACCGCCACGACCACGGCCATGACGTACCAGGACACCAGGACCGTGGACTCCCGTAGCCAGCTCTCGAACGGGTCCGACGTGCGTTCGATCGACCCAGCGGCGCCGCGGAGCGACACCATCCAGAATCCGTTGCCGAAAGCCAGCACCACGGCCCACGGCAGCACGGACCACCAAGGCACACGCACCTCGGTGACCAGGGAGGCGTGTGGCACCGCCGAGGTCATGGCCGGGGTGGCGATCACGGTTGGATCGACCATCCGAACATCATCGCGTGGTCCTCGTGCGCCAGGTTGTGGCAGTGGGCGACGTAAGGGCCGGTGAAGTCCCGGAAGCCTCGGTAGACGATCACCGACTCCCCCGGGTCCATGGCGACCAGGTCCTCACGGGACGCATCGTCGGGGTGAGCGGCATCCGGGGTGAGCGTCACGTCGCGACCGTCGCGCATGACAGTGCGGTGCTCCTCCATGTGCAGGTGGAACGGGTGGACCCAACCCCCTCCGCCGTTGCGGAGCTCCCACAGCCCGAACGTGCCCTTGCGCGGCTGCGCCAGCGGGGACCTGCCAGCGGGGTTCCGCAGGCTCCGGATGTCGTTCAGGGGGTCGAACTCCTCACCGTTGATGAGCCACTCGATCTCACCTCCGGCCTGTCCGCGCTTGACCTCGAAGACCATCCGGTCGGACATCAGGGTCTTCCAGTTCTTGGGCAGCGGCGGGAGGGCCCGCATCTGGGTGGTGGGGATCCGACTGTCGTCCGGGGCGACGTTCCCGATCCGGAAGGCGAGGACGGGCACCTGGTAGGCGGGATCGGGCAGGGACCTCGTCGAGTTGTCCCACATCCGCCCGGTGCTCATCTTCATCACGTTGGTGAGGTAGACGATGTCGCCCTGGGTGGTCGGCGAACCGTCGAGGAACTTCGTGAAGTCGACGATGACCTCGCGGCGCTTGGCAGGCCAGAGCTCGAAGCTGTCGCGGACGATCGGGGTCGGCAGCAGCCCCCCGTCGGTGGCGATCTGCGTGAAACGCATGCACTGCTGTCCGTCCGGGATCCGCCACTGCCCCTGGAGCTCGTCGCCCTCCAGGCCGAGCGACACGGCCGACCGGGGGCCCTGGGTCGAGCTCATCAGCTTGAACTCGTAGATCCGGGAGACGGAGGCGTCGAGGAAGCGGAAGCGGTACTTGCGTCGCTTGACGTCGAGCACCGGGTAGGCGGTGCCGTTGACGGTGAAGACGTCACCGACGAACCCGTGGTTGGGGAAGTGCCGGTAGAAGGTCTTGCCCCACCACTCGGGGTGGGTCCGCGGGTTCCCGGCCTCAGGGAACTCGCTGTCGTGCGCGTCGTGGTGCGTGGTGGTGCCGTCGTCGAGACTGACGTCGGAGAAGGCCAGGGGGATGTCGTAGTCGACGTCGAAGCTGCCGTCGACGTTGGTGCGTCGCACCCCGGGCAGCCGCAGGCCCCGGCGCTCATCGCCGACGTCCTTGCCGTTCTTCGGGTCGTAGATCGGGTAGAGGCCGACCAGGCCCTTGTAGACGTTCGACCCGGTGTGGTTCATGCGGTGGTCGTGGAACCAGAAGAAGCTCTGCTTCTCCCTCTCGTCGCCGCCTGCGGGCCAGTTGAGGTAGAGGTTGTCGACCCACAAGGTGGGCTCGTAGCCCGACGTGCTGCGAGGCCCGGCCGTATAGGCGTAGTGCGGGTTCCCGTCGCTCTCCGGCGCCGTGTGGCCGTTGTGCAGGTGGGTGAGGAACGAGCAGTCCGGAGCACCGAAGTCCTGACGGTCGAGTCCGTAGGGATTCTCGTGGAGCCGGTTGATGAAGCGCACGATCACGGGCTTGCCGTACTCGGCGTTGATCATCGGGCCGGGAAACACGCCGTTGAACGCGTACATCGTGCTGGCCGGCAGCATCCGGATCGTCCCCTCCGGCATCGCCGCACCGTTGGCGTCGTACGACACCGCGGGGCTGCCGTCCTTCTTGATCGGCAGCACCTGGGAGGAGGTGAAGTGGTGCGGGGCGACCATCAGCTCGATCTTGTAGACGATGGGGTCCGGGTAGCCCAGCTGGGAGGGCCAGATCTGGTGCCGCTCGTTGCGCAACGAGTTCTGCTGCCCGTACCCCGGACCCGGCGGGTAGTCCCACGAGGCGTAGTCGGTGGTGGGAGTGGGCGCCAGTGCCTTCGGCACGGGCAGAGGGTCGATGAAGGGCGAGAGGATCAGCGGGCTGATCGGGAAGTCCTCGGTGTAGAGGACGAGGTCGCCGATCGCGGTGGACACGGCCGCGAAGGCGCCGTCGGGTGAGAGCAGACCACGCTGGGCGAGAGACGGCACCCAGAGGTTGCGTGCGGTGAGCACGGCCGCCCCCGTGACTCCGAGGGCGCCGAGTCGCAGCACGGCCCTGCGCGCGACGAGGTCGGACGGGTTGTCGACCTCGAGCGGCCCTAGCGCGTCGGGTCGATCATTGTCGGTCTGGTCGGACATCACGGGCCTCCCTGGGGATTGCGGGCGTCCGGGCGACCGCAGTGGTGACGTCCCGAGGAGCTGGGGCCAACCCGAGAGCCGGACTTCGAGCACCGTAGGGCGACCGCCTTGCAACTACCTTGAGGGCTGTTTCCTGTCCATCACCGGTCCTGCCGCCGCCGGCAGGGCGAGCTGCAACCGTGACCCGATCCCCATCTCGCCCTCGACCCGGAGTCGGCCGATGTTGCAGCTGCACGATCGACCGCGCGATGGACAGGCCCGGCCGAGCGTGAGACGTCTTCACCCAGCGGTTGGGGCGTGAGGGGGACGCCGGAACTGCTGGGGGGACCACCTGGGGGACGCATGCCCGATCTCGCCGGGTCAGGCCGGTGGGGCGGGTGGGGCTCGAACCCACGACCCAAGGATTATGAGTCCTCTGCTCTGACCGACTGAGCTACCGCCCCGCGTCCCGGCGCCGTGACACCGCTCGGGACGACGACGACCCTAGCGGTCGGCGTCGTGGGACTCGGACCAGGATCCGGTGTCGAGCGACCGGTGCCGGCCGAGGCGAGGCGGGGCGTGGCCGCCCCAGAGGAGGACGCGCAGCAGGAAGGTCACCGCCCCCGGTGCCCGGTGCGCGGCGGCGGCACCGCCCGGCTGCCCGTGAGTCGGCTCACTCGGTCGCGCTGACGGTCTCCCCGGTCGGCGCGTAGGCGCAGGCGTCGGTGGTCTCCTCGACGTCGGTGGAGGGCCGGGGGGCACCGGGCTCGCGCTTCTTGGGCTGGATCGCCTTCTCGACGACCGAGCGCACGTAGTCGTAGTCGGGGTCGCCGGAGAAGAACTGCTCGGAGGCCTTGAAGACCACCGAGCGCACCTTGGCGCCCTTGACCTCGAGCGCGAGCTCCACGAAGGCGGGCGCCAGGTCGAGCGGGATGTCGGTGGTGACGATGTCCTTGCCGGCCTCGGCCAGGTCGAGGTAGCGCCGCAGCAGGTTGGTGGGGTTGGCGGCCTCGACGAGCGCGTCGACCATGCACCGCTGGCGGTCCATCCGGGCGTAGTCGTCGGAGCCGTAGCGACCGCGCGCGAACCACAGGGCGTGGTAGCCGTCCAGGTGCTGCGAGGGCCCGGGCTCGAGGTAGCCGACCGGCGGGATGCCCGCGTCGGTGTTGCCCTCGATGGCCACCGGCTCGTTGATGTTGACCGTCACCCCGCCCATCGCGTCGACGATCTCGCGGAAGCCGGCGAGGTTGACCAGCAGGTAGTAGTCGACCGGAATGCCGAGGCTGCCCTCCACGGCCTGCTTGATCGCGTCGGCGCCCTCGTTGTCGCTCTTGCCCAGGACGCCCGGGTGTCGCTCGGGGACCTGGCCGTAGATCGCGTTGAGCATGTAGAAGCCCGGGTCCTCGGTGCCGCCGGAGCCGTAGCCCTCGGGGTAGAGGTCGTGCAGCGGGCTCCCCTCGGGGAACTCGGCGTACATCATGTTGCGCGGCAGGCTGAACATGACCGTCTTGCCGGTCGTGGTGTTCATGCTGACCAGGATCACCGTGTCGGTGCGCACCCCGGTGCGGCCCTCTCCCCCGTCCCCGCCGAGCAGCAGGACGTTGACCCGGTCGAGCCCGCCCCACGGGTCCTCCTTGGTCACGCCCTCCGGCGTGGTGGCGCTGACGTTGTCCTGGAAGACGGTCTCGACCAGGTCGGCCTGGGCGACGGCGTAGCGGGAGGCGTAGGTGGCCGGCACGACCGCGGTGAGGCACAGGATCCCGACGACCAGGTTGCCGGCGATGGTGTGCGCTCGTGGCCGGACCCGGGGACGCACGAGCCGGTAGGAGGTGAACACCACGAAGGACCAGATCGCCACACCCACCCCGAAGAGCACGGCGGCGATCTTGAGACGGGTGGGGTCGAGCGCGAAGTCGATGGCGGTGCGCAGGTCGCGACCGAAGTACCACGCGATCCCGCCGAGCAGGGCGATCCAGGCCAGCAGGACGAGCGCTCCCAGGGCCCGACGTCCGGCGTAGAGGTAGCCCGAGCCGGGCGCCACGGCGCCGAGCAGCGTCATGCCGAGCGTGCCGGGCAGGCCGCGCACGCGACGACGGTCGCTGCGCAGTGCCCGCGAGCCGCCGCCGGGGGGCGAGCCGACGGGTCGACGCAGCGTGAACGAACGGGCCGGTCGCTGCGCGCGACGAACCCCGCGGCGCGCTGCGTTGTCAGCCTGGTCAGACATGCGACCCCGTCGAGAAGAGTGATGTGGCGGCCCGGTCCCGAGGCGAGCCGCCCAAAAATACCATCGGGTGCGCGAGATCCGTGTCACGTCACCCCTGGCCCTCCCCCATGTCGGGGGGGCATGCTCGATGGCATGGACACCCCGGCGCCCCTGGAGACCCTCGACGAGACCTGGTCCCGCATGCTGTGCGTCGTCGCCCATCCCGACGACCTCGAGTTCGGCAGCGCCGCCGCGGTGGCCCGCTGGACCGGGCAGGGCAAGACCGTCGGCTACTGCATGCTGACCAGCGGCGAGGCCGGCATCGACGGCCTGACCCCTGACGAGAGCCGCCCCGTCCGCGAGGCCGAGCAGGTCGAGTCGGCCCGCATCGTGGGGGTGCCCGAGGTGACGTTCCTCGGCTTCCCCGACGGGGTCCTCGAGTACGGCGTGGGGTTGCGGCGCGCGATCGCCCTCGAGGTGCGTCGCTTCCGTCCTGACATCGTCGTGACCGGCAACTTCCGCGACACCTTCGGGGGCCGCAACCTCAACCAGGCCGACCACATCGCCGTCGGTCGGGCGGTGCTGGACGCGGTGCGCGACGCCGGCAACCGGTGGATCTTCGCCGAGCAGCTCGTCGACGGTCTCGAGCCGTGGGGCGGGGTGCGCGAGGTGTGGGCGGCCGGCTCCCCCGACGCGACGCACGGGGTCGACACCACCGGCACCTTCGACCTGGGCGTCGCCTCGCTCGAGGCCCACAGGGCCTACATCGATGGGCTCGGCTGGGAGCACTTCGACGGCCGCGAGTTCCTCGAGGGCTTCGCCCGCCAGGCCGGCCAGCGCCTCGGCGTCGCCCTGGCCGCGTCCTTCGAGGTCTTCCCCATGGGCTGGGCCGGCGAGGAGTAGCGCGACGCTTCGGTGCTGCGGAGTCGGATCGAATTTGCCCGGCACCCGGCGCGCGGGCTTCCGGTGATGGTCTAATCACAGGAGATCACTGCCGAGCAGCCCCAGAACGGACACACGATGGACCTCGAGCCCGACGACATCAAGGCGATCATCTTGCGGATGAAGCGCGCCCACGGCCACCTGGCCAGCGTGATCCGCATGATGGAGGAGGGCTCCTCCTGCGAGACCGTGCTCACCCAGCTGGCCGCCGTCAACAAGGCATTGAGCCGCAGCGGCTACGCGATCGTCGCCACCGGCCTGCAGCAGTGCCTGGAGGCCGGCGACGGCCTGGAGGGGGTCGACATCAAGAAGATGGAGAAGCTCTTCCTGGCCCTGGCGTGAGCAGCCGCCCCAGGAGCGCATGACCTTCAGCTGGGCTGCGCGGGACCTTCGACCCTCTGCCTCGTGCTGCGGGGGTGGTCGGGTAGCAGGAGGCGCCCCCCTGCTGGGGAGTCGCCGTGACCCATCCCCCTCTGCTCGGAGATCCCATGCTGTCCACCAGGTCCACCGCCGTCGTCAAGAGCACGCTGCCGCTGATCGGCGCGGCCATCGGCGACATCACGCCGGTGTTCTACCAGCGCATGTTCGCCGCACACCCGGAGCTCGAACGAGACCTGTTCAACCGGGGCAACCAGGCTCAGGGGGACCAGCAGAGTGCGTTGGCGGGCGCGATCGCGGCGTACGCAACCCTGCTGGTGGCGGAGGACGGCCGGGACCCCGTCGAGGTGCTGGCCCGGATCGCCCACAAGCACGCCTCGCTCGGCATCACGGAGGACCAGTACCCGATCGTCCACGAGCACCTGTTCGCGGCGATCGTCGAGGTGCTCGGCGACGCCGTCACCCCCGAGGTCGCCAGTGCCTGGGACGAGGTCTACTGGCACATGGCCGGAGCACTTGTCTCGATCGAGAAGCGGTTGTACGCCGAGGCCGGTGTGGCGGACGGCGACGTGTGGCGCACCCTCGTCCTGAGACGTCGCCTCCAGGAGTCGCCGGACACGGTCTCGTTCGTGCTCGGCACCCCTGACCACAGCACGCTGCCGAACGCGCAGCCAGGTCAGTACGTGTCGGTGCAGGTGCCGCTGCCGGACGGTGCCCGCCAGATCCGTCAGTACAGCATCACGCGCTCTTCCGAGCCCAGTGAGTGGGAGATCTCCGTCAAGGCGATCCCGACCGGTCGGGCGGGCGACGGCACCACCACCCCGGCCGGCGAGGTCTCGAACTTCCTGCACGACAGCCTCTTCGAGGGAGACGAGCTCAGGACCTCGACACCCTTCGGCGAGCTGGTCCTCGACGACTCCGACCGGCCCCTGGTCCTGGTCTCCGCAGGCATCGGTGCCACCCCGATCATCGGCATCCTCCACTACCTCTCGGGCATCGGCTCGGCCCGTCAGGTGCTGGTGCTGCACGCGGACCGGTCGCCGGGCCGTCACGCTCACCGCCAGCAGCTGAAGGAGCTCGTGGCGGCGATGCCGACCGCTTCCCTGCACCGGTGGTACGAGGACCTGGGTGTTCGTCCGACCCGCGACGTCCTGCGGGCGGGACGCATCGACCTCGCATCGGTGGAGATCCCCGCCGACGCACAGGTCTACCTGTGCGGACCCTTGCCCTTCATGGAGCACGTGCGCACGAGCCTCCTCGCGCAGGACGTCCGTGCGGCCGACATCCACTACGAGGTCTTCGGGCCGGACAAGTGGCTGGCGTCCGCCTGAGCGCCCGCCTACAGCGCGCATCGGGAGAGCGCCACGCACCCACGAATGCAGAAGGCCTCTGGTCTGCGTCTCCGCAGACCAGAGGCCCTTGTCGTGCTCCCCCGGTTGGACTCGAACCAACAACCCTCCGATTAACAGTCGAATGCTCTGCCAGTTGAGCTACAGGGGATCGGGCTGACCATCTCTGGACAGCGGTAGAACATTAGCAAGGCCGGTGCCGGTGTCGAAATCGGGCTCCGCCACACCGCTCAGCCGGGCTCGACCTCGCTCTGGGCAGCCGCCAGCGCTGCCTCGGCCGATGCCCTCACGGACGGGTCCTCGGGGTCGATCCCCTCGTCGTACTCGAAGAACCAGGAGAGGTCGGCACGGCCGTGCGGTGCTCGGCGGGCGATGACGCGGACCCCGCGTCGCCCGGACACCGCCACGTGGCGCTGCAGGACGATGCTGGCCGTCACGCGCTCACGGACCAGCTCGAGCAGGCGACCAGGCTCCGCGATCGTGATCTGGTGCTCGGGACGGGTCAGGCCCCACGAGCCCACCTCGCGGACGGTCAGCGTGGACGTGTCGAGGTCCCAGTCGGCGGCCTCGACCTCTTCCCACGGGATGCGGGCGCCGTCGGCGGCCGGGAGGTAGAGCGCGTCGCGGGTGCCGCCCACGACCTCACCGGTGGCATCGGTGGCCCAGGCGAGGACCTGCTCCCCGGGACGCACCTGGAGGTGGGGGCGCTCGCGACGCCAACGCAGGGGCGGCCTCACGGGGACCCCGTCATGCGGTCACGCAGGGTGCGCCGGTGCTGCTCCAAGGCCGCCAGCTCGCCGAACATCTTGTTGTAGTCGGCCGGGTGGTCGACCGGGTTGGTGCGCTGCAGGCGCGACTTCACCTCGGCGATCCGCCGCTGAGCCGTGAGCTCGAGCAGCTTGAAGACGTAGAGGCCGACGTAGGCGGCGTCGGGCTCGCGCATCAGCGGCTCGACGCCGAGCGCGCTGATGGCCGAGGACACCGCCGGGTCGGTGGCCGCGTCGCGGAGCCTGGTCGACCAGCCCGGGTCGGACGAGCCGGCCACCAGCCCGCCCGCCGCCTCGACGAGCTCCCACACGCCGCGGTAGGTCGGGTGGGTGAAGTCGTTGGGCCCGATGTCGGTGGTGGTGCGCCCGATCGCCATCGGGTGCTGGATGACGAGCTTGAGGGTCTCCCGCTCGATCGTGAAGCGCGGGTCGCGCAGGTCGGGTACGACGGGACGCGGGGCAGCAGCCGGTGTCTCGGTCGGCGTCGCTTGCTCGGGGCGCCGCGGTCCGTTGCTCCGGTCGTCCTGGCGCGCCGGCCGGTTGGCCGCACGGCGTACCTCGGCGCGGGCCTCCTCCATGTCGATGCCGATCATCCCGGCGACCTCGCGGGCGAACGCGTCGACCTTCGACTTGTCGCGGATGCTGGAGACGAGCTTGGCGCTCTCGCGCAGCGCGTCGACCCGGCCGTCGGCGCGGTCGAGGTCGTACTTGGAGACCACGTTGGTCAGCACGAACCGGTAGAGCGGCACGCGGCGGGCGACGAGCTCACGCACCGCGGCGTCGCCCTTCTTGATGCGCACGTCGCACGGGTCGAGGCCGTCGGGCTCGACGGCGACGTAGGTCTGGGACACGAAGTTCTGGTCGCCGGCGAAGGTCTTCAACGCGGCGTTCTGACCGGCCTGGTCGCCGTCGAAGGTGAAGATGACCTCGCCGCGGAACTCCTCGTGGTCGTGGAGGAAGCGGCGCAGGACGCGGGTGTGCTCCTCGCCGAACGCCGTGCCGCAGGAGGCCACCGCGGTGCCGACCCCGGCCAGGTGGCAGGCCATGACGTCGGTGTAGCCCTCGACCACGACGGCCTGGGACGACCGGGCGATCTCGCGACGCGCGAGGTCGATGCCGTAGAGGACCTGACTCTTCTTGTAGAGCGGGGTCTCGGGGGTGTTGAGGTACTTGGCGTCGATCTTGTCGTCGTCGAAGATCCGCCGGGCGCCGAAGCCGATGGTGTCGCCGGTCGCGTCGCGGATCGGCCAGAGCAGCCGGCCACGGAAGCGGTCGTAGGCCGAGCGGCCGATCGCGACCAGTCCCACCGAGACCATCTCGTCCTGGCTGAAGCCCTTGCCCCGCAGGTGGGACAGGATCGCCTCGCCGTCGCGCGGCGCGAAGCCCATGCCGAAGCGCTCGGCGGCTGCCTGGTCGAAGCCGCGCTCGTGGAGGAACTGACGCCCGGCCGCGGAGTCGGGAGTCAGCAGCTGCTCGGCGTAGAACGCCTGGGCCACCTTGTTGGCCTCGATCAGGCGGGCCCGCGGCGGCCCCTTGGGCCGCTCCTCGCGGACGTCGCCGTCCTCGCGGCGCAGCTGGACGCCGACCTTGTCCGCCAGCCGCTCGACGGACTCGGAGAAGGTGAGGCCGTCGATCTTCATCAGGAAGGTGATGACGTCGCCGCCTTCCTGGCAGCCGAAACAGTTGCCCGTGAGGATGTTGTCCTCGAGCGTGAAGGCATGTCCGTCCTCGACCTCGGCGCAGAACACCTCCTCGACGCGATCCGTGGTCTCGACCGACTGCACCACCCACCCGAGCCGGGCGAACTTCTTTTGGGCTGCCACGAATCGCTCACGATGGGCGGACAGAAGGAAGAAGTCCTCGGTCAGGTCCTCGTTGACGAGGTGGATGCGGTGCAGCTCCGAGGGCTCGCGCCCCTCGAATCCCACGCGCATCTGCGTCGTGATCCCGTAGGTTGCGATGCCGAGCCTGGTGCAGACGAGGCGGACGAACTCGAGGGCCGTGCGATCTGCAGAGTTGAGGATCACCGTGCCGTCAGCGGCGACGCAACCGTCCGCCGCGAAGTAACCGGCGAGCCAGCCGTAGAGGTAGGAGACCGACTCGTCTACGTCCGGCAGCTCCTTGAAGAAACGGGGCAGGTGGTGCACCAGGAGGTTGCCGTCATCGCGCGCAGTCGTGTGGCTGTTGGGGAACCACTTGAGCATTGCCAGGTCCTTGGGAGGACAGAGCAGCGCCATGCTCCCCGTGCCCGACCGGGTGCCGTCACCGTAGGTGAACCCGTGAGCAATGCCGAACGGCGAGGGCGTGGTCCGTCGGATGCGCGAGCGTGGAAACTTCGGCACCAGCCTGTCGCCGGCCTTGAGGCTCTTGGTGAGGACCTCGCGGCTGCTCCTCTGGTCCTTGCCCGAGCGGATGAACCAACGGTGCTCGTCGGTCGCGAAGAGCTCCTTCACCTGTCGGTTGCGAGACAGCGTCAGCTTGAGCAGCGGCTGCACGCCGTAGGACCGGAATGGCGCCTCGATCCAGTCCCCCCGGACACCCAGGATCGTGTGAGTGCCACCCGCGAGCTCGCGGATCGGTCGCGCACCCTCCCAGGTCAGGACACGGGTCTCCCCCGCCAGGCAGTGGAAGAATCCCCGGCTCGGCGTGACGTGGAACGACGGCGACTTCTCGTCGTGGAAGGGGCACAGGCCCTTCATCGAGCCGCCGCCGGCGTTGCGGAGGGTGACGTAGGAGGACACGATGTCGTCGATGCGAGCCTTCTCGCGCACTTCTGCGATGTCGTCCTCGCGGATCCGGCCTGCCACGCGTCGATCCTACGGCGAGGTCAACGGTCGGCGGACAGGACGTTCCACAGGGGCTCCCCCGCCGCGTAGCGGTGCAGCTGGTCGCGGACCAGTCGATGGGCACGGGGCCACATCGCGCTGCTCGCGCCGCCGACGTGCGGCGACACGAGCAGGCCGGGGGCGTCCCAGAGGGGGCTGTCGGCCGGCAGCGGCTCGGGGTCGACGACGTCGACGGCGGCGGTGATGCGCCCGGAGTGGAGGGCTGCGACGAGGTCGTCGGTGACGACCACCGCGCCGCGGGCCATGTTGACCAGAAGCGCTCCGTCCTTCATCGCGTCGAGGAAGTCGGCGTCGACGAGCCCGCGGGTGCTCTCGGTGAGCGGCACGATCAGGATCACCACGTCGGCGTCCGGCAGCAGCGAGGGCAGGTCCGCTAGGGCGCGCACGTCGTCACGGGCGCTGCGGGCCACCTTGGTGACCGTGACCTCGAAGGGCAGCAGCCGCGCCTCGATGGCTCGGCCGATCGCACCGTGGCCGACCAGCAGCACGTGCCGGTCCGCGAGCGCGGGACGCCACTGAGGTGACCACGCGTGCCGGTCCTGCGCGTGCACGAAGTCGGGCACGCCCCGCAGGGACGACAGGAGCAGCGTGAGGGTGAGCTCGGCGGTGGAGGCATCGTGGATGCCGCGTCCGCTGCACAGCGTGGCCCCCGCGGGCACGTGCGCGAGGACGTTGTCGACGCCGGCGGTGAGCGTCTGCACGACCTCGAGCGAGGTCATCTGCGGCAGCACCGAGGCGACGGAGGTGTCCAGGCGGTAGGGCGGGACGTAGAACGACACCTCCCCCACCGATGCGGGGACCTCGCGGGTCGGGTCGACCACCTCGTAGCGCAGTCCCTCGGGGGGATCGCCCAGGTCGGTGGGGTCGAAGGGCAACCAGACCAGCGGCGTGCTCACGAGCGCCTCCTGCGCAGACGGGTGTGCCAGGCGACGGCGCTGGCGTCGGTCAGGGAGGCGACCTGGTCGATGACGACGCGCAGCCGGGCGGCATCGTCGGCGGCGGCCTCGAAGTCGTCGACGAAGGGACGCTCCAGCTCGAGCGGCGCGCGGTGGACCAGGATCGTGACGAGCTCCATCATCAGCTCGCGCTCCCGGGCCATCGCCGCCAACCGGTCCTCGGCCTGCATGACGTAGTGGGCCGCGACGCCCTTGAGCACGGCCATCTCGAGCAGCGTGCGCTGCGGCACCACCAGCGTGCCGTCGTAACGGACGAACGGGCCCGCACCGGCGGCGAAGGTCGCGTGCTGCGCCGCGCCGCAGAAGCGGCCGATCAGGTCGCTCGTGAGGTTCTTGAGGGCGGCCAGGCTGCGCCTGCTCCCGTCGTAGGGCGTCGTCGGCCAGCTGCCCTGCGTGCGGAGGCCGGCCAGCACGTCGTCGAGCTCGTCGTCGCGGGCGTCGGGGAGGTACCAGTCGCGAACGGTCGCCCACACGGCCGGCAGGTCCATGGCGGTCAGGTCGATGCGTCCCGCGACCGTGCCGTCCTCGACGTCGTGGACGGAGTAGGCGACGTCGTCGGCGAGGTCCATGATCTGCGCCTCGAGGCACTGCCGGACCCCTCCAGCGTCCATGGCCGCGCCGTGGCGCAGCCACGTGAAGACCGCGTCGTCGTCGGCGTAGACACCGAACTTGAGGGGATCGGGGCCGCCACCGCGGCGCCAGGGGTACTTCGTGCAGGCGTCGAGGGTGGCGCGCGTCAGGTTGAGCCCGACCGAGCGACCGTCGGTGTCGAAGGTCTTGGACTCCAGGCGGCTCAGGATGCGCAGCGTCTGGGCGTTGCCCTCGAAGCCGCCGCAGGCGTCGCTGAGGTCGGCCAGCACCCGCTCGCCGTTGTGTCCGAACGGCGGGTGGCCGAGGTCGTGGGCGAGGGCCGCGGTCTCCGCGATGTCGGGCAGGCTGCCGAGCGCGCGCGCGAGGTCGCGCGCGACCTGGGCGACCTCGAGGCTGTGGGTGAGCCGGTTGCGCGTGAAGTCGTCGGTCTGCGGGCCGACCACCTGGGTCTTCGCGGCCAGCCGTCGCGACGCGGCCGCGTGGACCACCCGGGCGCGGTCGCGCTCGAACGGTGTGCGCACCGGGGCGTCCACCCGCTTGGGCGGCTCGTCCACGACGCGCTCGCGCGCCGTCGCGTCGTAGAGCTCGAGGGGATCCATCGGCGCGAGCCTAGACCGACGCGCCCCCGGGCTCAGGCGGTGGTGCCGGGCTCGAGCCGGCTGCCGGCCGCCAGCACGGCGCCCTCGCCGACGGTCGAGCCCCGGCCGACCAGGGTGACGACGTCGGAGTCCCCCGTGCCGTCGACCCCGGGCTCGCCCACGCGGGCGTCGGAGCCGACCTCGCAGTCGCTGTCCACGATGCTCCAGTGCACCTCCGCGCCGGCCCGCACGACGGTGCGCGCGAAGACGACGCTGTCGTGCACCTGGGCCCCGGCCTCCACGACGACGTCCGGCCCCAGCACGCTGCGTCGTACGACGCCCGCGACGCTGGACCCCGCGCTCAGGAGGCTGTCGACGACGTCGGCGCCCTCGAGCAACCGAGCCGGAGCCCGGGCCGGCTGACGGGTGAGGATCGGCCAGTCGGCCCGCCCGAGCACGTCGTGGTCGTCGACCAGGAAGTCCTGGTGGGCCCGCAGGTAGAGGTGGGGCTGCCCGAGGTCGCGCCAGTAGCCGTCGAGCGGGTGGGCGACGGTGCGGCCGCGCTCGACGAGGCGTGGCAGCAGGTGGTCGCCGAAGTCCTCGAGCCCGGTGTCCCCCGCCTCGCTGTCGGCGGAGAGCTCGCGGTGCAGCTCCTCCAGGACCTCGACCAGCACCCGGGGGTCGTAGGCGAACACCTCGGTCGCGATGGTCCCGGTGGCGGGCTCCTCGGGCTTGTAGGCGAAGCCGGTCACCAGGCCGTTGCCGTCAGTCTCGACCACGGCATGGTCCCCCGCCTCGCTGACCGGCACCTCGGTGGTGACGATGGTGCACTCCGCGCCTGCCTCAAGGTGCGCGTCGACCACCTCGGTGTGGTCGAGGTGGTAGACGTGGTCGGCGCTCATCACCAGCAGGACGTCGGGCGCGAAGCTCGCGACCTGGTCACGGATGCGGAACAGCTCGTCGGCGTTGCCGCGGGCGAAGCCCTCCTCGTCGAGGCTGCCCGTGCCCTGCTCGGGCATCAGCAGGCGCAGCCCGCCACGTGTGCGGTCGAGGTCCCACGGTCGCCCGTTGGCCACCTGCTCCTCGAGCGTGGAGCCCTGGAACTGCACGGAGAGCCAGACGTCGCTGATGCCGCTGTGGGTCAGGTTGGACAGCGGGAGGTCGACCAGCTGGAACACCCCCGCGAACGGGAGCGCGGGCTTGGCCCGCTCCCGGGTCAGGACGTCCATCCGACCACCGGCACCGCCGGCCTGGATGATGGCGAGCACGCGAGGCCGAGTCATGCCGCAGTGTGGCACGGGCAGCGCAGTCGCGGCCCGCGCCGGGTCTCAGTAGGTCGTGACGTGCACGTGGTCGTAGTGGTTGGCCGTGGTCGAGCCACGGTCCTCCATGCCACGCCAGCCCTCGCCGGCACGCTCGACGGACCAGATCTGCTGGGAGTAGATGAGGTAGCTGACGCCGAGGGCCTCGTAGTTCTCACGCACGAACTCCGCGACCTCCCAGCCGCGATCTCCCGACACCATGATGTCGACGGCCAGGCCCTGGCTGTGCTCACCGTCGCTGCGGAAGGTGCCGTAGGTGGTGATCTCGGGGAAGTTGGCGCAGACCGCCGCGTGGACGGCCACGATGTTGGGGCTCACGCCGCTGGGCACGGAGGTGCCGTTGGTGCAGGCGCCGCCGAGGGTGGCGGGCTCCTCGGCCGAGAGGTAGCCGGTGGTGACCCAGCGCGACGTGCCGTCGAGGACGATCTCGTCGCGACCGTAGAGCTTGCGACCGGTCACCAGGACCTTCTCGCCGGGCTCGATCTCGCCGACCTGGCGGGCCTTCTCGCCCGGCTCGTCCCACAGGTTGAGGGTCGTGGTGGTCCACAGGCGCTGGTCGGCGTTCTTGATCGCCTTGCGCGTGGACTCCTGCGACATCACCATCTCCGACGCGGACAGGAGGCTGGTGAGCTCACCGCGCGAGGCGCCGCGGCTGACCGTGCGGCTGCGGCGATCCGCGTCGAGAGCCAGGTCGGCCGACTCCGAGGCGCTCGGCGCGCTCGAGGCGCTCGGTGCGCTCGAGGGGACGGCTGCGGCGGCCGGGAGGTCGCTGCTCGCGGGCTCGCTGGTGAGGACTCCCAGGGTCACTGCGGAGGCCGTCGCCAGGAAGGCGAGGGGGCCGGCGATGACGACGGCACGGGGCTTGCGGCGGGCATTGGTGTCCCGCTTGTGGCGATGATCTGCCACAGCGCTGATCCTTTGCTGTTGAGGACAAGACGGGTGCCCGCCGCATGGTCAACGGCAGGCACGAAGATCGAGTGAAGCACAGTCCTGGGGGCCTGTCGCCATCCCCGGCAAGGTTTTACGGGTGTTCCCAGTCACCCGGAGGTCACCCGAGGGTCATCCGCCGGTGGTCTCCGAGGCGTCCTCACGGACGTGCGAGCCGGCTCCGTCGGCGTCGTCGAGCCACCCCTCCGGCAGCACGACACGCTCGCGCGGCGAGCCCTGACGACCGCGGGGCGAACCGAGCTCCGCGACCGGGAACGCCTCGTCCGGGTCGAGCTCGACCAGGAGCGCGTCGAGGCTGGCGAGCGTGTCGACGAGTGCCAGCGAGCGCCGCATGTGACCACCTGCGGCGAAGCCCTTGAGGTACCACGAGACGTGCTTGCGGAACTCCTTGCACCCACGCTGCTCCCCCATGTGCTGGCACAGGAGCTCGGCGTGGCGACGCATCATCGCGGAGACCTCGCCGAGCGTCGGCAGGGTCGCCACCTGCTCGCCGGCGAAGGCCGCGGCCAGGTCGCGGAAGAGCCAGGGCCGCCCCAGGCAACCACGGCCGACGACCACCCCGGCGACACCGGTCTGCTCGACCATGCGCAGCGCGTCGGCGGCCTCCCAGATGTCGCCGTTGCCGAGGACCGGGATGTCGACGTGCTCCACGAGGGCCGCGATGGCCTCCCAGTCGGCCTGGCCGGAGTAGGCCTGGGCGACGGTGCGCCCGTGCAGGGCGATCGCCGCGACCCCGGTCTCCTGGGCGATCCTGCCGGCGTCGAGGTAGGTCAGGTGGTCGTCGTCGATGCCCTTGCGGGTCTTGATGGTGACCGGGACGTCGTAGGGCGTCGCGGCGGCGACCGCGGCCTCGAGGATCTGGCCGAGAAGCCCGCGCTTCCACGGCAGGGCCCCTCCCCCGCCCTTGCGGGTGACCTTGGGGACGGGGCAGCCGAAGTTGAGGTCGATGTGGGCGACCCCGAACTCGCCGCAGAGGATCTCCGCCGCCTTGCCGACGTAGACCGGGTCGGTGCCGTAGAGCTGGACCGAGCGGGTGGTCTCGAGCTCGTCGAAGACCAGCATGTCGAGGGTGTGCTCGTCGCGCTCGACGAGGCCGCGCGAGGTGATCATCTCGCAGACGTAGAGGCCGGCGCCCTGCTCGGCGCAGAGGCGCCGATAGGCGGCGTTGGTGATCCCGGCCATCGGCGCCAGGACCACCGGGGTGTCGACGGTCACGGACCCGAGGGTCAGGGACGAGGGCACGACGGGCGCTGCTGGCATGGGGTCATTCTCGCCGCCGACCCGGCGACCCTCCAAAACTCCTCGGGCCGGGCTCGCCTCAGTCGCCGAAGTAGTGGGGCTGGAACGAGACGGTGATCGGTCGCGACCCGGCCGAGAAGCCGGTGGCGCGCTTGCAGGGGCCGGTGACCTTGCAGCGGACCAGCGCCCGCCCCTGGGCGGTCTTCACGCCGAGCACGACGGAGGTGTCGCTCTCCCACAGCAGGGGGAAGCCCGACCGGTGCTGGATCGTGACGCTGCGCACGAGGAAGCCGTCGACCATGTCGCGCACCTGGATGCTCGTGCCGTTGGGGCTGAGGCCGACCACGTAGGAGCCGTCGGGCGAGACCGCGCGCGGCTGGAACGACGCCACCCACTCCGGGGCGTCGGGCAGGCCGAGCGTCGTGGGACCGACCCCGGTGCCGGCCTCGTCGGGCAGGAACAGGATGTTCTTGCGGATGTCGGCGGCGGGGGCCCGGTCGACCGAGATCGCCGACCTGGGCGAGCCGATCAACCAGTCCCAGGTCTTGTCGCCGACCACGACCGCGCGGTCGCCGGTGAAGGCGAGGAGCGTGGCGTAGCCGGGGAAGGACATCGAGGCCACCCGCCGGCCCGCGAGGTCGAAGACCACGGCCGAGGAGACGGCACTGCGGTCGGTGTAGAGCTGGAGGACGCGCTTGCCGTCGACGCCGAGGCGCCACGAGTAGGCCGACAGGTCACCGGTGCGCCAGAAGGGGGTCTTGGCGCCGTTCTTCACCTTGTAGATGCGGGCGGACCCACCGAAGCGGTCGAGCACCACCCAGCCCTGGACGCTGGGGCCCAGCAGCGAGAGCGACCCCGCGTGGGAGGCCGGGAAGGGCAGCACCTGGTTGCTGCCCGACGGGAGGTGCAGGGTGCGGCCCTCGAGGTAGGCAACGGCCGGTCGCGGCCCGGTCGGGAGGCTCCCCGCGTCGACGCTCTCGCGGGCAGCAGCGGTCGCGGTCGATGCGGCGACCAGCGCGAGCCCGGCGGCGAGGCCGGAGAGCACCGCGAGCGTCCGTCGTACGAGATCCATGCGGTGGTCCTCCTGGGAAGGCGCCGGTCAGCCGGCGCGCGTGCCGCCCTTGCTCGAGCGCTCGCCAGTCTTGCCCTCGCCGCGTCCCTTGTCACCCCTCGGCTTGTCCTGCTGGGGCGCGGTGATCTTGCCGGTCCAGGTGATCGGATTGAACTCCTGCGTCGGGCGGAAGCTGACGGCCTCGAGCGTGGTGCCCTCGGGTGCGAGGTAGACCAGGCAGGTCGACATCGTCTTGCCGGCACCGAAGACCTTCGGGAAGGGCTTGCTCGGGCAGGGCTTGAAGGTGCCCTTGAACGTCGACGACTCGACCAGGGTGTCGGCGGAGTCGACGATGTAGAGCGGCACCGGACGACCGCCGAGGTCGGTCTCGCCGTTGTTGGTGACGGTCGCCTGGACAAAGTAGGGCGTCATCGCCTTGGTCGCGGCGTCGAGCTTCCACCCCGCGAAGGACTTCGCGAACGTCGTCCTGTCGATCCGGTCGACGGTGATCTCGAGCACGCCGAGGATGTCCTGACGCGGCTCGTAGGCCACGACGGCCTCGTCACCGATGCCGAGCTCCGTGCCCTGGGCGGTGAGCTCCACCCCGTCGGGGACCGGGAGGTACGGCGTCTCGGTGGCCGAGGCGGAGCCCGGGGTCGCCGAGGTCTCGCCCGGCGCCGGAGCCGCGTCGGGCTCCGGCTCCGCGTCGTCGGAGCAGCCCGCCAGGGCAATCGTCGACAGGGCAAGGACACTCACGAAGACGCCTGCACGGCGCCGCACCCGGTTCACCCGGCCATTGTGCACCGGGCGTCGCACTAGCAACCGAGGAATCGCTCCGCGAAGAAGGACGTGATGCGATCGAGACCGATGCGCTCCTGCTCCATGGAGTCGCGGTGGCGCACGGTCACCGCCTGGTCGTCGATGGTGTCGAAGTCGACCGTGACGCAGTAGGGCGTCCCGATCTCGTCCTGGCGGCGGTAGCGCTTGCCGATCGCGCCGGCGTCGTCGAAGTCGACGTTCCAGTGCTTGCGCAGCTCGGTGGCCAGGTCGCGCGCCTTGGGCGAGAGGTCGGCGTTGCGGCTCAACGGGAGCACCGCGACCTTGACCGGCGCGAGGCGCGGGTCGAGGCGCAGCACGGTGCGGGTGTCCACGCCCCCCTTGGTGTTGGGCGCCTCGTCGACGTCGAAGGCGTCGATCAGGAAGGCCATCAGGGACCGGGTGAGGCCGGCCGCCGGCTCGATGACGTAGGGCATGTAGCGCTCACCGCTGGCCTGGTCGAAGTAGGACAGGTCCTTGCCGGAGAACGTGCTGTGCTGCTTGAGGTCGTAGTCGGTGCGGTTGGCGATGCCCTCGAGCTCCTCGAAGCCGCGCTGGGAGAAGCCGAAGCGGTACTCGATGTCCACGGTGCGCTTGGCGTAGTGGCTGAGCTTCTCGGCGGGGTGCTCGAAGTGGCGCAGGTTGTCGGGGTCGATGCCGAGGTCGACGTACCACGCGGTGCGCTGGTCGATCCAGTACTGGTGGACCTCCTCGTCCTCACCGGGCTTGACGAAGTACTCCATCTCCATCTGCTCGAACTCGCGGGTGCGGAAGATGAAGTTGCCGGGGGTGATCTCGTTGCGGAACGACTTGCCCATCTGGGCGATGCCGAACGGCGGCTTCTGCCGGCTGGTGGTGACGACGTTGGCGAAGTTGAGGAAGATGCCCTGCGCGGTCTCGGGGCGCAGGTAGTGCAGGCCCGACTCGTCCTCGATGACGCCGAGGTAGGTCTTGAGCATCATGTTGAACGGGCGCGGCTCGGTCCAGGCGCCACGGGTGCCGCAGTTGGGGCACGCGAGCTCCGCGATGTCGACCGTGTCAGGGTCCTCGATGCCCTTCTTGGAGGCGTAGTCCTCCTGCATGTGGTCGGCGCGGTAACGCTTGTGGCACGACTGGCACTCGGTCAGCGGGTCGCTGAAGGTCCCGATGTGGCCGGAGGCCTCCCAGGTGCGGGTCGGCAGGATGACGCTGGAGTCGAGGCCCACGACGTCCTGACGGGCGGTCACCATCGACTTCCACCACTGGCGCTTGATGTTCTCCTTCAGCTCCACGCCCAGCGGGCCGTAGTCCCAGGCGGACTTGGTGCCGCCGTAGATCTCGCCGCACGGGTAGACGAACCCGCGACGCTTGCAGAGGGAGACGACCTGGTCGAGTGCGGTTGCCGGCTTGGATGCCACGTTGGGGAGCTCCTGCTTCTCGGCCGGCTGGCTGCCGGTCCTGGAGCGGTCAGCCTAACGATCTCGTGGACTCGATGTTGAGCACGGTCCCCGGCTCCACGATCTCGTAGGCGCTGGGCTCCTCCACCGCTCTGCTGAGCAGAGGCACGGCGCCCATCTTGACGTCGTACGACGACAGCGCGCGGCGGTAGGCGCCGACGTTCTCCCAGGTGGTGGTGAGCACCCAGAGCGTCGGGTCGTCGAGGTTGCGACCGATGTGGCTGCCCAGGTGGCCCGGGCGTGTGGCCAGGACCTGGCGGGCCGTCTCGAGGTCCACCCGGAACACGTCGCAGTCGCTCTCGGGCACACGGAACCTGTTGACCACCAGCATGGGGCTCAGGCTAGCCGCGAACCTGAGTTGACAACGATTCTCATTCCCTTGAGAATGATTCTCATGAAGTCGCGTCGTCGTCCTGCACTCCGCACCCCCGCCCTCCTCCTCACCGGGGCGCTGGCCCTGAGCGGGTGCGGGGCCCTCACGGAGGGCGGCGCCGACGCCAGCGACGGCGTCCAGGTCGTCGCCGCGTTCTACCCCCTGCAGTACGTCGCCGGCCGGGTCGCGGGCGACCTCGCGGAGGTCACCAACCTGACCCAGCCCGGCGGCGAGCCGCACGACCTCGACATCGACCCCCGCGCCACCGGCCAGATCGTGGATGCCGACGTGGTCGTCCACGAGACCGGCTTCCAGCCGGCCGTCGACTCCTCCGTCGGGGCCAACGCCACCGGGGAGGTCGTCGACGCCGCCGAGGTCGTCGACCTGCGCTCTCTCGAGGACGAGGAGCACACCGCCGACGACGGCCACGGCCACGAGGCCAACGACCTCGACCCGCACTTCTGGCAGGACCCGCTGCGCATGGCCGACCTCGGCGACGCCGTCGCCGAGAGCCTGGCTGCGGTCGACCCGGACAACGCCGAGACCTACACCGCCCATGCCGCCGACCTGCGTGCCGACCTCGAGGCCCTCGACGCGAGCTACAGCAGGACGCTGTCCGACTGCGAGCGCCAGACCGTCGTGGTGAGCCATGACGCCTTCGGCTACCTCACCAAGTACGGTCTCGTCATGGAGCCGATCGCAGGACTCTCCCCCGAGGCCGAGCCCACTCCGGCCGACCTGGCCCGGCTCCAGGACCTGATCACCACCGACGGCATCACCACCGTCTTCGCCGAGCGCCTCGGCACCACCAAGATCGCCGACTCCCTGGCCTCCGACGTCGGGGTCGCCACCGCCGTCCTCGACCCGATCGAGGGCCTGGGCGACGAGACGGCCGACCAGGACTACCTCTCCCTCATGGAGTCCAACCTCGCCGAGCTCGCAAAGGCCAACGGGTGCTCGTGACTCCTCTGGCACTCACGGGCGGGGCGGTCGCGATCGGCGGCCGCCCGGTCCTGCGTGGCATCGACCTGAGTGTCGAGACCGGCGAGTTCGTGGCCCTGATGGGCGCCAACGGCTCCGGCAAGACCACCTTGATCCGGGCCCTGACCGGGCTCCGCCCCCTGACCGCCGGATCGTTGGAGCTCTACGGCACCCCCTTCGAGCGCTTCCACGACTGGCAGCGCATCGGCTACGTGCCGCAGCGCACGGGCGCCACCTCGGGCGTGCCGGCCTCGGTCTGGGAGGTCGTCGCCTCGGGGCGTCTCACCCACCGCCGACTCCTGCGGCCGCTGTCACGCGTGGACCGCACGGCCATCAGGGACGCCCTCGAGGTCGTCGGTCTCGCCGATGGCGCGCGCGACGGCATCTCGCACCTCTCCGGGGGCCAGCAGCAGCGGGTCCTGATCGCCCGCGCCCTGGCCGGCGAGCCCGAGCTGCTCTTCCTCGACGAGCCCACGGCGGGCGTCGACCTGCCCAACCAGCTGGCGCTCAGCGCCGCCCTCGGCGAGCTGAAGTCCCGCGGCGCCACGATCGTGCTGGTCGCCCACGAGCTCGGCCCCCTCGCCGACCTGGTGGCGCGCGCCGTGGTCATGCGCGACGGCCGCATCGCCTACGACGGCGCGCCCCTGGCCGACCACCAGGTGCACGACCCCCGCTTCGGCGAGACCCATGCCCACCACCACTGCGCCGACGACCGTGGCCGGTCGCGCCACGACCACGTCCCCCACGTCGCCAGCCCGCTGGAGGGACGCTGATGTTCGACCTGTTCTCCTACGAGTTCATGCAGAGGGCCCTCCTGGCCGCGTTGTTCACGGGCATGGCCGCCCCCGCGGTCGGCACCTACATCGTCCAGCGCCGCCTCGCCCTCCTGGGCGACGGCATCGGCCACGTGGCGGTCACCGGGGTGGCCCTCGGGATCCTCACCGGGATCGCCCCCACCTGGACCGCCGTGGTCGTCGCCGTCCTCGGGGCCATCCTCATCGAGGTCATCCGCGAGCGCGGCCACACCAACGGTGACGTCGCCCTGGCCCTGCTCTTCTACGGCGGGCTCGCCGGGGGCGTGCTGCTGACCGGGCTCGCCGGGCAGAGCGCGGCCAACCTGCAGGAGTACCTCTTCGGCTCGATCACCACCATCTCGGTCGGGGACGTCTACATCACGATGGCCCTAGCGGCCGTCGTGATCCTCGTCGGCGTCGGCCTGGCCCCCCAGCTGTTCGCCGTCTCCCAGGACCAGGACTTCGCACGGGTCGCCGGCCTGCAGGTCCGCACCTACAACCTGCTCGTGGCCGTCCTCGCGGCGGTGAGCGTCACGATCGCCATGCGCACCGTCGGGCTGCTGCTCGTCTCGGCCCTGATGGTCGTGCCCGTGGCGACCGCCCAGCAGCTGACACGCTCGTTCCGCGCGACCCTCCTCACCGCCATGGCGCTCGGTGCCCTCGCCTCGGTGGGCGGCCTCTCGCTCTCGGCGCTCGCCCCCGCCGGCACCCGGGTGGCGCCGGGGTCCACGATCGTGCTGCTGGCGCTGCTCGGCTTCGTGATCACCTGGCCGCTCGGCGCGTGGCTGCGCCACCGGCAGCTGTTGCGCACGCCCTTCCCGGCCCTGCCGCCGGACGCCGCGACGCCGACCGAGTCCCACGAGGTCGGCGAGCACCCCCACGACCACGGCCCCGAGTGCGGCCACGTGGCCGTCCCGCACGGCGATCACGTCGACTACGTCCACGGCGGCCACCGGCACGCCCCGCACGGGGAGCACTATGACGAGCACTGACGCCGACGGCGCGCCCGCCGTACGCCCGACGCGACAGCGGATCGCCGTCGCCGAGGCGATGGCCTCCTTCGACGACTTCCGCTCCGCCCAGGAGATCCACGAGCTGCTGGGCCGGCGCGGTGAGCGGGTCGGGCTCGCCACGGTCTACCGCAGCCTCCAGCGGATGGTGGAGGGCGGCGAGGTGGACCTGCTGCGCACGGAGGAGGGCGAGGCGATCTACCGACGCTGCTCCGACACGCACCACCACCACCTGGTCTGCCGCTCCTGCGGGGCCACGGTCGAGGTCGAGGGCCCGGCCGTCGAGCGCTGGACCCGGGCGATGGCCGACGAGCACGGCTTCGCCGACGTCAGCCACACGCTCGAGATCTTCGGGACCTGCCCGTCCTGCCGCTGAGCGCCCTCAGCCCTCGTCGGCGGGCCGTGCCCCGGCGCCCACGGGCAGCCGGACGCGGAAGGTGCTCCCCCGCCCGGGCTCGCTCTCGACCTCGATGCGGCCACCGTGCCCCTCGACGATGCTGCGGGTGATGTTGAGCCCGAGGCCGACGCCCTGGATCTCTCGCTCCGAGGCATGACGGGACCGGAAGAAGCGGGTGAACAGCCGGTCCCGGTCGGCGGCATCGATCCCCACGCCGGTGTCGCTGACGGAGATCTCGACCCGGGTGCCGTCCATCCCCACCCGCACGGCGATGTCGCCTCCGGACGGGGTGTACTTCACCGCGTTGGAGACCAGGTTGTCGACGACCTGGGCGATGCGCTGCGGGTCGACGCGGACGACGAGCGAGGCCGGGGCGTCGACGCTGAGCGACACCCCGTGCGCGCGCGCCGCCGGCTCGGCCGCCTGCACCGCGTCGCGGACGACCTGCGCGATGTCGGTGTCGGAGCGCTCGACGTGCAGTCCCTCCTCGTCGACCTGGGCGGTGTGCAGCAGGTCGTCGACGAGCCGCTGGAGCCGCTCGGTGTTGCGGCTGATCACCGCGAGGTGCGCCCGGGTCTGGGCGGGCAGGTCCTCCTGGTCGAGCAGGAGCAGCGAGTAGCCGTGGATCGAGGTCAGCGGCGTCCGCAGCTCGTGGGAGACCGACGCGACGAACTGGTCCTTGACCTGCAGCGCGCGCATGAAGTCGGTGACGTCCTTGTAGGCGAGCGCCGCACCTGCGAACTCGTCGTTCTCGTCCCACACCACGCGCGCCGAGACCGACAGTGCACGCCGCGTCATGTCGTCGTCGCCCACCCAGATGCGCTGGTCGTCGAACTCCTCGCCCTGGGCGGCACGGAAGGTCGGCATGTCCTCCCGCACGACCAGCGTCGTGCCGTCGGCCCCGAAGACCAGACCCAGCTGGCCGGCGAGACCGCGGTGGCCGGTCGGGTAGGCCAGCTCGATGAAGTCGAGGTGGCGACGGTTCATCGACTGGTAGACGCCGCGCGCGTCGATCAGGACCAGCCCGACATCGACGCTGTCGACGATCGCAGCCGAGACCCGGCGCTGGTGCTCCAGCCGGCTGACCGCCGACGCCATCGCGAGCGAGACCACCACCGCGACCGTCAGGCTCAGCAGGGTTCGCGACAGGTTGGGCCCGTCGTTGCCGAAGTAGAGGAAGCCGGGGACCGCCTGGAGCACCAGTCCCGCCACGACGGTGACCACCACACCGCGCCGGCCGTGGTAGCGGCCGAGGTAGATGGCCGGGAGCACCAGCAGGATCCCCGAGGCGCCGCCCTGGGCGTCGAGGCGGGTCAGCCCCATCACGGCGATGTCCGCGACGGCGACCACGATCGGGGCAGCGAGCGGCAGCTTCTCCCAGCGGGTCACGAAGGTCGCGAGCGTGACGACGGCCAGCATCCCGGCGCCCACCTGGGGCCACCGCCCGCTCGAGGCGTCACCGGCGAAGCGCAGACCCAGGTCGAGCGCGAAGAGGATCGTCAGGAGGGACTGGGCGATCCGGGGGCTGGCGAACGAGTCAGCCGTGGACGTCCCGGTCAGGTCCCCGTGGACGACCGTGCTCTCCCGACGCGACATCGACCTGCCCCTCCACTGCACGAGGCCCCAGGGTCGCAGAACAGAGGCACAATTTCACGCGGACCCTGATCTGGGCCACCTTCCCGGCGATCGGCGTAGGCTGAGGCAGAGCCGCCAAGAGGTGCCGCCAGGAGGTGTGAGCGTGACCCAGGGACCCGATCGCTTCTCGATGCTGCCCGAGCCGACCCGGCTCGAGGACACCGTCACCTCCCAGGACGTCGTCGACCATCCTGCTGAGGACACCGACGCCGTCCGCGAGACCGCCTGGCTGTTGCGCACCAGCGTCGGCTGATCCAGGAGTCGCTCAACCTTTCGCAGCGGCTCGGCGTAGGTAGGGGCATGGAGACCGTCGTGACCCCACTCCCTCGGGGGCGGAGCACCCAGGCCGACGAGGCCGTCTTCGATGCGCTCTTCCTCGGGCACGCCGCGCGTCTGACCCGGCTGGCGCACCTGCTGGGGGCGCGGGACGCCGAGGACGTGGTGCAGGAGGCCTTCGTCAAGCTGTACGCCGCGTGGTCGCGGGTCGCGGGCGAGGACGCCGTGCCCTACCTCAACCGCATCGTGGTCAACGAGGTGCGCTCGCGGGCCAGGCGTCAGCAGACCGCCGACCGCAAGCGGCACCTGGTGACCGTCACGACCGACGAGCCCGGCCCCGACGGGTCCCGACGAGCCGTCGTGGACGAGCTCGCCCGGCTGCCACGGCGCCAGCGGGAGGCGCTGGTGCTGCGCTACTGGCTGGACCTGCCCCACGAGCAGGTCGCCGAGATCATGGGTGTCCGACCCGGCACCGTGAAGTCCCAGGTGTCCCGGGGGCTCGCCGCACTGGCGACGGCCCTGGGTGAGGAGGAGTCGTGAGCCGCATCGAGGATCGCCTGACCGAGGCGCTGGGCCACGAGGCCGAGGCCCTCGACGTGGACGCCCTAGGGCTCCTCGCTGCGACCCGCGAACGGCTCCCGGTGCGTCGCGCGCGCCGTCGTACGCCGGTCGTGCTGCTGGCGAGCGCCGCAGCCCTGATGGTCGTCGCCGGCGTGGGGCTCGGCATCGACCGGCTCGGCGGGGACGACCGCGTCGCGTCGGACCGGTCGGTCGACACCGCCTTCACCTGTCCCGAGCAGCAGGCCGTCGACCTGTCGGGGGCGCAGGACGAGTTCGTCCCCGACCTCCGGGACCAGACTCCGGCCCAGGTGGCGGAGGAGAACCGCGCACCACGGTGGCGCTTCGACGAGGACGGGGACACCGCCCGTCTCTACCTCGGCAACGCCGACGGGACGCTGGGCAGCATCACCACCTACACCAAGCGCGACGGCACCTGGGTGATGGCGCGGTCCACCGTGTGCGGCAACGGCTCCCCCGCGACGCCGACGTCGGACGGCCTGCGCCTCGGGGTCCGCGACACCGAGCCGCACCCACCGCAGGACGCCCTGGCGACGGGCGACCGGGGACTCACCCCGGTCCTCGTCGACGACCGCTCGGTCTACGACTACTCCGGGCTCGTGACCCGGCACCGTTCGCTCTACGTCGCCCCGTGCGGCGCCCGCTTCTGCTGGAGCAGCGGGCAGCCGGGCTCGTCGATCACCACGCAGAGCCCCACGGGCCATGGCGACGCGCGGGCCGGCCTGCGCGACCTCAGCGACATCTTCTTCCTGGCCGACGACATGGTCGGGCGTGACCAGCCCTTCGTGTTCCTGGCGATGCCCGACCAACCCGGGGCGACGGCCTTCGAGGTGACAGCCGGCTCGGAGGACTACAGCGGCGCCCGGCTCACGGACCCGAGCTGGGGCGAGCGGGCGGTGTGGGTGGCGCTCGCGCCCTACGACGGCAGGAGCGTCCGGGCCGAGCTGCGGGGGGTCGACGGGGTCATCGTGGGCCAGGACGTCGAGGTCACGGACGACTGAGCACGGCCCGCGGGCTCACACCTGGTTGGGCTGCGCGCCGCCGTAGCGCCGGTCGCGACGCGCGTAGAGCTCGATCGCGTCCCACAGCGCGCGACGGTCGACGTCGGGCCAGAGGATGTCGGTGAACACCAGCTCGCTGTAGGCCGCCTGCCAGAGCATGAAGTTGGACAGTCGCTGCTCCCCCGACGTGCGCCACACCAGGTCGGCGTCGGACTGCTCGGGCACGTAGAGGTAGCGCGCAAAGGTCTTCTCGTCGACCTTCTCCGGGTTGAGCCGCCCCGCCGCGACGTCGCGGGCGATGGCCCGCGCGGTGTCGGCGACCTCGGCTCGGCCGCCGTAGTTGACGCACATGGTCAGCGTCAGCACGTCGTTGTCCTTCGTGAGCTCCTCGGCGACCTGGAGCTCCTTGATGACAGACCTCCACAGCCGCGGGGCGCGACCGGCCCACCGGACCCGGACCCCGAGCTCGTGCATCTCGTCGCGCCGACGCCGGATCACGTCCCGGTTGAAGCCCATGAGGAACTTCACCTCGTCGGGCGAGCGCGACCAGTTCTCCGTCGAGAACGCATAGGCGGAGACGGCCTTGACGCCGATCTCGATCGCGCCCTCGACGACGTCGAAGAGCGAGCTCTCGCCCTGCTCGTGGCCCTTGGTGCGCGGCAGCCCGCGCTCCTTGGCCCAGCGCCCGTTGCCGTCCATCACGATCGCGACGTGCTTCGGCACCAGGTCCTTCGGGATCGCCGGCGGACGCGCACCCGACGGGTGCGGGGTGGGCTGGCGGACGGCTCGCTTCACGGGGCGACGCTATCGCTCGACGTGCTCCAGCGAGCGCAGGCCTCGTTCGAGGTGCCAGTGCAGGAACGCCGACACCAGGCCGCTCGCCTCACGCAGCGGGCGCACCTCGGCGGCCTCGACCACAGGCCAGTCGCCGGCCAGCAGGGCGCCCATGACCTCGATCGCCGACGCCGACGGGCTTGCGCTGCCGGGCAGGCGACACGTCGTGCACAGCATCCCGCCCTGCGAGGGGTTGAACCAGCGGTGCGGTCCCTCGAGCCCGCAGTGCGCGCAGGCGTCGAACGACGGTGCGTAGCCCGCGACGGCGAGCGAGCGCAGGAGGTAGGAGTCGAGGATCTGGCCGGGACGGTGGTCCCCGGCCGCCATCGCCCGCAGGCCACCGACCAGGAGCAGGAACTGCTGGAGCGACGGCTGCTTCTCCTCCGAGACCAGCCGCTCGGCCGTCTCGAGCATCGCGGTGCCGGCGGTGTAGCGCTCGTAGTCGGCACCGAGGTCGGAGGAGAACGCGGACTTGGTCTCCGCCTGCGTGATCGTGTCGAGGTTGCGCCCCTCGGCCAGCTGGAGGTCGACGTGGGTGAAGGGCTCCAGCCTCGAGCCGAACCGTGACGAGGTCCGGCGTACACCCTTGGCGACGGCGCGCACCCGGCCGTGGTGGCGGGTCAGCAGGGTGATGATGCGGTCGGCCTCCCCCAGCTTGTGGGTGCGCAGCACGATCGCCTCGTCGCGGTAGAGAGGCACGGGACCAGTGTGCCTGTCAGACCCCCGTGCGGCGGCTGCGACGCGGTGACTTCCAGCACCTGCGTGCGAAGTCGGCCGCCGCGTGGTCGAGCCGCTCGGGGCGGAAGCGCCACTCCAGGATGCTCCGGGCCTGGACGAACTCGGCGTGGGGCATCTCCTCGGCGAGCATCGCCGCGTCGGCGGCGGGGTGGATCGGGTCGGCCGGGTGCCCCACCACGAGCGCCGGGGCCATGATCGCCCGACGTTGCTTGGAGGACGGCGCCACGCGCCCGAAGAACAACCCGTGCACCACTGCCGCCATGGCGTCGGCCCGCTGGTCGAGGGTGTCGAGGACGATCCCGGCCCAGAAGGGCACGATGCCGCGCGGGATGGGCCGGGTGACCCGGCGTACGCCGTTGACGGTGAAGGGCAGGAAGCGGGCGGCGAAGAGGATCGGTGCGAAGGCGAGGATCCCGGCCTCCACGGCGTTGTCGAGGACCGGCATCTCGATGATCAGGCCCTTGACCCGCTCGGGGGCGAGGACCGCGACCTCGAGGGAGACGTTGGCCCCCAGCGACGTGCCCCCGATGACCGCCTGGGGCGCCCCGAGGTGGTCCAGCAGCGCGATGACCTGCTCGCCGAAGGCGGTCATCGAGTAGGCCAGCGGGTCGGCGGGGCGGTCGGAACGGCCGTGGCCGAGCAGGTCGACGGTCACGACGTGCAGGCCGTGGGCGGCCAGCGCCCGGGCGAGCGGCTGCTGCATGCGTCGCGGCATCAGCTGTCCGTGGACCAGCACCACCCAGGCGTCCCCGGCGCCGTACTCGGTGTACTCGAGCCGGTCGCGACCGCTGTCGGTCTCGAGGAAGAACTGACCGATGCGTTCGGAGACGAGCATGGACGGCAATCTAGCCGACGGGAGACCGCCGGGGCACGGGTCTCGACGCCGGCGACCCGGCGTCGAGACCCCCGCGATCAGGCGCCGCGGTTGACGGCGCTCACGACCGCCTTGAGCGAGGCGGTGACGATGTTGGCGTCCAGCCCCACACCCCACAGCACGGTGTCCCCCACCGCGCACTCGACGTAGGCCGCCGCGATGGCGTCACCTCCCGAGGACAGCGCGTGCTCGTGGTAGTCGAGGACGCGCACGTCGAAGCTGCCGCCGTGACCGGTGCGCGGGAGCTCGTTGATCGCGGCGACGAAGGCAGCGATGGGGCCGTTGCCGGTGCCCTCGAGGGTGCGCATCTCGCCGTCGACATAGACGTTGACGGTGAGGGCGTCCTTCTCACCGGCGGCAGAGCTGGTGTGCACGGAGTTGAGGCGCAGGGGGGCCTCGCGGTCGAGGTACTCCGAGGAGAAGACCGACCAGATCTCCTCGGGCGACACCTCGCCGCCCTCGGCGTCGGTGCGTTGCTGGATGACGCGGCTGAACTCGATCTGGGCGCGGCGCGGCAGGTCGAGCTTGTGCTCGGCCTTGAGGATGTAGGCGACTCCGCCCTTGCCGGACTGGCTGTTGACGCGGATGACCGCCTCGTAGCTGCGACCCACGTCCTTGGGGTCGATCGGCAGGTAGGGGACGGCCCACGCGTGCTCGTCGACACCGACGCCGGCGGCGGCCGCGTCGCGCTCCATCGCCTCGAACCCCTTCTTGATCGCGTCCTGGTGCGATCCGGAGAAGGCCGTGTAGACCAGGTCGCCGCCGTAGGGGTGACGCTCGGCGACGGGCAGCTGGTTGCAGTACTCGACCGTGCGGCGGATCTCGTCGATGTCGGAGAAGTCGACCTGCGGGTCCACGCCCTGGCTGAACAGGTTGAGCCCCAGGGTGACCAGGCAGACGTTGCCGGTGCGCTCGCCGTTGCCGAACAGGCAGCCCTCGATGCGGTCGGCGCCGGCGAGGTAGCCCAGCTCGGCCGCGGCCACGGCGGTGCCGCGGTCGTTGTGCGGGTGCAGCGACAGCACGACGTGCTCACGGTGGGCCAGGTGCCGGTCCATCCACTCGATGGAGTCGGCGTAGACGTTGGGCGTGGCCATCTCCACGGTCGCCGGCAGGTTGATGATCACCGGCTTGGCCGCGGTCGGCTCGAAGACCTCGAGCACCTCGTTGCAGACCCGCACGGCGAACTCGAGCTCGGTGCCGGTGTAGGACTCGGGGCTGTACTCGTAGAGGACCTCCGTCTCCGGGATGCTCTCCTCGTACTTCTTGCACAGGCGTGCACCCTGGACCGCGATGTCGGCGATGCCGTCCATGTCCAGGCCGAAGACGACCCGCCGCTGGAGCGTCGAGGTCGAGTTGTAGAGATGCACGATCGCCTGCTTGGCGCCCCTGATCGACTCGTAGGTCCGCTCGATGAGCTCCTCGCGGGCCTGGGTCAGCACCTGGATGGTCACGTCGTCGGGGATCAGGTCATCGTCGATGAGCTGACGCACGAAGTCGAAGTCGGTCTGGCTCGCGCTCGGGAACCCGACCTCGATCTCCTTGTAGCCCATCTCGACGAGCAGCTTGAACATCGTCAGCTTGCGGGCCGGGGACATCGGGTCGATGAGCGCCTGGTTGCCGTCGCGCAGGTCGACCGCGCACCAGCGCGGTGCCTGGGTGATCGTCTTGTCGGGCCAGGTGCGGTCGGAGAGGACGACGGGCGTGAACGGCTCGTAGCGGCCGAAGGGCATGCCACTGGGCTGCTGCGGGCTGGTCTGGTGCGGGTGGTCTGCGGTGGTCATGAGTTCCTCGCGGGATCGGGCTGTGCCAACGGTAGGGCGAGCCGGGCGCACGCACTCACTCCGCAGCGAGGGGGTCCGGCTCTGGCTCAGGCCTCGCTGCGGCAGCGAAGGAGGAGCTGGCGCATCATGATGGTCCTGATCCTAGCCGACGGGGACGGAGCCCGCGAGCATGTGCTCGCGGGCCCCGTCTGCGGTGGCGCGCCGTTCAGGCGTGGGCGACGTCGTGGGCGACGTCGTGGGCGTGGCCCCGGCTGGGCCGGGCCAGCAACAGCAGGGCGCGCGCGATGACGAGCGTCCAGATGAGTGCCGCGACCACCTGCGTGAGGTCCATGGCAGACCTCAGCTCGGCTTCGGACCGCTGGTGCGGATCGACCCGTTGACACCCTGCGGGTAGAAGCCGCCCTTGCTCGTCTTGCCGGGGTTGAGGTAGACGATGTTGAGCACACGGTCCGCCGACCGGCTGAACACGATCCCGTTGCGGTCGGTCGGCACCAGGTTGGCCTTCTTGCGGGTGCCGATGCCCTGGTCGAGCTGGGTCTTGCCGTCCAGGCTGTCGCGGGCGTTGGAGATCTTGCGGACGGCGTTGTTGAGGTTCTTGGAGTAGGCGACCGTCCGGATGATCCCGGCGTGGTAGGCCTCCACAGCCAGGATCCCGGCAGCTGCCTCCAAGAACGTCTTGTTGTTGATCAGCGGCGCGGCACCCTTGTAGGCCGTGACGCCGACGTCCTCGAAGATGAAGGCGGCGAGCAGGAAGTTGTTCTCGTTGGCGAACGGGTCGAACTGCTGATTGGGGCCGATGAGTCCGGAAGCCCGCGCCGCCGCGGTGAAGCTGTTCTTCAGGTCGATCTTGGGCCGCGACACCTTCGCACCACCGAGCGCGGTGCGCAGGAACTTGACGTGGTCCAGCTCGTCGATGGCGATCTCACGGGCGTACTTCTCGATGACGGGAGAGTCGAACTTCACCTTGCGGCCCCCGACGACGCCCCCCTTGTCGCCCTTGCCGGACGTCAGGTTGTCGGGAAGGCTCTTGCCGAACGCGGCCTGCTGGTAGAACTCCGCCTCGAGGTACTCGAGGTTCAGTGCGAAGTTCAAGATCGCGCTGTCGCTGGGACCCGCCGCTGAGGCACTCTCCATCGACCCGACGGCTCCAGCACCGACGACGCCGAGGCCGGCCACACCGGCCGACTTCAAGAAGATGCGACGGTCCGCAGGGTTCTCGGCACTGCGATCGATCATGTCGCGAACAACGGTTTTTCCGAACATGGTGACTCCATTCGAATTGTTTGCACGCAGGCAGAAATAGCGCTCATCGATAAGCGCACAATTGCGTGATTGGAGAGACTCGGTGCAAACGTCATCGCGCGGGACAATCGCGTCGTCGTGCGTGAATCTCCAGTCCTGTGGGCGATCTGAGGCAATTTCCGATGATGACGTCTAGGTCGGAAATCGTTATGACGTCATCACGGTAGACACGTCAAAGCGGAATTGTCACGAGTGAAGACGGGATAGATTTCTGAGAATTTTTCTTACTCGGTAAATCCGGTCTAGACCTCACTACGAACCCCTTATGCCGCATTGGGTGACCGCGCAAGAACGCGCCACGACGGGAGTGTTGTGATGTATCAGGACGCCAGGAGCGACGTCCGCCCCCGAGCGTGGGTGCGGGGACCGCTGCCGCTGCTCGGGCCCGCGTTCGTCACGGCCATTGCCTACGTGGACCCCGGCAACTTCGCCACCAACATCACCGCCGGCTCGACGTTCGGCTATCTGTTGGTCTGGGTGGTCGTGGTCAGCAACCTCATGGCCATGCTGATCCAGTACCTGTCGGCGAAGGTCGGCATCGCGACGGGTGAGAGCCTCCCGGCCCTGTGCCGACGGCACTTTCCCCGGCCCGTCACCCGCGGTCTGTGGGTGCAGGGGGAGGTCGTCGCCATTGCCACGGACCTTGCCGAGGTGGTGGGTGGAGCCTTGGCGCTCAAGCTCCTCTTCGGGCTCCCCCTGGTGACGGGCGGTCTCATCACAGCCCTCGTCGCCTTCGCCCTGCTGGCCCTCCAGACCCGCGGGCACCGCCCCTTCGAGGTCGCCATCGCCGGCCTCCTGGGCGTCATCCTGGCGGGCTTCGCCTACGACGTCGCCGTCAGCGGCCTCGAGCCACTGGCAATCGCCTCCGGCACCATCCCGCAGTTCGACGGCACCGAGAGCCTCCTGCTGGCCACGGGCATGCTCGGTGCGACCGTCATGCCCCACGCCATCTACCTGCACAGCGCCCTGACCCGCGACCGCTACGTGCGCACCACCGAGGCCGAGCGTCGTTCCCTGCTGAGCAGCCAACGCAAGGACGTCGTCATCGCCATGACGGTCGCGGGCCTGATGAACCTCTCCCTCCTCGTCGTCGCGGCCAAGGTGCTCTCGGGACCAGGTCCGGCCGTCGACACCATCGAGGGCGCCCATGCTGCTCTCGGCGACGCGCTAGGACCGGGCGCCGCCCTGCTGTTCGCCCTGGCGCTGCTGGCCTCCGGCTTCGCGGCCTCGAGCGTCGGCACCTACGCGGGTCAGGTCGTGATGGAAGGGTTCCTCCGACTGAGGGTGCCGCTCGTCGTGCGCCGCCTCGTGACGCTCGCCCCGGCGCTGGTCATCCTCGCCCTCGGGGTCGACCCGACCCGGGCCTTGGTCGTGTCCCAGGTGGTGCTCTCCTTCGGCATCCCCTTCGCCCTGGTCCCCCTCGTGATCTTCACCCGACGCGCCGACGTCATGGGGACCCTGGTCAACCGCCGACTCACGACTGTCGTCGCGTCTCTCATCGCGGTGGTGATCATCGCGCTGAACGCGGTGCTCGTGCAGCAGACCGTCTGGGGCTGAGGGCGCCCACCTCACCCGAACGGGTGTTTGTCGAGCAAGCCTGTTTCACCGGCCCCCGCGGGGGGATGATCCGGACCCCAGAGCTGTCCCCGCTGACGTCCCGAGGAGAAGCCATGCTGATGATCGACTGGCCCCTGGCCATCATGGTGGGCATCGGACTTGCCGTTCTCGTCGGCGTCGTCGGCGGATACGTCTCTGCGCGCCTGGCCGTGATCGGCTCCGAGAGGCGCCTCAACCGCTCGCTCAAGCGGGGCCCCGCCGATGTCTGAGTCCGACTGGCTGGTTCTGCTCATCCTGCTCGTCGGCGTCCCGCTGGCCGTTTGGGCCGGCGTGCGGATGCTGCGCGACCGACGCTGACCTCGGCGCATGCGCTGCGGGTGATCGGGCACCGACCCCCATGACGCCAGGACCCCGGACGACCATGCAGTCACGGTGGGCAGCCGAGCTGATCCCGGATGCCCCGGTCGGCCGCGTCCTGGATCTTGCCCCGTCCACCCAGCATCTCGGGCTGGTGGCCGTCACCCTCGCCAACCGCCCGCTGCTGTGCGTCGACGACGACGCGGACGCCCGGGAGTCGACGATGCTCGACGCGGACCTGGCCGGTCTCGCCGGCGACGTCGAGGTGCGCGGCTCCGGCGCCGCCCCGCAGCAGCACCACGAGACCTTCGCGGTCGTGATCGCCGCACCCGAGGTCGCTCCGTCCGACGACTCGACCGCGACCCTCGATCTCGCACGCGCCTGCCTGGCCACTGCTGCCGACCACGTGACCGACGGCGGTCACGTGCTCATCCGGCTCGACAGCCTCGAGCGCGTGCACCACGTCTCGCAGACCACGACGCTGACCCTCGTCGAGGTGCGCGCCGGTGAGCGCGGCCTCGTGGCCCGCTTCGACCGCTGATCCCCCCTGCAGGACTCACCCCCGCGGGTGTGTCGGGCGGACCCTTCCCTCCGCGAGGCTGAGCCTGGAAAGAGGGAGGGTTCCCATGACCGTCACCACCATGCCGGGTCGTCCCGTGCCGCGGGACGTGCGCAGCAGCGAGACCGCACGGCTCTTCGCTCTCCTCTCCGAGGAGGAGGGTCCCGAGCGGACCGACGTCCTCGACCAGATCGTCGTGCTCAACATCCAGGTCGCCCACGCCATCGCGCGCCGCTACCAGAACCGCGGCATCGCCATCGAGGACCTCGAGCAGGTCGCCTGCCTCGCGCTGGTGCGCGCGGCCCAGAAGTTCGACTGCGCCCGGGAGCGGGACTTCCTGTCCTACGCCGTGCCCACGATGACCGGCGAGGTCAAGCGCTACTTCCGCGACCACGGGTGGACCATCCGCCCACCGCGACGGATCCAGGAGATCCAGTCGCGCGTGCTCGAGGCCTACAAGCAGGGCACCACGCACGGGCGACCGCCGACGCCGCTGGAGATCTCCAAGCGTCTCGACCTCAAGATCGACGACGTCGTCGAGGCACTCGGCGCCAACGTGTGCTTCCAGCCGATCTCGATCGACCAGGCCGTCGAGGCCGACAGCCTGGAGTCGCTCAGCGACTTCCTGATGACCGACGACGGCCGGGCCGTCGACGCCGTCGACGCCCGCTCGGTGCTGGCCAACCCGTTGCGCCACCTCGAGCCCGAGGACCGTCGCCTCCTCGCGATGACCTACTCCGAGGGCCTCACGCAGCAGCAGATCGGCGAGATCCTCGGCGTGACGCAGATGACGATCTCGCGCCGCCTGGCGAGGATCCTCGCCAGGCTGCGCGACGAGCTCGGGGTCGAACTCCCCTTCGTGGCCTGACGGCCAGTCGTGGCCTGACGGTCAGTCGTGGCCTGACGGCCAGTCGTCAGCCGAGGACCTCGGCCACCTTCACGTGGCCCTCGCCCTCGTCGGTGCCCTCGATGGCGTCGACCAGACGTCGTACGTCGTCGTCGGAAAGGTTCACACCGGCCTCGGTGAGGCCGTCGCGGAGCTCCTTCTCGACGGTGCCCTCGGGGGCGCTCTCCTGGTAGGAGGTCACGCGGTCGACGACCGCCTGGGCTGCTTGTGCTGTGTCGATGTCCATGCGCTTCGGTACCCGGTCGGAGCGCGGCCAAGCACGAGCTGCTCCTAGCGTGGGGCCGCGAGACCCGGTCCCGAGGCTCCTCTGCGCCGGTCCACGCGGTCGAGCCAGGGGGTGGCCGCGATCCCGTGCACGAGCACCGACGCGACGATGGTGAAGGCGACCGTGGACCAGAGCCACGGGAGGTCGTCGAACTCCGCCTCCCCAGCGGCGTAGGCGAGGTAGAACAGCGACCCGACGCCACGGACGCCGAAGAACGCCACCGCCCAGCGGTCGGACGAGGAGAGTCCGCCTGCCTTGGCGGCCGGCTTGGGCCACACGCCGAGCGCGATCACGCCCGCGGCCGGACGGATCACGAAGATCAGGGCGAGAGCGGTCACGACACCGGACAGCTCCAGCCCGTCCAGCAGGCCGTTGGTGGTCGCGATGCCGAGGAAGAGCAGTACGGCGAGGGTGAACAGCCGCTCGAGGCGCTCCACGACCTCGTGCATGGCCCGGTGGTAGTCGTGGGCGCGCTCGGAGGCGCGCATGGCCATCGCGCACGTGAAGACGGCGAGGAAGCCGTAGCCACCCACCAGCTCGGCGGCGCCGTACGACGCCAGCAGGGCCGCCAGCGCCAGGAGCGGCTCACCCTGCTCGGCGAGGCGCAGGGACGGCCGGCGCGAGCGGAAGGCCACCCGGGAGAGCGCCCAGCCGGAGGCGAGGCCGACCAGGACACCGATGACGACCTTGCCGATGAGGTACCACCCGATCCAGGTGCCGGCGTCGGCGAGCGTGAAGCTGCCGGCGGCCAGCAGGATCGCGAGGTAGACGAACGGGAAGGCAAGGCCGTCGTTGAGCCCGGCCTCGGAGGTCAGGGAGAAGCGCACCTCGTCGAGGCGCTCGGCCGTGTCACCGTCGTCGGAGTCCAACCCCGTCTCGAGCTCCTCGATCTCCTCGGCGGTCATCGGGCCACCGACCTGGACGTCGGATGCCAGGACGGGGTCAGTGGGCGCGAGCACCGCTCCGAGGAGCAGTGCGGTGGCCGGTCCCAGCCCCGCGTAGGCCCAGCCCAGCAGGGCGACCAGGCCGATGGTGATCGGCATGGCGATCGCGAGCAGGCGCCACGTGGGTGACCAGTAGCCCCAGGTGCGGCGGATGCGTGGGCGCAGGGGTCGGTCGAGTGCCAGGCCCACCCCCATCAGCGCCACGAGGACGGTGAGCTCCGTGACGTGCAGGACCAGCTCGCGGTCGGACTCGGGGTCCAGCGAGAGCGACTCGGGGATGGGGAACAGCCCGATCAGAAGCCCGATGCCGACCAGGACCATCGGCGCGGAGACGGCGACCCGGCGCAGCGCCTGGGGCAGCACGACAGCCAGCAGCAGGCACAGGCCTGCCACCAGGAACACGACGGCATCGGTCATCGACTCACCTCCTCGGAGCCGACTCAACCTAGTCCGGCCGCGACCCATTCCCCTGGTCGGGCGCGAAGCCGTGCGTCATGCCCCACACCACGGCCTGCGCGCGCCGGGTGACCCCGATCTTGCGGTAGGCGGTGCGGATGTAGGTCTTGACCGAGTTGATGCTCAGGAACACTGTCGCGGCGATCTCGTCGTTGGACAGCCCCTGCACGATCAGACCGATGACCTGGGCCTCCCGGGCGGACAGGGCGAGCGTCGACGCCGTCGACCCGTCTGTCGGGGCACCGGTCGAGGATGCCTGGGGCGTGGTCGGAGGGGCGGTCTCGGGCACGGTGCAACCCTGGCAGGAGACAGGCCCGGGTGCTGGCCTGCGGGTTCACCCGATGGGGTGAACGTGTGGACCTCGGCTCACGCCCCGCTGCCCGATGGCACAGTGGACGCATGAAGACCACCCTCGCCTGCCCTTGCGGCACCGTCATCCGCGGCACCGACGAGGACGACCTCGTCGAGCGCACCCAGGCCCACCTGGCCTCCGAGCACCCTGGGCGCGACTACGACCGGGACTCCATCCTGTTCATGGCCACCTGAGGACCGTGGTGGCTCGACTGCTGGTGGTCCACCACTCCCCCACGGACACCGTGCGGGCGCTGACCGAGGCGGTCGTCGCGGGCACCCGCGACGACGCGGTCACCGGTGTCGAGGTGGTCGTTCGCTCCGCCCTGGACGCGAGCGCCGCCGACGTGGCGGCGGCGGACGGGATCCTGCTCGGGACCCCGGCCAACTTCGGCTACATGTCCGGAGCCCTCAAGCACTTCTTCGACACCGTGTTCCTCGAGGCCGGTGGCGAGCTCGGCGAGGACGGTTCCGCGGGCGCGTCCGGTCGGGGCAAGCTGCCCTACGGGCTGTGGGTGCACGGTCGCTACGACACCACGGGGGCCGTCCGCTCGGTCCAGTCGATCGTCCAGGCCCTGCCCTGGACCCAGGCCGCGCCGGTGCTCGAGGTCCTCGGTGACGTGGGCGCCGACCAGCGGGACGCGGCGTACGAGCTCGGCGGGACCCTGGCGGCGCTGGTCGAACCCGTCTAGTCATCCCCCGGCGGAGCTCCACGCCCAGGTAACAGGATCAGGCCGTGGTTGTTACCTAGTCCACGGTCCTGCCACGGTTCGGTACGACGTCTCAGGTCCGGACACCGTGTGCCCTCATGCTTCCCCCATGTCAGCGACGAGGGGGCTCTCGGGCATGACCTGGGCCCGTGCAGTGACCATCCTCCTTCTCGTGCTCGGGGCGTTCGCCGTCCTTCCCACACCGGCGGCCACGGCCGCCGACCGGAACTTCGCGGCCCGCTTCACCACCAACGACACCGGCGACATCGACATCGTCGGCAACACGGTGATGACCTGCAACACGGCCGCGTCCGGATGCACCACCGCCACGGCCGCAGGACCGACGGCGACGGCGAACGCGGCCAACAACAATAACGCCTACTCGATGGTCTACGTCGATGTCGACAGCGACGCGACGACCTTCAACTCCAGCCGCTCGACCCTGGCGCTGCCGTCGGGGGCGACCGTGCTGTTCGCGGGTCTCTACTGGGGCGGCGAGGTGACCGCGGGGTCCGGAGGGTCGGCCGCGCCCAGCGCCGCAGCCCGTGGCACCGTCAAGCTCAGGGCTCCCGGCGACGCCGCCTACTCGACGATCACCGCGACCACCGTCGACGACGGCGCGATCATCTACCAGGGCTTCGCCGACGTGACCGCCCGTGTCGCGGCGGCCGGCAACGGGGTCTACACCGTCGCCAACCTGCAGACCGGCACCGGCGCGGACCGCCTCGGCGGCTGGTCGCTCGTCGTCGCCTACCGCGACACGAGCCAGCCCGCCCGCAACCTCACGGTCTTCGACGGCCTGAAGTCGATCAACGGCAGCGGCTCCGGGACGATCTCGGTCAGCGGCTTCCAGACCCCACCCGCCGGCACTGTCAGCACCACCGTCGGCTTCGTGACCTACGAGGGTGACCTCGGCCTGGTCGGCGACAGCGCCACGCTCAACGGCATCGCCCTGAGCGACGCCCAGCACCCGGCCACCAACTTCTTCGACTCCAAGATCAGCCGCGGCGGAGTGCTGCGCACGGGCAACAGCCCGAGCTACGCCAACAACCTCGGCTTCGACCAGTCCATGCTGACCGTCGGCAACACCTACATCTCCAACGGTGCGACCAGCGCGACGATCGGGCTCACGTCCTCCGGGGACGTCTACGCACCCGGGGTCGTGACCTTCGCGACCGACCTCTACGCACCCAAGATCGTGCAGACCAAGACCGTCACCGACGTCAACGGCGGACTGGTCGAGCAGGGCGACACGCTGCGCTACACCGTGTCGGGCGTCAACAACGGCCAGGACGGCGCGGCCGGCTTCGTGCTGCGCGACCCGGTCCCCGCCGACACGACCTACAAGCCCGGCTCCATCTCTGTCACCCAACCGGACGGCAGCGCCACGCCGCGCACCGACATCAGCGGAGACGACGTGGCGGAGTACGACGTCGCCAACGACCGTGTCGTCGCCCGGCTGGGATCCGGCGCGAGCGCGAGCGCCGGCGGGACCATCGGCGTCGGCAAGACCTACACCCTGGTCTTCGACGTGGTCGTCGACGGACCGGTGCCGGCCGTCGCCAACGGGACCACCATCGCGAACACCGCGACCGCCAGCTTCAACTCCGCCAGCCTCGGGACGGCCCTCACCGCCGCCTCGTCGGCGACCACGACGGTCGCAGGCCCGGACCTGGCTGTCACCAAGACCCACACGGGCTCGCTGGTGCTGGGGGCGGACGTCACCTACACGCTGGGCGTCAGCAACGTCGGGCCTGCTGCGTCGCAGGGCACCGCGACCGTCCAGGACACCCTGCCCGCCGGGCTGACCTTCGTCAGCGCCGTCGGCAGCGGCTGGACCTGCTCGCAGTCCGCCGGCACGATCACCTGCACCCGGGCCGATGCCCTGGCACCGGGCGCGGCCTTCCCGGGCATCGAACTCACCGCCACGGTCACCGACAGCGCCCCGGCCACGGTCGCCAACACGGTGACCGTCACCGGAGGCGGTGACGGCCTGGTCGGCAACAACAGCACGGTCGACAGCGCTCCGACGGTCGCCGTGACCGACCTGTCCCTCGCCAAGACCGCGGACGTGGCCTCGGTCGTCGTCGGCGGGTCCGTGAGCTACACGCTGAGTGTGACCAACCACGGCCCCTCGCGCTCCACCGGCTCCACCGTGGTCGACCACCTCCCGCCCGGGATGAGCTTCGTGTCGGCCGACCCGGGGTGCGTCAGCGTGCCGAGCGCGTCCACGGTCACGTGCACGGTGGGCGCCCTCGCGTCCGGCGCCAGCGCCACGATCCACATCACCACACGCCCCGACATCGGGACGGCTGGCAGCACGCTGACCAACAGCGCCACCGTGCACGCCCACGAGAACGACCCGACGACGGGCAACGACACCGCCACCTCGTCGGTCGACGTCAAGCCGGTCGACCTGCGGATCACCAACCACGTGCAGGGCGACCCCGCGACGCTCGTCCCCGGATCGACGTACACGTGGCTGCTGGACGTCCTCAACGCCGGCACCTCGCCGGCTGCCGACTCGATCGTCCGTTTCGCCGTGCCGACCGGGCTCACCGTGGTCGCCGGGACGCTCGACCCGCGTTGCTACCTCGACGGTGACGACGTGGTCTGTGACCTCGGCACCGTCGGCGCCGGCGCCGTGGTGCCCACCATCGCGATCCAGGCCACGGTCGCCTCCGGCGCCGCCGCCCCCACCTCGGTGGTCACCAACGCGGTGGTCTCCACGAGCGAGCCCGACATCGACACCGGCAACAACGCGGCCGCAACCGACACTCCCGTCGTCGCGGGCGGCTCCGACCTGTCGATCACCAAGACCACGACGACCACGACGGCCTCCCCCGGCGACCTGGTGACCTACACCCTCACCGTCGCCAACGCCGGTCCGGGCACGGCTGACGACGTGGTCGTCAGCGACGCGCTGCCGGGGGGCACGACGTATGTCTCGACCAGCGGCTCCCCGTGCACCGCCGTCGGGCAGAACGTGTCCTGCACCCTCGGCAACGTGCCTCCAGGCGGCTCCCGGGTCGTCACCGTCACCGTCCGGGTCGACCCCGTGAGCGCCACGACCACCGGAACGAGCCACCAGATCGACGTCACCAAGACCGAGACCAACCTCAGCCTCGCGGGCGGCCAGACGAGCAGCTCGACGGCGTCCTGCCCGGCCGGCTACCTCGCGACCGACGGCAGCGTCCGGCTCGACTCCGTCGACCAGGGCACCGGCGGCTTTGCCGACGCAGCCGTGCTCGCCAGCGCGGCGACCGCCGACGGTGCGGGCTGGACCGGGACCGTGCGCAACGGCGCGACCGGGCAGGTGCAGGCAAAGGTCACCGTCGTGTGCCTGAGCACGACCACCGTGACCGGCGAGGACCACACGCACGCGGTCCTCGTGTCGTCGCCCGTGACCTCGACGGCGACCTACGCCGCCGGGAGCTGGACCACCGACCTCACCTGCGGCGCCGGTCGCGTCGCCATCGCGCCGGGGTGGACCTTCACCGCAGGCGGCGGCGTCGTGCGCACGAGCCAGCGCAGCGCGACGGGCTGGCGCTTCGTGGTCGACGTGCCCACGTCGGCGGACGTGTCCTTCGGCATCCGCTGCCTCTCGACCTCGCTGGGCACCGCCGCCGGGCACGCGCACAACCTGGCGCTGCACCAGCTCGACGGCACCGTGGTGGTGCCGCCGGGAGCGACCGTGGAGCAGCAGCTGACCTGCGAGGACCTGGAGAAGGGCATCGTCGCCTCGTGGGACCTCGACGGTGGCCTCGTCTCCCTCGGCAACGATCCGCAGCCCAAGACACGGGTCTTCCGCTTCCACAACCCGACGTCGGCCCCGTTGACGGCGCGGATCGGGTTGCTGTGCATGGGCATCCAGACCGGCGCCGAGACCACGGTGCGCGACGTCGTGAACACCGCGCACGTCAGCACCAGCAGCACCGACGCGGACACCGCTGACGACGCAGGCTCGGCGACGTTCCGGGTCAGCACCAGCACCGGACCCACCAGCCCCGGCTTCGCAGCCGGCTCGACCGGCAGCGTTGCGGGCTCCGGCTCGCGGACGGTCGTGAGCATCCCGTTGCGCACCGTCAAGGCGCGCACGTTCACGGTGCGGCTCGTGGCGGCCTCGCGCGTCCCGGGCACCGGCCTGCGCAAGGGCGCGGTGCTCGCGCGGACCGTGACCCGCGTAGCGGCCGGGCGGCACGTCGTACGGCTGAGGGCCGAGGGTGCCGCTGCGGCGGCGCTGCGCTCCGGTCGGATCGACCGCGCCTCCCTGGTCGTCGTCGCAGGGGACGGGAGCAGGTCCGTCCGGGTCATCACCGTGCGCTGATCCTGCGGGGCGGAGGTACGATCAGGCTCGTCGTCAGGTCGCAGCTCCAGGGAGGGAACGCGGTGGTCCACCCATGGCTCCGACGGGCCGTGATGCCCCTGCTGGGACTCGTGTCCGTCGCGGTGCTCGCGGGCTGTGCCGAGGAGGCGCAGGGCCGCAACACCGATCCCGACCAGGTCGACTCCGTCGAGGTGCCCGAGCTCGGTGCGTGCCGCCAGCTCACCCCCGACGACGTCGCGATGCCGAGCAACGCGACGACGGTCGTCGAGTGCACCGAGCGGCACACGGCGCAGACCTATGCCGTCGGTGAGCTGCCCCCGGAGCTCGACGACGTCGACTACGACTCCGCCGAGCTCGGGTCCTTCGCCTACGACACGTGCTCCTCGAAGTTCGAGAAGTTCCTCGGTGCCGACGAGAGCCTGGTGATGCGCACGGTCGTGAGCTGGGCGTGGTTCCGCCCGTCCGAGAAGGCGTGGGACGACGGCGCCCGGTGGTACCGCTGCGACGTCGTCGGCGGCGGTGAGCAGAGCGAGAAGTACGTCGACCTGCCCGACACCGCCGAGGGCCTGCTGCTCGGGCGACCCTCGGACCGCTGGATGGTGTGTGTCGCCGGCGAGTCGGTGAGTGGCTCGCTGAAGATCCCGTGCAGCGAGAAGCACGACTGGCGTGCGGTCACCACGATCAAGCTGGGCGAGCCCTCAGACCCCTACCCCGGTGATCGCGTCGCCGAGGTCACCACCCGCGACTTCTGCTCCGACTCCGTCGGGGCGTGGCTCAACTACCCCGTCGACTACGACTTCGGCTACACCTGGTTCCACGAGGCGGAGTGGGAGGCGGGCAACCGTCGCTCGGTCTGCTGGGCGAGGACCCCCGACTGATGCTGCGTCGTCGTGCTCGCCTGCTGCTGCTGCCGGTGACGGGGCTGACGCTCCTCCTCGGCGCCTGCACGGACGGGTCCTCCTCGGAGTCGCCGGAAGCCGCACCGTCGGTGACCGCACCCGTCGAGCGCCCGTCGGCGACGCCCGTGCCCCCTCCCGAGGACCGCGCGTGCTACCGGCTGGCCTTCGACGACGCCCTCGCCCCGACCACGGCCGCCCGCACCACCGACTGTGACGGCACCCACACCTCGATGACCTTCGCGGTCGGCACCCTCGACACCGTCGTCGACGGCCACCTGCTCGCCGTCGACTCGGAGCGGGTGATGGCCCAGGTCGCCGAGGCCTGCCCCGCGGGGTTGGCCGACTTCGTGGGCGGGACGCTGCGTGACCGACGGTTGAGCATGCTGCGTGCCGTGTGGTTCACCCCGACCGTCGAGCAGTCCGACGCCGGCGCCGACTGGTTCCGCTGCGACGTCATCGCCGTCGCCGGCCAGGACGCCCTCGCCCCGCTGACCGGACGCCTCTCCGACGTGCTCTCGCAGCCCGGGGGGCGCGAGCGCTGGGCGATGTGCGGCACCGACGACCCCGACTCCCCCGACTTCGAGCGGGTCCTGTGCTCCCAGCCGCACTCGTGGCGCGCGATCGAGGTCGTGCCCTTCGAGGAGGGGCGCTACCCCGGCGTCGAGGCCGTTCGCGACGCCGGCCAGACGCCCTGCGAGGACGCCGGCCGCTCGGTCGCCGACGACGCGCTCAACTTTCAGTGGGGCTACGAGGGGCCGAGCAAGGAGCAGTGGGCCGCCGGTCAGACCTACGGCCGCTGCTGGGCGCCGGACTGAGGCCGGTCCTCGGCTCCGGGGGTTGCGGTTTTGTGACCCAACCCAGGGGCCACCGCCCCCCCCGTGGGGGTGGTGTGCAAAACCCCGGGGGCCG
>NZ_JANNML010000119.1:0-9764 GCF_031397825.1 Nocardioides sp.
CCTCGAGGTGACCGGGCTCGTCGACTGGGAGTACGCCCACGCCGGCCACCCCTTCACCGACCTCGGCAACGTCCTGCGGTTCGAGCAGCAGCCGGCCTACCGCGAGGCCGTCCTTTCGTCGTACGCCGAGCGGCGCGGCACCGCGCCCGGCGAGGCTCTCGCGCTGGCCCGGGCCGCCGACCTGTGGGCGCTGGTCGACCTGGCGGCCCGACGTGGGGCCAACCCCGTCGCGGAGCGGGCCCACGACCTGCTGCGCGACCTGCTGCGTGACCCGATGCGCGACCCGCTGTCCGACGCCGTCAGGGCCCGCGATCCTGGTTTCGACACCCCGCGACCGGGCGCGTAGAGTCGGACACTGCGCCAGAGGTCTGCCGTCGTCCCATACGGAGCGGATCTCGGCTCGCTACCTCTCCTTCGGGTGATCTCCAGCGAAACCGGGCTTCTCGCGCGCTCACTCGACTTCTGTCCACCCCGAGGAATCCATTCTCTTGACCACATTTGCTGCTCACCAGGACTACGACGCGCCCCAGGTCGCGATCAACGACATCGGGTCCGAGGCTGACTTCCTGGCCGCCATCGACCTGACGATCAAGTACTTCAACGATGGCGACATCGTCGAGGGCACCATCGTCAAGGTCGACCGCGACGAGGTCCTGCTCGACATCGGCTACAAGACCGAGGGTGTCATCCCCTCGCGCGAGCTCTCCATCAAGCACGACGTCGACCCGTCCGAGGTCGTCTCGGTCGGCGACCAGGTCGAGGCCCTCGTCCTCCAGAAGGAGGACAAGGAAGGCCGTCTGATCCTGTCCAAGAAGCGCGCCCAGTACGAGCGCGCCAGGGGCACCATCGTGCAGGTCAAGGAGGAGGACGGCGTCGTCGAGGGCACCGTCATCGAGGTCGTCAAGGGCGGCCTCATCATCGACATCGGCCTGCGCGGCTTCCTGCCCGCCTCGCTGGTCGAGATGCGTCGCGTGCGCGACCTGCAGCCCTACGTGGGCCAGGTCCTCGAGGCCAAGATCATCGAGCTCGACAAGAACCGCAACAACGTGGTCCTGTCGCGCCGTGCCTGGCTCGAGCAGACCCAGTCCGAGGTGCGTCACGGCTTCCTGACCCAGCTCCAGAAGGGTCAGATCCGCAAGGGTGTCGTGTCCTCCATCGTCAACTTCGGTGCGTTCGTGGACCTCGGCGGCGTCGACGGTCTCGTCCACGTCTCGGAGCTGTCCTGGAAGCACATCGACCACCCCTCCGAGGTCGTCACCGTGGGCGACGAGGTCACCGTCGAGGTCCTCGACGTCGACATGGACCGCGAGCGCGTCTCGCTGTCGCTCAAGGCCACGCAGGAAGACCCCTGGCAGCACTTCGCCCGCACCCACCAGATGGGCCAGATCGTGCCGGGCAAGGTCACCAAGCTGGTGCCCTTCGGCTCGTTCGTGCGCGTCGAGGAGGGCATCGAGGGTCTGGTGCTCATCTCCGAGCTGGCCGAGCGCCACGTGGAGATCCCCGAGCAGGTCGTGCAGGTCAACGACGACGTCATGGTCAAGATCATCGACATCGACCTCGAGCGTCGTCGCATCTCGCTGTCGCTCAAGCAGGCCAACGAGACCGCGACCGCGGCCGACGTCGAGGAGTTCGACCCCACGCTCTACGGCATGGCGGCGACCTACGACGACCAGGGCAACTACGTCTACCCCGACGGCTTCGACCCCGAGACGGGCGAGTGGCTCGAGGGCTTCGACGAGCAGCGTGCCGTCTGGGAGGAGCAGTACGCCAAGGCGCACGCTCGCTGGGAGGCGCACGTCAAGCAGCAGGCCGAGGCCAAGCAGGCTGACGTCGAGGCCGGCGAGGCCACGACGTACTCCTCCGGTGGCGACGTCGACGCCGAGGAGGGTGGCGCTGCCGAGGGCGGCTCGCTCGCCTCGGACGAGGCGCTCCAGGCTCTGCGCGAGAAGCTGACCGGCGGCCAGGCCTGATCGCCTAGCCCCACCGCAACTGAAGGCCCGGCTCCCCACCAGGGGGGCCGGGCCTTCGGCGTGCGGGAGGGAGGGCGGGTCAGGCGGCACGGTCGAACGCCGTGCGCGACGACGGGGGCAGGAAGTCCGGGTCGACGCTGTGCGAGCGGGGCGGGCGCGCCGGCCCGTCGTGGAGGACGGAGCGGAGGGTCGCGACCAGGGCGACGACCGCGAGGGCCAGGAGGGCGATCATGAGAGTCATGGCAGCAATCATGCTCTCGGCGCATCACTGCCACCAGTGGCAGGAATGACGCTGTTGATCGACTTCCTGCCATCGCTGGGCTAGGGTCGCGCCATGCAGACCGTGGCCGTGATCGTGCAGGACGGGGCCGAGCCGTTCGGGCTCGGCTCCCTCGTCGAGGTCTGGGGCGAGCCCTACCACCCCGAGGACGACAACCCGGTCTTCGACTTCCGGGTCTGCACCCCCCGGCCCGGGCGGGTGCGCGGCCGGGCCGGCTTCGACCTGCACGTCGACCGTGGGCTGGAGGCGACCGAGGACGCCGACCTGGTCTGCTTCTCCCCGCGCTTCGACTTCCTCGACTTCGACCCGGCGGTGCTCGACGTCGCGCGCGCGGCCCACGACCGGGGGGCGATCGTCTATGCCCACTGCAGCGCCGCGTTCCTGCTCGCCGAGGCCGGGCTGCTCGAGGGCAAGGAGTGCACGACGCACTGGCGCTACACCGACCTGATGGCGCAGCGCTATCCCGGGGCGATCGTGCGACCCGACGTCCTCTACGTCCAGGCCGGCAACGTCCTGACCGGCGCGGGCAGCGCGGCCGGGATCGACGCCTCGCTGCACCTGGTCCGCCAGACCTTCGGGGCGCGGGTGGCGGCCACCACGGCGCGTCGGATCGTGGTGGCGCCCCACCGCGACGGTGGGCAGGCCCAGTTCATCGCCCGGCAGGTCGTCGACTACCAGGCCGAGACCCTGGGAGCGGTGCTCTCCTGGGCCCAGGAGAACCTCGCCGAGGCGCTCGACGTGGAGACCCTGGCCCGCAAGGCGCACATGTCGCCGCGCACGTTCGCCCGCCGCTTCCGCGACGAGACCGGCACGACCCCGCACGCCTGGGTGACCTCCCAGCGGTTGCAGCTGGCCGAGGAGATGCTCGAGCGCACCGACAACTCCGTGGACCAGATCGCCGATGCCGTGGGGTTCGGCAACGCCGCCACCCTGCGCCACCACTTCACGCGGGTGCGCGGGGTCAGTCCTCAGCAGTACCGCCGTCAGTTCGCCTGCTGAGCTCGTCGCGTCGCACCTTGCCGGTCAGGGTGCGGGGCAGCTCGTCGAGCCGCACCCAGGTCTTGGGCCTCTTCGGCGGTGCCAGGCGTTCGCGCGCGTAGGCGTCCAGCTCGGCCTCGGTGGCGGGACCGACGACGGCTGCGCAGACACGCTGGCCCCAGGCGTCGTCGGGGAGGGCGAAGACGGCGACGTCGTCGACGCCCGGGTGCTCGCCGAGCACCAGCTCGACCTCCAGCGGGTAGACGTTGACGCCGCCGCTGATGATCAGGTCCTCGCGGCGACCGTCGAGGTAGAGGTAGCCCTCGTCGTCGAGGCGGCCGTGGTCGCCGACGGTGAAGGCGCGCTGCCCCTCGCCGAGGTCGCGCCAGGCCGCAGCGGTCTTGTCGGGGTCGCGGAAGTAGGTGAAACGGGCGTGCTCGGGCACGACGCACCAGATCGTGCCGTCGTCGTCGACCGAGAGGTGGCGACCGGGGCGCGCGCGACCGACGGTGCCGGGGTGCTCGAGCCACTCCTCGCTGCGGCAGGCCGTGAACTGGCCCTCGGTGGAGCCGTAGAACTCCCAGGTGGAGCCGTCCGGGAAGTCGGCGAGCAGGCGCCGCTTCACCTCCGGCGGACACGGGGCGCCGGCGTGGGCGACCAGCCGGAAGCACGACAGGTCGGGGGTGCCGACCTCGTCCCAGTAGGCGAAGAGCCGTCGCAGGTGGGTCGGCACGCAGAACACCGAGGTCGGCCGGTCGCGCTCGATCGACGCGGTCACGCGGGCCGGGTCGAACGGTCCGGGGACGACCACCCGGCCGCCCGCGAGCGTCGTGCCGAGGGCGAAGCGCAGGGGAGCGGAGTGGTAGAGCGGGCTCAGCACCAGGTGGACGTCGTCGGCGCGGAAGCCCCACAGGTCGCGCTCCTCGGCCACCAGGGCGGCGGCGGCCGCATCGTCGAGCACCCCGCTGAAGACGCCCTTGGGGGTGCCGGTGGTGCCGCTGGTGACGTGCATCGGTCGGGCCCGGGGGAGTCCGCGGTCCGCGGTCGTGACGGCGGCGAGGCCGACCGCGTCCTCGACGACCAGGTCGGGAGCCAGGTGCGCGAGGATCCGCTCGCGCTCGTGGGCCGTCAGTCGCGGATCCAGCGGGATCGGGATGATCGCTCGGGCCAGCAGCGAGTGGACCGCAGCGAGGTAGTCGAGCGAGCCCGGGACCAGGAGGGCGACCCGGGAGCCCTCGCGCAGGTCCGGAGCGCTCATGCGCCCGGCTCGAGCCCGAGGTCGACGGAGAGCTGGTCGACGAGCTGGGCGGCGTGGGCGTCGTGGTCGAGGACGCCTCGGTGCAGGTGGCCGTCGTCCGTCCTCGTCATGGCTCCATCCTGGCGTACGAACCTCACGACCCGCTCCATCATGTCCCGTTCCCCGGGCACCGTGACCGGCACCTCCGGCAGGCGCAGGCCGACGTCGAGCCGGCGCGGCTGGCTGCAGCTCGAGGTAGCCCAGGATGCTGATCGGGATGCGCAAGGAGCCGCCCGTGTCCTGCTCAGCACTGGTCGAGTGTTGAGCAGTCCCTCAGGAGGCAGGAGTCAAGGAGCCGTCGATGCGACAGCCGTCCGGGTCACCCAGCCCGGTGAACTTGGTGACCATCGAGAGCTGGACGACGACCTGCTGGGTCGGGGTGGTCACGACGACGGGCCCGAAGGAGCTGGTGTTGATCGACGGCCCGGGTGAGGTGGTCGTGAAGACCGGCGTCGTGGCCGACAGGGTCGTGTCGATCCGCTGCCCCACGAGCGCATTGCTGTTGTTGCCCTTGGCGGCCACCCCGCGAACCGTCCCGGTCGTGTCGGGCACCAGGAAGAGCTGGTCGGTCGTGCCGTTGGCGGCGGAGCACGCGACCGTCACCGTCAGGTCGCCGAGGCTGCCGATCTCCGTCTGCGGCTGCGGGTTGGCGGTCGGCGACGTCGGCAGGAACGAGGACACGACGACGATGCCTGGACCGGCCGGCCCGGGAGCGCCGGTCGGGCCGGTCAGGCCGCGCGGACCGACAGGGCCCCGCCGTCCGATGGTCGTCTTGGTGGTGCCGCCCGGGCACGTGCCGCCGGCCCGTGCGAGCACGAGCACCCCCCTGTCACTCAGGCACGCGCGGGCGCCCGCGTCGGACGAGCCGGAGCGGCCGACGGCGACGCCGCCGGCGCCGGCGCAGACGACGAGGAGTGTGGCGAGGGCAAGGGCCGCGTGGGTACGACGCATGATTTCACTGTGGCGTGTGGACCCCGAGCTCCGCAAGGTCCTCTGAGTCAAGGAGCGTGTCCACCAGCGGGAGTCGCGCCGCCACGATGGAACCGACGCGATGGTGGCAACGTGCAGGTCGAGCTCGGAGTCGATCAGGGCGAGGCTCGAGGCGACCCCGTGGGACGAGGTCTGCCTGGCGACCGCGACGAACGAGGTGCCGGCCGCCGTCGTACGGTGACGCCATGAGGGTGGGACTGACAGGTGGGGTCGCGTCGGGCAAGAGCACGGTCTCGGCGATGCTCAGCGAGCTCGGGGCGGTCGTGATCGACGCGGACAAGCTCGCGCGGGAGGTGGTCGCGCGCGGCACCGCCGGGCTGGCGTCGGTGGTGGAGGCTTTCGGGCCCGCGCTGCTGACGCCCGAGGGCGACCTGGACCGACCTGCCATGGGGGCCGTGGTCTTCAACGACGAGCAGAAGCGACGCACGCTCGAGGGGATCATCCACCCGCTCGTGTTCGAGCGGATCGTGGCGCTGGAGGAGGCGGCTCCCGAGGGTGCGGTCGTGGTGCACGACATCCCGCTGCTCGCGGAGTCCGGTCGCGCGGACACCTTCGACGCCGTGGTGGTCGTCGACGTCCCCACCGAGGTCCAGGTGGAGCGGATGCTCCGCGACCGGGGCTGGACACGGCAGGACGCCGAGTCGCGGATCGCCGCGCAGGCCACCCGCGAGGACCGGCTCGCGATCGCCACCCACGTCATCGACAACAGCGGCACGCTCGAGCAGCTGCGCACGCGCGTCGCCGAGGTCCACGCCGCACTCACGAGCGGGCTCACAGCTCCCGGGTCATGAACGTGCTCTCGGGGTCGGCGGCGTAGGCGCCGAAGGGCTCGCACTCGACGAATCCGTGGCGCGCGTAGAGCGCCCGGGCCGGCGCGAAGAAGGCGAACGACCCGGTCTCGAGGCTGATCCGGGAGAAGCCGGCGGTGCGCGCCTCCCCGAGGAGGTGGACGAGCAGTTGCGTCGCGATGCCCTCGCGGGTGCGGTGGGCGGCGGTGCGCATCGACTTGAGCTCGACGTGCTGGGGTGTGAGGGCCTTGAGAGCCCCGCAGCCGAGGAGCTCGTCGCCGTCACGGGCGGCCCAGAAGCGCACGTCGACCGAGCGCAGCCCGTCGAGGTCCAGGGCGTGGCTGCTGCCGGGCGGGGTGACCGCACGCAGCTGGGCGACGTGGTCCTCCAGGAAGGCCACGACCTCGGCGCCGCCCAGGTCGTCGAGCTCGATCCTCACCCGCCTCAGGCTAGCCAACGGGTGGGCCGTGACGCAGCAGAGCCCCCGCCGGGGCGGGGGCTCTGAGGTGGTGCCGGCTGGCGCTGGGAGCAGGGTCAGGCGGCGAGGTCCGGGTCGCCGAGGCGGCGCAGCTTCTGCAGCGCCTCCCGCTCGAGCTGGCGCACGCGCTCGGCGGAGATGCCGTGCTTGACGCCGATGTCGGCCAGCTTGTGCTGACGTCCGTCGACGAGGCCGTAGCGCGCGCGGATGATGTCGGCGGCCCGCTCGTCGAGCTGGCCGACCAGCGAGTTGAGCCGGTCGCGGGACTCGACGTCGAGGACCGTGAGGTCGGGGCCCGGAGCCGTCTCCTGGGCCATCAGGTCACCGAGGGAGGTGTCGCCGTCCTCGTCGACGGGGGAGTCGAGGCTGACGTGCTCGCGCCCCCACGCCATCAGGTCGAGCACCCGCTCGAGCCCCATGCCGAGCTCGATCGCGATCTCCTGCGGGTCGGGGTCGCGGCCCAGCTGACGCTCCAGCGTGCGTCGGGCGCCACCCACCTGGTTGAGCTCCTCGACCACGTGGACGGGCAGGCGCACGACGCGGGCCTGCTGGGCGATGCCGCGCGTGATGGCCTGTCGCACCCACCAGGTCGCATAGGTGGAGAACTTGTAGCCCTTGGTGTAGTCGAACTTCTCGACCGCGCGGATCAGGCCGGTGTTGCCCTCCTGGATCAGGTCCAGCATCGGCATCTGCGCCCGGCCGTACTTGCGGGCGATCGAGACGACGAGGCGGAGGTTGGCGGAGATGAACAGGTCGACGGCCTTGCGACCCTCCTCCGCCATCCACTCCAGCTCCTCCAGCGTGGCGGAGCCGGGGGCCCCGCCCTTGCGGCGACCGACGCGACCCTCGGCGATGAGGGCCTCGGCCATGAGGCCGGCCTCGATCGTCTTGGAGAGCTCGACCTCGGAGGCCGCGTCGAGCAGAGGAGTGCGCGCGATCTCGTCGAGGTAGAGCCCGACGCTGTCGCGTCCCTCGATCTCGCGGGTGACCGTAGTGGTCCGTGCAGCCATGGGGACCCTCCTCATCTTGCGGGGTGACCTTGCACCCCAGCATTAATCCCAACGCCCGTGGGGGACAGAGGATTCCCGGTCCCTTTGTAGAGCCTTCGGTATGAAGGACGCTTCGGATTGCCCCGGAGTTGCTGAAACGTCAACTTCTCAGGGACTTCTCAGCAGTACCCGCTGCTGGGTCAGGCAAGCGCCATCTTGTCGAGGATCCAGGCGAGGGAGAACGCCCGGTCGTGCCAGGCCTTGTAGCGCCCCGAGACCCCTCCGTGACCGGCCGACATCTCGGTGCGCAGGAGCACGTCCGCCTCGGTCGCGGTGGCCCGGAGCCGGGCCACCCACTTGGCCGGCTCGACGTAGAGGACACGGGTGTCGTTGAAGGAGGTCTCGGCGAGGATCGGGGGATAGCGCTTGGCCTCCACGTTGTCGTAGGGCGCGTAGGAGGCGATGTAGTCGTAGACCTCGGGGTCGGCCTCGGGGTTGCCCCACTCGTCGTACTCGGTGACGGTCAGCGGGAGCGTCGCGTCGAGCATCGAGGTCAGGTTGTCCACGAACGGCACCCCGGCGACGATGCCACCGAACTGCTCCGGCGCCTGGTTGGCGATCGCGCCCATCAGCAGCCCGCCGGCGCTCGCGCCCTCGGCGATCGTCTGCTGCGGCGTGGTCCACCCGGTCTGGACCAGGTGCCGTGCGCAGGCCACGAAGTCGGAGAACGTGTTGGTCTTGTGCAGCATCTTGCCGCCGTCGTACCAGCGTCGGCCCATCTCGCCGCCGCCGCGCACGTGCGCGATCGCGAACGCCGCGCCCCGGTCGAGCAGGGAGAGCCGGGCGATCGAGAAGTAGGGGTCGATGGAGGCCTCGTAGGCGCCGTAGCCGTAGAGCAGCACGGGGACCGGCCCGGCCTCGTGCAGGCCCTTGCGGGCGACGATCGAGATCGGGACCCGCTCGCCGTCGTCGGCCGTGGCCCACAGCCGGTGCTCCTCGTAGTCGGCCGGGTCGTAGCCGCCCAGCACGGGCGCGCGGCGCAGCAGGGTGAGCTCGCGGGTGCGCACGTCGTAGTCGTAGACCGACGAGGGGATCGCCATCGTGGTGTAGCCCAGGCGCACCACGGGCTGCGCGAAGGTCGGGTTGCCCCCCGAGCCGACGGTGTAGACCGGCTCGTCGAACTCCACGAGGTAGTCGTCGGTGACGCCGGTGTCGCCGAGCTCGAGGATGCGCAGCTGGGTCAGGCCCTGGCTGCGCTGGTGCACGACGAGGTGGCCGGCGAAGGCGTCGACGTCCTCGAGGCGTACGGCGGGGTCGTGGGCGATGAGCGGCTCCCAGCCGTCGGCCGTGGTCGGCGCGGCGGGGGTCACGGCCAGCTCGAAGTCGGGGCCGGTCGCGTTGTGGAGCACGAGGAACCGGTCCCGGCCGCCGATCACGGCGTGGTCGAGGGAGTACTCCACGCCCTCGGCGCGGGGGCAGAAGACCTGGAAGCCGAGCTCCGGGGCGTCGGCGTCGAAGACGTGCCACTCGGAGGTGACCTTGGAGCCGATCGCGATCACCAGGAAGCGGTCGCTGCGCGTGCGACCGAGGCCGACGTTGAAGCGGCCGTCGGGCTCGTGGAGGACCAGCTCGTCGACAGCCTGGTCGGTCCCGATCGCGTGGCGCCAGATCTTGTCGGCGCGCCAGGACTCGTCGACCGTGGAGTAGTAGACGTTCTCCCCGGCGCGGTCCCAGGTGACTCCGCCGAGCACCCCGGTGATGACGTCCTCGAGCAGCTCGCCGGTGACGAGGTCCTTGAAGCGCACGGTGTAGCGCTCGTCGCCGACCGTGTCGGTGGCGTAGGCCAGGCACATCCCGTCGGGGCGCATGCTCGAGCCGCCGAGCGAGAAGAAGTCGTGGCCCTCGGCCAGCTCGTTGAGGTCCAGCAGGACCTCCTCACCGGGCAGGGCCGGCTCGTCGACCGTGGAGTCCTCGGCCGGGGTCGGCGGGGTCCA